>JBIOUO010000193.1:0-13351 GCA_044867195.1 Ilumatobacteraceae bacterium
GACGATTCCCGCCCAGATCGTGGGAGGGGCGTGATGGAGCTGCTCGTGTTCGTCATCGCCTCGCTGATGGTCATCGGCGGCGGGCTCGGGGTGGTGCTCAACGCCCACCCGGTGCATGCCGCGCTGAGCCTCGTGCTGACGCTGTTCGGCATCGCCGTCCACTTCGTCTCCCTGCAAGCCCACTTCCTGGCGGTCGTGCAGGTGATCGTGTACGCCGGCGCGATCGTCGTCCTGTTCCTGTTCGTGATCATGCTCCTCGGGGTGGATGTCGCCGACGACCTGCGCACGGAGCGGCTGCCGATCCAGCGACCGCTGGCCGCGGTGATGGGGATCGGCATCGTCGGCCTGCTGATCGCCGCCATCACCACGACCCGCGACGTCAAGCCGCTGGCCGTCGGCTCCGGCCTCGACGTCGCCGGCCAGCCCACGGCCGCCGGCGATCTGGCCAGCCACGACGCCAACATCCGCCAGCTGGCGGCGAACCTGTTCAGCGACAACGTGTTCGCGTTCGAGTTCACGTCGGTGCTGCTGATCGTGGCGGTGGCCGCGACGGTGGTGCTGACCCGTCGCGAGCGGCGGCGCCGGATCGACGAGCCGGGTGCGATGCCTCGCACCAGCGAGCGGGTTGACGCGCCGTGATCGCTGCCACCCCGACGCCGACGTGGTACCTCGTGCTGGCCGCAGTGCTGTTCGGCATCGGCGCAGTCGGCGTGGTGACGCGCCGCAACCCGCTCGTGATGTTCATGTGCATCGAGCTGATGCTCAACGCGGTCAACCTCAGCTTCGTCGCCCTGTCCTCCCGGCTCGGCGACATCAACGGCCAGACCGCCGTCTTCTTCGTCCTCGTCGTCGCCGCTGCCGAGGTCGTCGTCGGCCTCGGGATCATCGTCTCCATCCTCCGCCGCCGCCCCGGCGCCACCGCCGACGACTTGGCGGACCTGAGGGGATAGGCGCCGATGGCTGAGCTGATGTGGCTGATCCCGGCGTTTCCGCTGGCGGGGTTCCTGCTGATCCTGCTGTTCGGGCGGCGCCTCGGCGATCCGCTCGCCGGCTGGCTGGCGACCGCCATGCTGACGGCCAGCTTCGTCGTGTCGGTCGGCGTGTTCTTCGACCTCCTCAGCCGCCCGGCGGAGGAGCGGGAGGAGATCTCGACGCTCTACACATGGCTGCCGGTCGGGACGTTGCACATCGACATGGCGTTCCTGGCCGACCCGTTGAGCATCACGATGTGCCTGTTCGTCACCGGCGTCGGTGCGCTGATCCACCTCTACGCGATCGGCTACATGCACGGGGACCCGAAGTTCTCCAAGTTCTTCCTGTACCTCAACCTGTTCGCCTTCTCGATGCTGATGCTGGTGCTCGGCGAGAACCTGCTCGTTACGTTCCTCGGGTGGGAAGGCGTCGGGGCGTGCTCCTACTTCCTGATCGCGTTCTGGCACACCCGGCAATCGGCGGCGACCGCCGGGAAGAAGGCGTTCGTCACCAACCGGGTCGGTGACTTCGGGTTCATGCTGGCGATGTTCCTCGCCTTCGAGGCCGTCGGGTCGGTCAGCTACGGGGTGCTCAACCACGCCGCCGAGGACGGTGCCCTCGCCCAATCGGCGGCCACGGCCATCGCCGCGCTGCTGTTCCTCGGCGCCACGGGCAAGAGCGCCCAGCTCCCGCTGTACTTCTGGTTGCCCGACGCGATGGAAGGCCCGACGCCGGTGTCGGCCCTGATCCACGCCGCGACGATGGTCACGGCCGGCGTGTTCCTGATGGTCCGAGTGAGCCCGGTGCTCACCGTGTCCTACGACTGGGTGCCGACGTTGATCGCCTGGATCGGCGTCATCACCGCGCTGTTCGCGGCGACGATCGCCGTCGCCCAGAACGACATCAAGCGCGTGCTCGCCTATTCGACGGTGAGCCAGCTCGGGTACATGTTCCTCGCCGTCGGCTCGGGCGCCTATGTCGGCGCGATCTTCCACATGGTGACCCACGCCTTCTTCAAGGCCTTGCTGTTCCTCGGTGCCGGCTCGGTCATCCACGGCATGCACGACGAGCAGGACATGCGCTGGATGGGCCGGTTGCGGCCATTCCTGCCGGTGACGGCGGCGACGTTCATCGTCGGCTGGCTCGCCATCGCGGGCGTCCCGCCGTTCGCCGGGTTCTGGTCGAAGGACGAGATCCTCGCCTTCTCGTCCGACAAGGGCTGGGCGCTGTACCTGCTCGGACTGGTGACCGCGCTGCTCACCGCGTTCTACATGACCCGCCAGGTGATCATGGTCTTCTTCAACGAGGCCCACTGGCAGGACCGCGCCGGCGAGCATGGCGCACACGGCGAGCTCAAGCCCCACGAGAGCCCGTGGATCATGCTCGTCCCGCTGGTCGTGCTCGCCGGATTGGGGCTGGTCGGCGGCATCATCATGCTGCCCGACGTGATCTGGATCCCGGACTCGATCAAGGGTGGGCTCGAGCAGTGGCTGGAGCCGGTCGTCGAGTTCGGCGAGCGCAACATCGACGACGCTTGGGCTGGGCAGCACACGACGCTGCTGATGATCATCGCGACCGCCACCGCGCTCGCCGGCATCGTCGTCGCCTGGCTCGTGTACCAGCGCAAACGGGTCAAGGCGATCGAGCCGACGATCCTCGCCGAGGCGTGGTATTACGACCGCGCCGTCACCGAATTCATGGGCGGGCCGGGCCGCGAGGCGTTCGAGGGCGCGGCGTGGTTCGACCGCACGGTGGTCGACGGGACGGTGGAGGGCACCGGCCGCGTGGTGCAGGCCGCCGCGGGCGAGCTGCGCAAGGGCCAGACCGGATTCGTGCGCGGCTACGCGGCGATCATCGGGATCGGCGTCGTCGTGCTCCTCGGCTGGTTCGTGGTCGTCCGGGGGATGCTGTAGTGGACGCCTCCGGGTTCCCGATCCTCACTGTGCTCATCCTGGCGCCGGTGGCCGGGGCGGTCGCCGTCACGTTGACGAGCAAGCGGCGGCCGGAGCTGGTCAAGATGGTCGGCCTCCTCGCCAGCGTGCTGACCGCGGCGTTGAGCGTGTGGCTGCTCGCCAGCTTCGAGACCAGCGACCCGGGATTCCAGTTCGTCTCCCGCCACGAGTGGATCGAATCCTGGGGCATCTCGTGGCATGTCGGCGTCGACGGCATCTCGCTGTTCCTCGTCGTGCTGACCGGCGTGCTGTTCCCGCTGTCGATCCTCGGCGCCGACCCGCACCACGACGAGAAGCCGTACCTCGCCTGGCTGCTGCTGCTCGAGGCCGGAGTGATGGGCAGCTTCCTCAGCCTCGACCTGTTCGTGTTCTTCATCTTCTTCGAGATCGTCCTCGTGCCGATGTACTTCCTCATCGGTGGGTGGGGCTACGAGGGCCGCCAGCACGCCGCGCTCAAGTTCTTCCTGTTCACGATGTTCGGGTCGGCGTTCATGCTCGTCGGCATCGTCGCCACCGCGTTCCTCGCTCGCCCCAGCGTCGGGCGCCTGACGTTCGATCTCACGGTGATCGCCGAGCAGGCCGAGTTCGCCCCGACCACGGCGCGCTGGCTGTTCTTCGCCTTCGCCATCGCCTTCGCCGTCAAAGTGCCGATCTTCCCGCTGCACACCTGGTTGCCCGACGCCCACACCCAGGCCCCGACCGCCGGGTCGGTGATCCTCGCCGGCGTGATGCTGAAGCTCGGCACGTATGGCTTGCTGCGTTTCGGGTTGTACCTGTTCCCCGAGGCGGCGTGGTGGGCGCGACCGCTGTTCCTCACGCTCGCCGTGATCGGGGTGACGTACGGCGCCATCGTCGCCACGATGCAGCGCGACCTCAAGCGGGTCGTCGCCTACTCGTCGATCGCCCATCTCGGCTTCATCGTCCTCGGCACGTTTGCCGTCACCAGCCAGTCGCTGTCGGGCGGTGTGCTGCAGATGGTCAACCACGGCCTGTCGACCGGCGCCTTGTTCCTGCTCGTCGGGTGGATCTACGAGCGCCGCCACACCCGCCAGATCGCCCAGCTGCGGGGCATCCAGTCCGTCGCCCCGATCTTCGCCGCCGGGTTCATGGTCATCATGCTCTCGTCGATCGGCCTGCCCGGGCTGAACGGCTTCATCGGCGAGTTCCTGATCCTGATCGGCTCGTTCCTCACCTCGCGGTGGTGGACGGTCGTCGCCGCCACCGGCGTGATCTTTGCCGCGGTCTACCTGCTGTGGGCGTACCAGCGTGTGTTCCACGGCGAGGTCGACGACGACAACCGCTCGTTCAAGGAGATCTCGCTCAAGGAAGGCCTCGTCCTGCTCGCGTTCATCGGTCTGATCGGGTTCATCGGCGTGTACCCCAAGCCGCTCCTCGACCGCATCGGACCGAGCGTCGACCGCCTCGTCGAGCACGTCGAGGCACGTACGGGTGAGGAGATCCCGCGTCCCACGCCGCCGGCCGTGGCCGAAGCCGAGGGCGAGGGGTGACGGTGCTCGCCCAGACGTTCCAGGGCCCGGAGGTCAACTGGTTCGCCCTCTCGCCGATCCTCGTGCTCGTCGGCGCCTCGCTGTTCCTGCTGGTGGTGGGCGCGCTCACGCCACGATGGCCGAAGGGGCTCTACGCGCTCGTCACGGCGGTCGCGGCCGGAGCCGCGGGCGTGCTGTCGCTGGTGCTGTGGGACGACATCACCGACAACGGAACCTCGACGCTCGTCGGAGGGGCGCTGGCATTCGACACGTTCGCCGAGTTCGTGACGATCGTGATCTGCGCCTCGATGCTGCTGATCGCGCTCACCGCCGACGACTATCTCGCCCGCGAGGACCTCGACGGCCCGGAGGTCTACGCCTTGCTGCTGGTTGCCGCCGCGGGCGGTGTCGTGATGGGCGCGGCGAACGACCTGATCGTACTGTTCATCGGCCTCGAGACGCTGTCGCTGGCGTTCTACGTCCTCGCCGCCAGCTACCGGCGCAAGCGGGGAAGTGGGGAGGCGGCGATCAAGTACCTCGTGCTCGGCGGCTTCTCGTCGGCGTTCCTGCTGTACGGCATCGCTCTCGTCTACGGCGCCGTCGGGTCGACGAACATCACGGTCATCGTCAGGACGCTCGCGGGGAGCATCCCCGTCGAGCGCAACGACGCCCTGGTTCTGGCCGGGATCGCGCTGCTGCTCGTCGGGCTCGGCTTCAAGGTGGCCGCCGTGCCGTTCCATGTCTGGACCCCTGACGTGTACCAGGGCGCGCCGACCCCGGTCACCGGCTTCATGGCCTCGGTCGGCAAGGTCGCCGCGTTCGCCGCCCTGCTGCGCGTGCTCGTCGTCGGCCTGCCGTTCTACCGCGACGACTGGAAGCCGGCGGTGTGGATGCTCGCCGTGCTCTCGCTGCTCGTCGGCTCGTTCCTCGCCGTCGTGCAGACCGACGTCAAGCGGATGCTCGCCTACTCGTCGATCTCCCACGCCGGCTTCATCCTCGTCGGTGTCGAGGCCGCGGCGCACCGCGCTGGCGAGGTCGACGGTGGCCTCGGCGTGCCGAGCGTGCTCGTGTACCTGATCGCCTACGCGGTGATGGTCGTCGGGACGTTCGGCATCGTCGCCCTGGTCGCCCGGCGTGGCGACGAGCACACATCGCTTGCCGACTTCCAGGGTCTCGGCAAGCAGCGTCCCGCGCTCGCCCTGGCGCTCACGATCCTCCTCGTCGCCCAGGCGGGGGTGCCGTTCACGTCGGGCTTCATCGCCAAGTTCGGCGTCATCGAGGCCAGTGTCGACGAGCGCAGCTACGCCCTGGCGATCATCGCCATGCTCGCTTCCGTCGTCGCCGCGTTCCTCTACCTGCGGATCATGGTCAGCGCGTGGATGGCCGACGCGCCCGCGGACGGCGAGGCGGCCACCGTGCGGGTCCCGTTCGCCGCCGGGACGGCCATCGCCCTCGCCGTCGGGTTCACGATCTTCGTCGGCATCTTCCCCGACTGGCTGATCGACGCCGCCGAGCAGACCAACCAGTTCGCGAGGTAGCCGCATCCGAGTATCCGGCGTCATCGGAGTACGTCGAGCGGGTCTGGCCGTCTCCGGCTACTCGGATGACCCAGATACTCGGGTGGGCGAACTGGGTAGCGTCCGCCGGGTGACGGCGCCGCTACTTGGGCCCGAGGACATCGGCAGGCGGCGCGATCTGCGGCGGATGAAGGCGTTCGCCACCGGGCTGCTCGTGCTCGCCGCCGCGGTGTACGTCGTCGCTCGCGCCAACGAGGAGGGCGGGCCGGCATGGGTCGGCTACGTGAGGGCGACCGCCGAGGCGGCGATGGTCGGCGCCCTGGCCGACTGGTTCGCGGTGACGGCGCTGTTCCGGCACCCGCTCGGGCTGCCGATCCCGCACACCGCGATCATCCCCCGCCGCAAGGACCAGATCGGGCGCAGTCTCGGACAGTTCGTGGAGGGCAACTTCCTCACCCGCGAGGTCCTTGCCGCGCGCCTGGCCCACGTCCACGCCGGCGAGCGCCTTGGCCAGTGGCTGGCCGTCCCGGAGCATGCCGCTCGCGCCGGCTCGGCGATCGTCGACGGCTTGCGCGGGACCGTCGAGGTGCTCGACGACCGGGACGTGCAGGGCGCGCTCGGCGGGATGGTCGAGCGCAGGCTGCGCGAGGTCGAGGTCGCCCCGCTCGTCGCTCGGGTCATCGACGCGTCCGTCGAGGGCGGCCACCACCAGCGGCTGCTCGACGCGATCCTGACCGGGATGTCGGGCTTCCTCGACGACAACCGCGCCGAGCTGCGCGGCCGCCTGCAGAAGGAGTCTCCGTGGTGGGTGCCCGAGCCGATCGACGACCGCATCTTCAACAAGATCTTCGGCGGCGTGCAGCGGTTCATGGCGGACGTGCGCGCCGACCCGGACCACACGGTGCGGGCGTCGATCCAAGAGCGCATCGCCGCCCTCGCCGACCGGCTGCGTACCGACCCGGCGATCGTCGCCAAGGCCGAGGAGCTGAAGCACGAGCTGCTGTCGCACCCTGAGGTGCAAGCCTGGCTCGGCTCGCTGTGGGGTTCGGTGAAGCGGTCGGTGCTGAAGGCGGCGGACGACCCATCGAGCGACCTGCGTGTCCGCCTCGACGACGGGCTGCAGCGGCTCGGGGCGCGTCTGGCGGTGGATCATGAGCTGCAAGGCAAGGTCGACGACTGGCTCGAGCGCACGGTCGCCTATGTCGTGGAGCACTACCGCCACGAGGTCGCCGACCTCATCGCCTCCACGGTCGAGCGGTGGGATGGCGCCGACACGTCACGCCGGATCGAGCTGCAGGTCGGCCGCGACCTGCAGTTCATCCGCATCAACGGCACGGTGGTCGGCGCCATCGCCGGCCTCCTGATCTACACCGCCGGCCAGGTGATCGGCTGACCCTCCCAGGATTCTTGGCCGCGCCGGGTCGCGCTGAGCGCGATCCAGACTCCGGAGAATTGAGGGCGGCACGTCGCCACTACGTTGAGTGTGTGGACGAGGACGTGGCGGTCGCGCGACGGGCGATCGCGCTGCTCGACTTGACCGACCTCGCGCCGGAGACGACCGAGGCCGCGGCCGATGCACTGTGCGCGCGGGCCGTCGCGGCGGGCGTGGCGGCAGTGTGCGTCTGGCCGCGGTTCGTCGCGCGGTGCGCTGAGCGCCTCAGCGGCACGAACGTGCGGGTCGCGACCGTGGTCAACTTCCCGGCCGGCACCGACCCGCCGGATCAGGCGGCCGCCGTTACGGCCGCGGCGATCGCCGCCGGCGCCGACGAGATCGACGTCGTGCTGCCGTATAAGGCATGGCTGGCGGGTGGCGTCGACGCGGCGGCGGGGCTGCTGCTCGCGGTCCGGCAGGAGGCCGCCGAACACGTGCTGAAGGTGATCATCGAGACCGGTGAGCTCCCCGACCGGGCGGCGATCGATCGGGCCACCCACTTCGCCATCGTCAACGGTGCCGACTTCGTCAAGACGTCGACCGGCAAGACGGCCGTTTCGGCGACTCCGGAGGCTGCCGAGATCGTGCTCGAGGCGATCGCCATGTCCGGCCGCCCGGTCGGGTTCAAGGCCTCCGGCGGCATCCGCACTCTCGCCGACGCGCGCACCTACGTCGACCTCGCCGACTCGATCATGGGCGCCGGCTGGGTCTCACCCACCACGTTCCGCCTCGGCGCCAGCACCCTCCTCGACGCCTTGGAGCACGCGCTCACGTCCTGAGCATTGGAGTGTTTGCGCCGTTGGAGGGTTTCCGCAGGGGCATACCCCGGCGAAACACTCCAACGGGCGGAAACACTCCAACGGATCACGCCTCCACGCCGGTGAGGCGGAGGGGGTCGAGCACTCGGCGGGCCTCGTCCTCTTCCAACACGCCTTCCTCGATGACGACGTCGACGATCGAGCGTCGCTCGTCGGCGGCACGGTGGACGATCTCGGCGGCACGCGCATACCCGATCAGCGGGTTGAGCG
The DNA here is from genome assembly GCA_044867195.1 of Ilumatobacteraceae bacterium. Lineage (GTDB taxonomy): Bacteria > Actinomycetota > Acidimicrobiia > Acidimicrobiales > Ilumatobacteraceae > JALZMG01. The sequence goes on from JBIOUO010000193.1 coordinate 8,389, forward strand.
CGGTGGCGATCGCCGGCGACCGCTCGGCGAACGTGCGGCAGCGGTCCTCGTCGGCCTCGATCCCGGCCACGCACCTGGCTGCGAACACCCGGCACACGTTGGCCAGCAACGTCCCCGACTCGAGCAGCGCGTCGGCCGTCACCGGCAGGTAGGTGTTGAGCTCGAGAATCCCCTGCGACGCGGCGAACGTCACGGTCGTGTCGTTGCCGAACACGCGGGCGGCGACCTGGTTGACCGACTCGCAGAGGACCGGGTTGACCTTGCCCGGCATGATCGACGAACCGGCCTGCAGCTCCGGCAGCAGCAGCTCGGCGAGCCCGGCCGCCGGCCCGCTCGACAGCAGGCGGATGTCGTTGGCGACCTTCGTCAGCGCGACGGCGATGCCGCGCAGCCCGGCCGACGCCTCGGCCAGCGCTCCCTGCCCGCCCTGCTGCACCATCGGGTTGGCGCTCGGCCGCAGCGGCAGGCCCATCTCCTCCGCCAACCCCGCGATCACCGCCGGCGCGAAGCCCTCCGGCGCGTTGATCCCCGTGCCGACGGCGGTCCCGCCGAGCGGCAGCTCGCCGAGCGACTCGACGTCGGCGACCGACCGGGCGAGCGCACCAGCAAGCACGCCGGCCCAGGCGTCGGCCTCCTGGCCGAGCGTGACCGGCGTGGCGTCCATCAGGTGCGTCCGGCCGGCCTTCACGACGCGGGCGAAGCGGGCCGCCATGTCGCGCAGCGCGGCGATCAGCCCCTCCACCGCCGGATGGACGTCCGTGACGAGGAGCCGGGCGACGGCGATGCGGATCGCCGTGGGCACCGTGTCGTTCGACGACTGCGACGCGTTGACGTGGTCGTTCGGGTGGACCGGCGCGCCGGTGGTCTCCGACGCCAGGGCGGCGATCACTTCGTTGACGTTCATGTTCGTCGACGTGCCCGATCCGGTCTGGTAGACGTCGATCGGGAACTGGCCGTCGAGCTCGCCTGCCTCGATGCGCCGCGCCGCTTCGGCGATCGCCGCGGCGACGGCCTCGTCGACGCCGGGCACACCGAGGCGGGCGTTGACTGCCGCGGCCTGGCGCTTGATCGCCGCGAGGGCGTGGGCGACGCGGACATCGAGCGGCCGGTGGGCGATCGGGAAGTTGCCGATCGCCAGCTCCGTCTGCCGACCCCAGAGCGGTCGGGGGGCATCCATACGACCACCCTACGGAGTCGTACAGTTCCCCGTGCATGCCCCCCTTGACACCCGCCGGAAGTCCATCACGGAGACCGGTCGACTCGTTCCGCGCCGTCCTGTTCGACCTCGACGGCGTGCTGACGCCGACCGCCGACATCCACCATCACGCCTGGACCACGATGTTCGACGAGTTCCTGCTGCCGCGCGGGCTGGCGCCGTTCACCGAAGACGACTACCTGGCATACGTCGACGGCAAGCCGCGCTTCGACGGCGTGCGCTCGTTCCTCGCCTCGCGGGGGATCACGCTCCCCGACGGCGACCTCGACGATCCGCCGGGCGACGGCTCGGTCAGCGCGCTCGGCAATCGCAAGAACGCGCTGTTCCTTCAACTCCTGCGCGACGACGGCATCGCCCCATACCCCGAATCGCTGCGGTTCCTCGACCACCTCACCGAGCGGGGCGTCAAGATGGCCGTCGTGTCGTCGTCCCGCAACGCCCGCGAGGTGCTCGAAGCGTCTCACCTCGCGCCGCGTTTCGACGTGGTCACCGACGGGCTGGTCGCCGCCCGCGAGCACATCGCCGGCAAGCCGGCGCCGGACATGTTCCTCGACGCCGCGGCACGCCTCGGGGTGCCGCCAGCCGATGCGGTCGTGGTCGAGGACGCGGTGTCGGGCGTCGCCGCCGGGAAGGCTGGGCACTTCGGCCTCGTCGTCGGCGTCGACCGCGGCGCCGGCCACGACGTGCTGCGCGAGCAGGGCGCCGACATCGTCGTCGACGATCTCGCCGAGCTGATCGTGGACCCCCCGCGGCAGGAGGGGCGATGAGGCGGTTCGTTCCAGACCACCTCGAGCTGCACCGCTTTCCGCTTGACCCGTGGCGACTGGTCGAGAAGGAGCACGACCCCAGCGATCAGGGGCTCACCGAGACGCTGTTCGCCGTCGGCAACGGCTACCTCGGCATGCGCGCCAACCCGGAGGAGGGCCGCGACGCGCACATCCACGGCACGTACATCAACGGCTTCCACGAGACGTGGCACATCCACCACGCCGAGGAGGCGTTCGGCTTCGCCAAGGTCGGCCAGACGATCGTCAACGTCCCCGACGCCAAGCTGATGAAGCTGTACATCGACGACGAGCCGCTGCTGCTGACGAACGCCGACCTCGAGGCCTACGAGCGGGTGCTCGACTTCCGCACGGGCATCCTGACCCGTGACCTGTGCTGGCGCACCCCCGGCAGCAAGCGGGTCCGCGTCCGCTCGCAGCGTCTCGTCAGCCTCGCCCACCGCCACCTGGCGATGATGACGTTCGAGGTCACGATGCTCGACGGCAACGCGCCAGTCGTCGTCTCGTCGCAGTTCCTCAACCGCCAGGACGGCGAGGACGAGTACCACGTCTCCCGCCACGCCCTCGGCCACGCCAAGGATCCGCGCAAGATCCGGGCGTTCGACCACCGCGTGCTCGAACCCCGCCTGCACCGGGTCGAGGGCGGAGGGGTGGCGCTCGGCTACCGCTGCGCCAACAGCGGGATGACCCTGGCGTGCGCCGACCGCCATATCATCGACACCCCGGCAGTGCACCGCGTCGAGACGTCCGTGGGAGAGGATCTGGCGAAGACCGTGATCATCGCCCGGATGGAGGCCGGGCAGGTGCTGCGGATCGTCAAGCTGGTGAGCTACCACACCTCGACCGGCGTTCCTGCCGAGGAGCTCGCCGACCGCTGCCAGCGAACGCTCGCTCGCGCCCTGCACGACGGGCCGGAGAGCATCGTGCGCGAGCAGCAGGAGTGGCTCGACGTGTTCTGGGAGTCGAGCGACGTCGAGCTGCACGGCGACGAGCCCGGGCAGCAGGCGATCCGCTGGAACCTGTTCCAGCTGGCCCAGGCCAGCGCCCAGACGCAAGAGCACGGCATCGCCGCCAAGGGCGTCACCGGAGGCGGCTATGAGGGCCACTACTTCTGGGACACCGAGACCTACGTCGTGCCGTTCCTGTCCTACACCAGCCCCGAGCTGGCCCGGAAGGTGCTGCGGTTCCGGTGGCGCCTGCTGAACCAGGCCCGCCAGCGGGCGCGGGAGCTGAACCAGGTCGGCGCGCTGTACCCGTGGCGGACGATCAACGGCGAGGAGGCGTCGGCGTACTACGCCGCCGGCACGGCGCAGTACCACATCAACGCGGCGATCGCTTTCGCCCTCAAGCGCTACCTCGACGCCAGCGGCGACATCGCTTTCATGGCCGGCGAGGCCTCGGAGATCCTCGTCGAGACGGCCCGGTTGTGGGAGGACCTTGGGTTCTATGCCACCGATGGTGAGGAGGTCTTCCGCATCCACGGCGTCACCGGGCCCGACGAGTACACGACCGTCGTCAACGACAACCTGTACACGAACGTGATGGCCCGCTTCAACATGCGTTACGCCTCGCGTGTCGTGGAATCGCTGCGGGAGTGGGATCCTGACTCCTACGAGCGGCTGTGCCGCCACCTCGGGCTCGAGGAGGAGGAGATCAAGCGCTGGATCCGGGCCTCGGACTCGATGTACCTGCCCTACGACGAGGAGCTCGGGATCCATCCCCAGGACGACTCGTTCCTCGAGCTCGAGCCGTGGGACTTCGACCGCACGCCGCGCGGCCACTATCCGCTGTTGCTCTACTACCACCCGCTGGTCATCTACCGCCATCAGGTGCTCAAGCAGGCCGACGTCGTGCTGGCGATGGTGCTGCGCAGCGACCAGTTCCCGCTCGAGCAGAAGCGTCGCAACTTCGACTACTACGACCCCATCACGACCGGTGACTCCTCGCTGTCGGCGTGCGTGCAGGCCCAGGCGGCGGCGCAGATCGGCTACGACGATCTGGCTGTCGAGTACTTCCGGGAGGCGCTGTTCTGCGATCTGATGGACGTCCACGGCAATGCGACCGACGGTGTGCACGTCGCCTCGTGCGGCGGGGTGTGGGACACGATCGCATTCGGCTTTGCCGGCCTGTTCGACGCCGGGACCGCGCTCCGCTTCACGCCGAGTCTGCCCGCGCGATGGGAGGGCGTGACGTTCCGCATGCAGCGCCACGGGGCGCGGCTGCGCGTCGCCATCGACGCCGGCGGGTGCACGGTCGAGGTGCTCGACGGCCACCCCGTGCCGATTCAGAGCGCCGACCGCAGCTCGGTCGCCCACGTCGCGCCCGGCGAGACGCTTCGCATCCCGCGCACCAACCTGCCCAAGTAGGTGTTTCGATTCGCAAGCAGAGCTTGCGAATCGAGTGTTTGGAGCCGGCCTCCGGCCGGCACCCACGCTGCAGGCGATCGACCGAGCAAGTCGGATCGATCGCCGAGGCGGGGGGCGAGGCCCGCCGCTCCCTTCGAGCATCCCCCAAGGTCACCTGCGTAGGCCGAGGCGCGGCGTAGCGCACCTACAGTCGGACGGGTGAAGTCGATCTTCTTTCACCTCATGCCGTACCGGGACCTGCCGGACGACTTCGAGGAGCGCTACGAGAGCGTGTGGGTCACGCCGCCCAACCAGGAGCTGTGCGACCCGCAGATGGTGGCCCAGTACTACAAGTGGAACCTCGACGAGCTGGAGCTTGCCGACCAGCTCGGCTTCGACGGCCTCGGGGTCAACGAGCACCACCAGAACGCCTACGGGTTCATGGCCTCGCCCAACCTGATGGCCGCCGCCCTCGCCCGCCGCACGCCGAACAACAGCGCCATCCTCGTGCTCGGCAACACGCTGGCCCTGTACTCGCCGGCGCTGCGCGTGGCCGAGGAGTTCGCGATGCTCGACTGCCTCACCGACGGCCGCCTCGCCGCCGGCTTCCCGGTCGG
>JBIOUO010000194.1:0-7988 GCA_044867195.1 Ilumatobacteraceae bacterium
GCGGCCACCGTCGGCCGTGCCGACGAGCGGCGGGTCGAGATCCTGAAGGCGGCAGGTTTCAACGCCATCCGCAGCGCCCACCAACCGGTGAGCCAGGCGATGCTCGACGCATGCGACCGCCACGGCCTGCTCGTCATGGACGAGGCGTTCGACATGTGGCACGACGCCAAGCGGGAACAGGACTACGCGATGCACTTCCCGACCTGGTGGGAGCGCGACATCGACGCGATGGTCACCAAGGACGCCAACCATCCCAGCGTCGTCCTGTACTCGATCGGCAACGAGATCGCCGAGGTCGGCGTCCCTGCCGGCGCCGCTCAGGCGCGAGCGATGGTCGCCCGGATCCGCAGCCTGGATCCGACGCGGCCGATCACCAACGGTGTGAACCTGCTGCTGCCGGTGCTGTCAGAGCTCTCGACCTCAGGAATGGACGGCGCGCAGCTCAACGCCGTGCTCGGCGAGTCGGGGGGCGCGGACATCATGGGCTCCGAGCTGGTCACCGCGAAGACGGCGGAGTCCTTCGCCGTGCTCGACGTCGCCGGCTACAACTACGCCGACGTGCGCTACGAGGTCGACCGGGCGCGGTTCCCGAACCGCGTGATCGTCGGCTCCGAGACGTTCCCGCAGATGATCGACCGCAACTGGCGACTCGTGCTCGACAACGACCACGTCATCGGCGACTTCACGTGGACCGGCTGGGACTATCTCGGCGAGGTCGGCATCGGCCGCATCGAGCACGAGGGTGATCCGGTGGTCGAGAGCCGCGGCGGGTTTGCCGCCGCCTACCCGTGGCGCACCGGTGCATGCGGCGACATCGACATCACCGGGCACCGGCTGCCGATCTCGTACTACCGCCAGATCGTGTTCGGCCTCCGCTCCGATCCGTACATCGCCGTCCGCCCACCAGCCCACCACGCAGCCCGCAAGCGGTTCTCCACACCATGGTCGTGGAGCACAGCGGTCGAGTCCTGGACGTGGGACGGCGACGAGGGCCGGCCCGTGACGATCGAGGTGTACGCCGACGCCGACGAGGTCGAGCTGTTTCAGGACGGGCGCTCGCTCGGCCGCCAGCCGGCGGGCGAGGCGCACCGCTTCAGGACGCAGTTCGAGACCACCTACGAGCCGGGCGAGCTGATCGCCGTCGCCTACCGCGGCGGCGATGAGGTCGGACGGACGACGCTGCGCTCCGCCCGCGGCGACATCCATCTCGATGTCCGCGTCGATCGCGCAGAGATCATGGCCGACGACCGGGATCTGGCGTTCGTGACGGTCGCGCTCGTCGACGCCGCCGGCACCGTGCACACCAGCGCCGATCGCGAGATCGGCGTGACCGTCGACGGGCCCGGCACGATCCAGGGCCTCGGCAGCGCAGCACCGGCGTCGGAGGAGAGCTTGCTCGACGACCACTGCACCACCTATCGCGGCCGCGCCCTCGCCGTCGTTCGACCGGCCGGACCGGGCGAGATCACAGTGCGCGTCACGGCGGACGGCTGCGACGCTGTCGCGGTCGGACTCGTCGCCATCGCGCACCGGGCGACGCCGGCCTGACCGGTTCGCTGCTGGCGCCGGTCAGCGAGCGGGCTGGAGCGCGGCGATCGGCAGCAACCGGTGGCGAAGATCGCGCTGGCTACTCGTGGCCGCTGGGGCCACCGGCTCGACCGTGAAGGGGTCGAACTCCGGTGGGCACAGCGCACCGTCGATCGAGTCCGCCGACGCGGGGTCGAGCAGGTACTGGCCGGTGAGCCCGCCGGCGCAAAGGCTCAGCCCGAGCGACGTGTGGCCGGGCATGTCCACGGTGAGCAACGCGGAGCTCGGCAAGAGATCGTGGACCGTCACCGCGCCCTCGTAGCGCGTGGCCGGGTCATACAGGTTGCCGATCACGAGGACCGGATTCGAGGTCTGGTGGTCGAACGGTCCGAGATAGCGATCCGTGTCGGCGAACGGCCACTGCGCGCACCGGCTCGAGGCCCACGTCCACGGCCGGCCGAAGTACCCGAACGTGGAGTCGGCCAGCGCGCCCTGCTGGGACCACACGGCGTAGTCGGTCGGGTTGCTCGAGTCCTCGCACGCGACGCCGGGGAACGCCTCGACGAAGTTCGGGTAGCGCGGGAAGCCACGCTTGGTGATCAGGCCGTTGGCCGCGGCGAGGCGGTTGATCGCCTGGCCGATCGCCAGCGGCGGCGCCGACGCCTCGACCAGCGCCAGCACCTCGGCGAGGAACGGGAACGAGAACGGGTCGTACAGGGAATCGAGCGTGAAGCTGATCAGGTCCTGGTAGGTCACAAGCAACTCCTCGCCCGTGTCCGGGACGGTGACGGGCACCGGCTCGGCGAGGAGTCGTTCCGTGAGGTCGGCGAACCGAGCCGCCGAGTCCGGGCCGAACGCGCACGCCGCGCCGGCGGCATCGCACAGCTCGAAGAACTTGTCGAGCGTCGTCTGGGCTCCGGCGTCCGAGCGCAGTCGCGTCGAGAACGGGATCTCACCCTCGACGTTGACCCACGCCCGGGGATCGAGCACGCCGTCGACGACGACGGCGCGGACGTGGTCGGGGAACATGTTGGCGTAGGTCGTCCCGAGGAACGACCCGTACGACACCCCGACGTAGCTCAGCTGCGCATCACCGGCGGCGGCGCGCAGCCGATCGAGATCGCGGGCCACGTTGGCCGTCGACATGTGGTCGGCGATCTTGTTGCCACGCTGCGCGCACTGGCGGGCGAGCAACGCGTCAGCGGCGGCAACGATCGCCTCCTCCTCGGGGGTCAGCGGGAACGCGAACGGCGCCAGCGCCTGCGTCGACTGGCGCAGGTTGCCGAAGCAGCGCAGCGCCGTGCTCCGGCCGACACCTCGCGGATCGAAGCCGACGAGGTCGAAGCGGTCACGGACCTCGGGTCCCCAAAAGACATCTGCGAATGGCCCGAAGAAGAGCGCGAAGTCGACGCCTGAACCACCCGGTCCACCCGGGTTGAGGAAGATCGATCCGAGCTTGTGTGCCGGGTCACGGGCCGGGATGCGCACGACCGCCAGTTGCACCGCAGCGCCGTTCGGGGCGTCGTAGTCGAGCGGAACCTGGGCGATGGAACACTCGTACGGCGTCCCGCCGGTCTCGGCACTGACGTCGCGATAGCAGCGCGACCAGCTGAGCCGTGTCTGCACTCCGCGCGCCATCGGACTCTGCGGAGAAGGCGGTGACGCCGAGGTCGACGTGACGCCGACCGCGGAGGCCAGCAGTGATGCACACGCAACACTGATGCCGAGTCGCCCGATCCAACCCCGTGCCCGCATCACAACCCCTCCCGGCACCGCCTACCCCGTCCCCAGACGACGATTGTCTCCTCCGTCCGTCACGCCGTCAAGGAACCGAGCGAGAACGGTGCTCTGGACAACGACTTCCTGGGCACCGGCGTCGCCACGTGGACGACGGACACGCTGCATGGCCGGCTGTCGCGCCACATGTCGGGCTGATCCAGGGCGCCTCACCAGAACCAGAATCGTCGGTGGTGACCTCGTTCCGCAGCAGCGTCGAGCCGGTGCTCGGCACGCGGCTCACGATGCGCGTCGACTGCGACGACCGCGACGCCGCCTCGGAGGCGGAACGCGAGGCGCTCGCCGTCGCCGACCGGCTCGAGGCGATCCTGTCCGTCTTTCGGGCCGACAGCCCGTACAACCGCTGGCGTCGCGGGCTGCTCCCACAGCCGCCGCCGGAGGTCGTCGAGGTGCTCGCCGTTGCCGCGTCGTGGCACCGACGAACGGACGGCGCGTTCAACCCATGCCTCGGTGCGCTGATGCGGCGGTGGCGGCGGGCCGAGGCGGAGCAGCGGCTGCCCGACCGTGCCGAGCTAGCGCAGCTCGCGGCCGATGTGGCCGCGCTCCCCTACGACGTCGACGGCGACTGCATCCTGGTCCACGGCGACTGCCGCGTGGTCGACGTCCACGGGATCGCCAAGGGGTGGGTGATCGACCGGATGGTCGAGGCCGCGCTCGGGATGGAGTCGGTTGGGGCGGTGCTCGTCGATCTCGGCGGCGACCTGCGCCACGCCTCCAAGACCGCAGGGTCGCTTGCCACGGTCGCCGTCGAGGATCCGTTCGCCGTCGCCGACAACGCCGCCCCGCTCACGGTCGTTCGCCTCGCCAACCAGGCGATCGCCACCAGCGGCGGCGGGCGCCGCGGGTGGCGGATCGGCGGGCGCTGGTACGGCCACCTCATCGATCCGGTTACGGGATGGCCGCTGCCACGCCAGCGCAGCAGCGCGGCGGTCGCCGAGTCCGCCGCCGACGCCGACGCCGCGGCGTCGGCGTTCGCCGCGCTCGACCACGACCGAGCTGAGCCGTTGGCGGAGCGCGGGCGCCTCGCCGTGCTCACGGTGGCAGAAGGTGGGCGGGTGTGGCGGAGCGCGGCGTGGACCGGCGACGTGGTGGAGCGGTCAGTGGATGGCGATCCAGATCAGCACGAGCGTCACGACGGACAGTCCCCCGGCGGTCAGCAGCGCACTGCGCCGGCGCTTGCGCTGGAGGATCTGGATGCCGATCCCAGTCACGGTCACGACGAGCAGCAGCACCGCTGACGCGTCGATCACCCAGCCCCACGAGCTGTCGGTGTCGCGGCCCTTGTGGACGTCGTTGACGATCGCCAGCAGGTCGCTCTGGGTGATGCTGGCGGTCAGCGTCGAGTCGGTCGTCGAGAAGCTGACGCTGGCGCTGTAGCCCGGTCCGGCGAAGTCGATGTGCCCGGTGTCGCCCTGCACGCCGTAGTCCTTGACGTGACCGGTGACGCCGAACGTCGTGCGCACGTACTCCGAGATGGCGAGGTAGTCGACCGTGTCGCCGCTCACCGCACCGGCGGGCACGGTCCCGGTCTTGGTCACGGTGCTCGTCGAGCCGAGCGACCAGGTCGGGTGGTTCAGCGTCAGCCCGGTGAAGGCGAAGAAGGCGACGATCAGCATGCTGGCCATCGACACGTAGACGTGGAACGTCCGCATCCACCGACTCATCTGCGGCGCCCGCCGGCCGCGACGCGGGACGCGACCCTCCGGCGGCGTGCCGTCGACCACGGGTGCGAGCTCGGTCATGTCGCGCACCTCGATCACGTCCACCGTGTGCTCACGCAATCGTCACTACCGCGTCGGACAACTCACCGCTGCCGGCGATCGTCGTCGAGCCGGGTTGGCCCACCACGATCTCTCCGCTCATCACGGAGTGCGGCCCGTGCTCGCGCGCCACCTCGATCCACAGCGTGTGCGTCCCGGTCAGCACCGATCCGTCGAGCCCGATGCCGTCCCACTGCAACTCGTACTGGCCCGCTGCCCGGGTCGCCCCGCTCACCGCGTCGAGCTGGTCGGCACTGACGTTCCCGGCGACCGCCGCGAACTCGGTCAGCTCGCGGAGGTACTTCGCCTCTCGGGCGAGGTACCACACGCTGACCAGCGCCACCATCGTCGAGCTGCCGTCCTCGACCCACACCGCGATGTAGGGGTTGCGAACGCGACCGGACGAATCCGATGCGGTGTAGGTGAACGAGATCGCCGCGTTGCCCGCCGTGCTGCCGTCGGAGTCGGGAAGCGCGGTCGTCGACGGCGTGGCGGTCGTGCTCGGCACTCGAGCCGCGGTCGTTGTGGAGGTCGCGGGAGGCAACGTCGTAGTCGTGGCCGCCCTCGCCGCGCTGGTCGTCGCTGTTGTCGCCGTCGTCGCCGTCGTCGCCGCGGCGAACGTCTCGGCGTCGCTCTTGCTGCACGCGGCCAACCACGCGCCGGCTGCGAGCACGCCGGTGGCGGACAGCCCACGGCGCAGGAACGCGCGGCGGGTCGCGCGCTCGAAGTGAGGCAGCTCCATCGGCCAGACTCTTGCTGACGCAAGTGAGCGTAAGGTGAGCCCGACCTGGGAGCTTGCTGAGCGTCACGCCGCCCCCGCGACCGGAGGACCGAGATGGACGAACACCGAGACGTCGACGTGATCATCGTCGGATCGGGTGTCTCCGGCCTGGCCGCGGCGTTGACGGCACGCCAACTAGGCGCGCCGCGCGTGCTCGTCGCCGAGAGCGAAGGGGTCGTCGGCGGCTCGTCGCGCCTGTCCGGCGGGTTGGTGATGGGCGCAGGCACGCGGTACCAGAAGGCGCTCGGGATCGACGACGACGTCGAGTCGATGTTCCACGACTACATGCAGCTCAACCGCTGGAACGTCGATGCGGCAGTGGTCCGGCGCTTCGTCGAGCTCGCCGGCCCCACCGTCGAATGGTTGGGCGATCTGGGCGTGGAGTACTACGACACGCTGGTGTTCGGCGGCGAGGAACGGGTCCCGCGGGTTCACGTGCCGATCGGCCGGGGCCAGGCCGTGATCGATGTCCTCACGCGGCACTGCCGCGAGGCGGATGTCGACATCGCGCTCGGCCAGCGCGTCGACCGCTTGCTGACGGCGGACGGCAACGTCATGGGGGTTGCCGTCGGTGACGACTCGATCACCGCCCACGCGGTCGTCATCGCGACCGGCGGGTTCGGCAACAGCCCGGAGAAGCTGGCGACGCATTTCCCATCGGCTGCGCGCACCGGCTCGGCGTGGTACATCGGGGCCGACGGTGCTCGCGGCGACGCGATCGACCTCGCTGCCCAAGTGGGTGCGCAGGTCGTCGGCCACGACCACGGGCTGCGGCTGCTGCACGCCGGCTTCGATCTGATCTACGAGGCGTACCTGCCGGGCTGGATCGTGCTCGTGAACCGGGATGGCCGCCGCTTCGTCGACGAGACAGCCCCCTACGGCATCCTCGACTCTCAGGCCCGCGAGCAGGGCGACGTCGTGTACGCGATCTTCGACCGCGCTGCCCTGGAGGTGGCGACGGCCGCCGGGGTGGCCCGGTACAAGCACTCGATCCCCGGCTCGTCCAAGCGCCAGAGCCCGCACTGGAACTTCGACATCATCGAGCAGATGCTGGGCGAGGGTCGCGTGACGTCGGCGGCGACGATCGCCGAGCTCGCCGGCGCGCTCGGTCTCCCGCCGTCGAGCCTCGAAGGGACCGTCGCCCGCAACAACACCAACGTCCGGCTCGGCGCGGACGACGAGTACCTGAAGGAGGCCAAGTTCCTCGAGCCGATCGCCACGCCGCCGTTCTACGGCGTGGAGCTGCGACCGGCGACGGTCGCCTCGACCGCATGCGGCCTGCGCATCGACCCCAACGCCAACGTCCGCGGCATCGACGGGCACGGCATCCGTGGCTTGTACGCCGCCGGCGAGTGCACCGGCGGCGTCGTCGGCGCCCAGTACGTCGGCAGTGGCAACAACTACGCCAACTGCGCAGTGTTCGGCCGTGTGGCCGGCGCGTCCGCCGCGGCGCTGGCGATGGGCGGGCCGGCGACCGAGGAGGACCCACGATGACCGAGCTGGTCGACCGCGCCCAGACCGCCGCGGCCTACGGGTTCGCCCCGGACGACCTGCTCGACGAGCGCGCCGGGACCCGTGACTTCCCGCTGATGCCCGTCGGTGAGGCCGTCGACATGGGCCACGCGCCCGACGGCACGCCGCTGATCGACCCGGCGCTGTTCGACTCGGCGGAGTTCAAACGCAACCCGTACCCGTACTACCGGATCCTGCGCGATCACTACCCCGTGTTCCGCGATCAGCTGCACAACTGCTACTGGGTCACGCGGTACGAGGACATCGAGGCCTGCTATCTCGACGAGGCAGGGTTCAACACGATCCCCAAGGGCTCGTCGAGCGGCGTGCTCGGCAACACCCAGCTCGAGCTGAGCGGCGTCGAGCACCGCCGGCGGCGGAACATCTACGGCCGCCACCTCGTCGGCGCCGCGCTCACCAAGCGCCTGCCCGCCCTGCAGCGCCTCGCCGCCGAACTGGTCGGGTCGTGGTTCGCTCCTGACGGCGGTGTCGCCGAGCTCGACCCGTTGTCGGGCCGCTACACGATCGAGCTGGGGCGGGCATTCGCCGACGAGTTCCCGATCCGCGTCGTCGGCCAGGTCCTCGGCTTGCCCGACGAGGCACGCGACCGC
>JBIOUO010000195.1:0-6157 GCA_044867195.1 Ilumatobacteraceae bacterium
TCGGCGTTCTTCGACCTCGTCCAGCAGGACCCGGTGGTGTCGCAGGTCAAGCTGATCGCCGAGCCGTGGGACATCGGTGAGGGCGGCTACCAGGTCGGCAACTTCCCGCCGCTGTGGTCGGAGTGGAACGGCCGCTACCGCGACACGATCCGCGACTTCTGGCGTGGAGAGCCGGCGACGCTCGCCGAGTTCGGCTACCGCTTCACCGGCAGCTCCGACCTCTACGAGGCCGGCAGCCGGCGCCCGACGGCGTCGATCAACTTCGTCACCGCCCACGACGGCTTCACGCTGCGCGACCTGGTGACCTACAACGACAAGCACAACGAGGCCAACGGCGAGGAGAACCGCGACGGCGAGTCGTACAACCGGTCCTGGAACTGTGGTGTCGAGGGAGAGACGACGGATCCAGCGGTGCTCGCGTTGCGGGCCCGCCAGCGGCGCAACATCATCACCACACTGCTGCTGTCGCAGGGCGTGCCGCTGATCCTCGGCGGCGACGAGATCGGGCGTACCCAGCGCGGAAACAACAACGCCTACTGCCAGGACACCGAGTTGTCGTGGTTCGACTGGGACCACGTCGACGAGGAGTTCCGCGACTGGTGCCGGATGGTCACCCAGCTCCGCCGCCGTCATGCCGTGTTCCGCCGCCGCCGCTGGTTCCAAGGCCGCCAGATCCGCGGCGTCGAGGATCTCGCCTGGTTCCGCTTCGACGGGGTCGAGATGACCGAGGACGACTGGGAGACCGGGCACGCCAAGAGCGTCGGCGTCTTCCTCAACGGTGACTCGATCACGACCACCGACGCCTACGGTGGCCGCATCGTCGACGACAGCTTCTTCGTCATGTTCAACGCCAGCGAGAACGGTCTGCCCTTCACGTTGCCCGGCGGCAAGTGGGGCCGCGAGTGGGTCGTCGAGCTGGACACCGACCTTCGCCACCAGCCCGGAACCGAGCTGCCCGCCGGCGGCTCCCTCGACCTCGTCGCCCGCTCGATGGTCGTGCTGCGGACGACGGCGCCGCCGAGACCGTGACGCTCGAAGCACTCCGCGAGCGGGCGTCGCAGCTCGGCGTCGAGCCGTCGTATTGGGACGTGTCGGGCCATTACCACGAGGCGTCGGAGGCGACGCTGCGGGCGATCGTCGAGGTCCTCGAGGCCGACGCCACCGGTCCTGCCGGGTCGGACGGGGTCGAGCCGGTGGTCGTCGGGCGACCCTCGCACGTCGCGGTCGGCGCGGCGGGCGACGCCGAGCTGATCCTGGCCGACGGCACGTCACTCCCCCTCACCGTCGCCGATGGCCGCGTCGCGCTCCCCGCTGATCTGCCCGTCGGCTGCCATCGCATCACGCTCGACCGCCGGCCCGGTGCCAGCGTCACGCCGGCGGTCACCGTCGTCGTGGCGCCGGAGCGAATGCCACGGGCGCCAGAGCTCGCCGGCAGCGCAGCCCTCTTCGCCCCGACCTACGCGCTGTGGGAGCGCGCCGATCCGCTGCCGTCGTTCGCCAATCTCGCCGCGTTCGCCACGATCGCCCGCCGCCTCGGCGTCGACGTGGTCGCCACACTGCCGCTGTACGCGACGTTCCTCCACGACCCGCTGTTCGACCCCAGCCCGTACGCGCCCGTGAGCCGGCTGCATTGGAACGAGGTCTTCGTCGACGACGCGTCGATCAGCGCCACCGACGTCCCCGAGCAGCACACCCTCATCGACTGGCGGGTGCTCGCCGACCGGCGCCGCCGGCAGCTGCTGCACGCCGCCGCCGACCTCGACCCGTACGTGCAGGTGGGCATCGACCGCTTCGTGGCCCGGCGACCCGACGTCGCTGACTACGCACGCTTCCGCACCCGATCACCCGTGCCCGCCGACGCCGGCGCGCCGCCGGCGGTGGTCGAGCGCAGCCACCTCCTGGCGCAGTACCTCGCCGACCGCCAGCTCGCCGCGGTCGAGGGGGCCGGTCGGGCTCGCCTGGCCCTCGACCTCCCGATCGGCAGCCACCCCGACGGCTTCGAGACGTTCGCTTACCCGGAGCTGTTCGCGCCCGGCATGACCGTCGGCGCTCCGCCGGACGAGTTCTTCGCCGGTGGTCAGGACTGGAACCTGCGCCCGCCAATGCCCGCAGCCGGCCGTCGCGACGGCCACTCCCTGTGGCGCCGGCTCGTCGCCCACGCCGGCGAGCACGTCTCGGTGCTGCGCATCGACCACGTGATGGGCGTCCACCGCCTGTGGTGGATCCCGGAGGGCATGGCCGCAACCGAGGGTGCCTATGTCCGCTACCCCCGTGAGGAGCTGCTGGCAGTGATCGCGGCCGAGGCGGCGTGCACTCACACGACGATCATCGGCGAGAACCTCGGCACGGTCCCCGACGAGGTCAGCCATGCGCTCGAGCGGTGGGACGTGCTCGGGATGTACGAGGAGCAGTTCAACCTCTACAACCCGTATTGGGGGCCGCCCATCCCGGCGCGCTCAGTCGCCGGGATCCGCACCCACGACATGCCGCCGTTCGCCGCCGCTGTGGAAGACACGGATCCCGCAGCCGTGGAGGAGTATCGGCGCGTGCTCGCGGCACAGCTCGGTCACGACGTCGGACCGACCGCCGGCGAGGTGCTCGACGGCGCGCTGGAGCGGCTGGCAGGCAGCGACGCGTTCCTCGTCGTGGTCGACGTCGACGACCTGATCGGCGAGACCGCGCCGCACAACATCCCCGGCCTCATCCTGTCGTCGATATGGCGGCGGCGTCTGCCGCGCCCAACGTCCGCGGTGCTCGGTGATCTCGACGTGCGCCGGCGGGTGAAGCTGCTGGCGAACCGCAACCGCCCCGCGGGAGGTAACCAGTGACTATTCACAGCGTTCCCCGGCCACGCAGGCCGTGGTTGGCCGCTCCCTCGCTGGCGCTCGGTCGCTCGCACGGCGCGAGGGTGCTTCTGTGACCACAGCGCGCTCGTCCAATCCGGTCGGCGAGATCGACCTCCACCTGTTCAACGAGGGTACCCACCGTCACCTCCACAACTGCCTCGGCGCCCATCCGGACGCGACGGGCACGTGGTTCGCCGTCTGGGCGCCGAACGCTGCCGCGGTCGACGTGCTGGGTGACTTCGACGGCTGGCGGGGCCTACCGCTGGCGCCGATCGGGAGCTCGGGGATCTGGTCCGCCCACGTGCCCGGCGCGCTGGCCGGGCAGTCGTACCGCTACGCCGTGACGAGCCGCCACGGCGAGCGGATGGAGAAGGCCGACCCGGTCGGCGCGGCGACGAACGTCCCGCCGTCGACGGCGTCGGTGATCGCCGCCCTCGACCACGACTGGGGCGACGGCGACTGGATGGCCGACCGGGCCTGGCGCCTCGAACCACATTCCCCGATCGCCATCTACGAGCTGCACCTCGGATCATGGGGGCGTATCGAGACGCCCGGCCGGCGATTCCCGACGTACGCCGAGATGGCCGACCCGATCGCCGACCACGTCCTCGCCCACGGCTTCACCCACGTCGAGCTGCTGCCGATCATGGAGCACCCGTTCTACGGCTCGTGGGGCTACCAGACGACGGCCTACTTCGCGCCGACCGCCCGCTACGGGTCGCCGCAGGACCTGATGACGATGGTCGACCGGCTGCACCAGCGCGGGGTGGGCGTCGTCCTCGACTGGGTCCCGTCGCACTTCCCGATGGACGCCCACGGGATCGCCCGCTTCGACGGCACGCACCTCTACGAGCACGCTGACCCGCGGCAGGGCTACCACCCGGACTGGACGTCGGCGATCTTCAACTACGGCCGGCGCGAGGTGCGCTCGTTCCTGCTGTCCAGCGCTCTGTGCTGGCTCGACCGCTACCACATCGACGGGCTCCGCGTGGATGCGGTGGCGTCGATGCTCTACCTCGACTACTCGCGTGAGCACGGCGAGTGGATCCCCAACCGGATGGGCGGGCGGGAGAACCTCGAAGCGATCGACTTCCTGCGCCAGCTCAACGACTCGATCCGCGAGGAGGTCCCGGACGCGGCGACGTTCGCCGAGGAGTCCACCGCGTGGCCGATGGTCACCGGCGACACGGCCCAGGGCGGCCTCGGGTTCACCTACAAGTGGGACATGGGCTGGATGCACGACGCCCTGCAGTACATCCGCCGCGACCCGGTGCACCGGCGGTTCCACCACGACGAGGTGACGTTCCGCAGCGTGTACGCGTACACCGAGCGCTACGTGCTGCCCCTGTCGCACGACGAGGTCGTGCACGGCAAGGGTTCGCTGCTCGGCAAGATGCCGGGCGACGACTGGCAGCGGTTCGCCAACCTGCGGATGCTGCTCGGGATGATGTGGACGCAGCCGGGCAAGAAGCTGCTGTTCATGGGCGGTGACCTGGCGACGTGGCGGGAGTGGGCACACGACGGGATGCTCGACTGGGGGCTCCACGACGCCGACCGCCACGCCGGCGTCCGGCTGTGGGTCGCCGCGCTCAACGAGATCTACCGGCGCGAGCCGGCGCTGTCGCGTGGCGACTGCGACCCGGCCGGGTTCCGCTGGATCATCGGTGACGACGACACGCACAGCGTGTTCGCCTGGCTGCGCGTCGACCCGTCCGGCGAGGCCCCTCCGGTGCTGGCGGTGATCAACGCCACGCCGACGGTCCACTACGGGTACCGCATCGGTGTGCCGGCCGGCGGGCGGTGGGTCGAGCTGCTCAACTCCGACGCCTCCGTGTACGGCGGCAGCGGGCTCGGCAACCTGGGCGCGATCGACGCCGAGCTGCACGCGTGGCACGGCTTCGAGCACTCCCTGCCGCTGACCGTGCCCCCGCTGGCGGTCGTCCTGCTGCGGCCTGAGGGCTGACGCCCGTCCATCTGGGTGGTCCTGGTCTCATCCGACTATCTGGGTGGCGACAGTCTCGGAATCGAGACTCGGAATCGAGACTTTCGCCACCCAGAACGGTTCGTCAAGACCGGTCACCGGCCGCGATCGTGGTTCCATGACCTACGAGGACATCACGTACGACGTCGCCGACGACGGCGTGGCGACACTGACGATCAACCGGCCGGAGGTGATGAACGCGCTGCGGCCGCAGACGACTCGCGAGATGGCCGCCGTGATCGAGGACGTCCGCCGCGACGACGCCGTGCGCTGCCTGCTGATCACCGGCGCCGGCCGCGGGTTCTGCGCCGGCGACGACTTCCAGGCGATCTTCCTCGCCGAGGACCGCGCCGGGCGGAAGATCGATCGCCAGCTCGACCGCATCCGCTACGGAGAGCCATCGCTCGACTCGATCTTCGCCCTCGAGAAGCCGACGGTCGCCGCTGTCAACGGCCCGGCGGTCGGCTACGGGATGGACATCGCGCTGTACTGCGACATCCGCTATGCGTCGGAGCGGGCGCGGTTCGGTTGGTACTTCACACACGGGCTCGGCTCGCAGCCAAGCTGCTCGCCTCGCCTCCCGAGCTCGCCGCCGCCGCTTCGCAGCAGCGCTCGCCCACCTGCCCGTTCGCGACGCTTCGTGCGTCGGGCGGTGATGGGTACGATCGGCGGGACGTTCATCCTGCGCCAGCTCGTGGGCCTGTCCAAGGCGATCGAGCTGACCCTGACGGGCGACCTCGTCGACGCCGACGAGGCGCTGCGCATCGGGCTGGTGTCGAAGGTGGTGCCCGACGCCGACCTGCCCGGCGCGGCGAGAGCGCTCGCCCACAAGCTCGCCAGCGGGCCGCCGCTGGCCCAGCGGGCCATCAAGCGCTCGTTGCACAAGAGCTTCGAGATCCCGTGGCAGTCGCTCGGGGAGTACCAGCAGGCGCTCGGCGACGTGCTCTGGGAGACCGACGACCACATGGAGGGTGTGCGCAGCTTCATGGAGCAGCGCGAGCCGGTGTTCCACGGGCGCTGAGCGTGGGTTTCGCCGACGACCTGGACCGCATCACTGCCGAGTCGCTGTTCGCCGCCGGGCACCTGAAGTGGACCAAGTTCGGGCCCGCGCGGCTGGGTGCGTTCGTCGCCGAGATGGACTACGGGACCGCGCCACCGGTCACCGCCGCCCTCCACGCCGCCGTGGACCGTGCGTTGTTCGGATACCTCCCGCCCGCGCTGGCGGACGAGCTGGCGGCGACGTGCGCGGCGTGGCAGGCCGAGACCTACGGCTGGGCCGTCGACCCCTCCGACATCCACCCGCTGCCGGACGTCATCGCCGGTCTCGAGC
>JBIOUO010000196.1:0-4852 GCA_044867195.1 Ilumatobacteraceae bacterium
ACATCACCAAGAAGCAGGCCCGTGACGAGATGATGATCGAGCTCGTTCACGGCGAGCCGATCCGCTTCGGCGCCGAGCGCCAGCGCGGCGTGGTGATGGGCTCCGACGGCCAGCTGCGGCTGGTCGAGGTGGCCGACGTCGGCGAGGAGGCGATCCTCGTCCACGACGCCCATCGTGACGACCCGAGCCTCGCATTCGCCCTCGCCCGGCTGAACACCGACGACCACTCGCCGACGCCGTTCGGCGTGTTCCGCGACGTGGTCCGCCAGGAGTACGCGTCGGCGATCGGCACCCAGCTGGCCCAGGCCGCCGAGCGCAAGGGCCCCGGCGACCTGGCCGCGCTGCTGCGCTCGAACGGCACGTGGGGCGTCGCCACGTCCAACTGAGGGCGCCTATGCCGCCGTTCGGCGGTCGCGTTCGGGTAGGGTCGGCCGGTCTCCGCCCGGATCACCGTCGAGCCGGGCGCGGATGACGGTCCCGGCCGTCGTTGTTGTCCGCCCCCGTCCCCCGAGGCTGATGAACGCGTACGAGTTGCGAGCCAAGCGACCCGTCCCCGAGGTCGAGCGGGGACGCGAGGCGCGCCTGACGGTCGCTGTCGTGGCGGCCACGGTGCTCGCGCTGGGCGGGATCGCCGTGCTCGGTATCACCCGCGCCCGCGACCACGACGCGGCTGCGTCGTCACCGGCAGCGTTCGCTGCGCCGGTGACCACGGCGCCCGTTGCCGTTGCGGCGGCCGGCAGCAGCACCGACGGCGACCTCGTCGAGGCCGTCGCCGACGACTGCGTGCTGACGGCCACCCGCCTGGCGATCGGCGATAGCGGCACCGATGTGAAGTGCCTCCAGCAGGGCCTGGTGAACGCCGGCTCCATCGACGTTGCCGTCACCGGTACGTTCGACTCGGCGACCTACGCCGCGGTCAAGCGGCTGCAGACCGACCGCGACCTCTTCGTCGACGGGATCGTCGGGCGGGAGACGGCGATCTCGATCGGTGTGTGGCCCGACGAGACGTCGTTCGTCGTCCATACCCCAGCTCCCGCGCCCGGGGCAGTCGACCTGCTGGGCTATCCACTGTCGTCGGTCGCCTCGGCGGGTGCCGACGCTCCCCCGCTGCCGGCGGACTCCGGCTCGGGGCGGCGCGTGGTCTACGAGCGGCGCGGCCAGCGGGTGTGGGCAGTGGGTGACGACGGCGAGGTCATCCGCTCGTGGCTCGTCGCCGGCAGCAAGTACGGCAACGAGATGCCCGGCGTGCACGAGGTCTACAGCCGCTCGCTCGAGTCCACGGCCTGGAACGGGCGGGCCAAGCTGCCGATGATGATCCGCTGGCTGAAGACCGACATCGGCAACATCGGGTTCCACGGCATCCCGATCCACGTCTCCGACGGCACGCCGTACATGACCGAGGACGAGCTCGGCACGCGCCTGTCCGGCGGCTGCCAGCGCCAGGCCAACGCCGACGCCAGGTTCATGTGGGATTTCGCCCAGGTCGGCACGAAAGTCGTGGTGCTGTAGCCCGTCGCGCCGCCGGCATCTGGGTGGCCCTGGTCTCATTCCGGCTTCTGGGTGGCGACGGTCTCGGATTCGAGACCGTGGCCACCCAGTTCGTGATCATGACCAGCCAACGGGTTCGGACGCGACGACCCGTGCCGCCCGGAGGGAGGTGATCTCGGCGTCCGTGTGGCCGAGCTCGGCGAGCAGGGCGTCGGTGTGCTCGCCGGCGAGGACGCCGGGCCCGTAGGCATCGAGCCCGCCGTTGACCCGCACGATCGGACCCCAGCGGCGGTGCCGCCCGAAGCGAGTGTGCGTGCATTCGGGTGCGAGGTCATTGGCCAGCGCCTGGGGGTCGTGGGCGAAGAACTGCCCGGGCGTCGCGCGATCCGCGCGGACGCCGGCCAGCCCGGCGGTGACGAAGCGTCGCTCCCACTCGGCGGCGGGGCGGGCAGCGAGGATGTCGCTCAGCACGGCGGTGAGGTCCTCGTCGGCGGCGGCCCGCGATGCGGCCCTCGAGAAGCGGGGATCGTCAGCGAGCCCGGCCCGTTCGAGCACGGTCCAGCAGCGTCGCCACTCGTCGTCGCTGCTCAGGGCCACGAACAGCCAGCCGTCGAAAGTCGGGTAGAGGCGGTGGCCGGCGGACGTGCCGAACAGGTCGTCGTCGGCGCGCGTCCGGGCTGGCTTGCCGGCGTAGTCCAGGGCGTCGTCGGCGTTGGCGTACATGTTGGCCGTCAGCATGTCGACGTGCACCCGCTGGCCGAACCCGAGCCGCTGCCGCGCGAGGAGGGCGAGGAGCACAGCGTCGACCACGATCACAGCGGTGTTGGGGTCCGGGTTGGCCTCGTTGGCGCGCATCAGCTGGCGAGAGATCTCCCGCACGTCATCGAGCGTCTCGCAGGCGGTCGTCAACGCCGGGCCGGCTTGATGGCCGGCACCACCGGTCGCTGCGCCGGCGCACGGGTGCGTGGAGGGTCGGTGTGCGCCGTGGCTGCGCCGGGGGTAGCCGGTGACCGACACCCAGATCAACCGCGGGTTGTCAGCACGCAGCTGCTCGTCGCCGAGGCCGAGCCGCTCGGGGACGCCGGGGCGGGCATTGTGCACGACGACGTCGGCGCGGCGAGCCAGGTCGGCCGCGATCCGCCGGCCTGCGGACGACTTGAGGTCGACGCAGATCGACTCCTTGCCGGCCGACGTCTTGGCCACTGGCGTGCCGCCGGGCACCAGGTGGCGATACGGGTCTCCGTCGATCGGCTCGACCTTGACGACGCGGGCCCCGAGGTCGGCGAGCAGCGCGGTCGCCAGCGGCGCGGCGATGATCGTCCCGAACTCGACCACCATCGTCCCATCCAGCGGGCGGCCTGCTGGCGGGGCGTCCATCCCCGTGGCGACCGGGGTCGGCTCTCGGGCCTCGGCCAGCACCTCCGCGGTGTGCGCACCCGCTGCAGGCGCCGGGCGGCCGAGGAGCGCCGGAGTCGCCGACAGCTCGGCGATCGGGCCGATCGCACGTACCGGCCCGTGCTGCGGATCGTCGATCGTGACAATCGCCCCGCCGGCGAGGAGATCGGGGTGGTCGAGCGCCTCGGTAGTCGTCACGTACCGCTCGGCGGCGACCTGCCCGTTGAGGCGGAAGATGTCCATCCACTCCTCGGCCGGACGCTCCTGCATCCGCAGCAACATGCGGTCGCGGGCGTCCTCGACCGTCACCTCGTCCCAAGTCGCCGGCGGGGCCGTGAAGCGGTCGTCGGCGAGCAGCTCACCGAGCAGGTCGATGGCGTCGAGGAACGCCAGCAAGAGATGCTCGAGCAGGTTGCCGCACTGGATCCACCGCCCGTCGGCGGTGCGCACGGGGTGGTAGTTGAGCGTCGGCATGTCGCCGCCGACGGTGAGGATGTTCGGCGCTTCGATGCCGCTGCGCTCGGCCATCTCGACGAGCAGCAGCTCGACCAGATCGAACAGCAGCAGGCCCTGCAGCAGGCTCGTCTCGACGCGCTGCGCCCCGCCGCCGCGGGCTCGTGCCAGCAGCCCGGCAACGATGCCCTGCACCGCGCCGTGGGCGGCGGCGTGGCTGGCGACCTGGACCGAGGTGAACACCGGACCACCGCGGCGCAGCTGGCGCTCGAACGCGAGGCTCCGTCCACTCCTGGCCGCCACAGCCGCCTCGTAGCCGGGCACCTCTGCCAGCGGGCCGCGCGGGCCCCAGCCGGTGATCGAGCAGTGCACCAGATCTGGCCGCAACGCGGTCGCCGCGGCGACGTCGACTCCCCACCGCCGTGGCCGCGACGGCGGCCCGGACACGACGAGCACGTCCGCACCTCGCACGAGGCGGTGGAGATCCGCCCGACCGGTGGCCGTGCGCAAGTCGGCAGTGACGCTGCGCTTGCCGCGCAGCCACAGCGGCGCCGCGGCTAGGGCGCGGAATCGATCACCCGCGGGTGGCTCCACCTTCACGACGTCGGCGCCGAAGTCGGCCAGCACCATCGTCGCCATCCCACCCACCGGGCCAGTCGTCACGTCGACGACTCGCACCCCGTCCAACACCTGCGCCACGACGGCGACCGTACCCGGCGTGGCCCCGCGACCGACGTGGCGGGCGTGGGCCATTATGCGCGACGATGTCCGACTGATGTCGACGGCTGCTTCGGACTCTCACCCGATGCCCGTTCGGAACGGCGCACCGATCGCCGCCGAACGGAGCCACGATGGTGCGCAGGCGCCTGTTCCCTCACGGCAGTTCGTGCGAACGGAGTTCTCCCAGCTCGTCGAGCGCTGCTACGAGACGAGGGGCCGCGCGCTTGTCCGGGTCGTCTGCTCGAAGGTGGGATGCGAGCGTCCCGCGGCGATCATCTACGAGACTGAGGCGGTACCGCTGATCGAGCTGCGCAGCGTCGGCGGGGCGCGGGACGAAGGCAGGCGGCTCAAAGCGCGGCTGTGGTGGCCGCTGTGCGACGTCGAGCCGGAAGGGGCATTTCCAATCCACTTTCCGCTCCGATGTGACACCCATGGCCGGCTGCAGATGGTGTTCCCTGATGCCACCGCCGAGCTGCTGGCGCTCGCCCGCCAAGCAGCTCATCACCCGACCGAACCGCTCCGCCATCCAGTCGACCCCGTATCCGCATAGCACCGACGGTGCCGCGCGATCAGCTCGTAGGGTGGCGTCGTCGTGAGTTCGGTGGGTGAGGATCCTGCGTGCGGTCAGAACGTTGGCTGATCCTGTGGTCCTCGCTGCGTTGTCGTGAGCACGCCGTTGGCGGCAACAACGGTTGACGATGCCGATCTGGAGTCGGTGATCTGGAGGGTCGCTGATGGTCGTGGCTCGAACGACGACGTGGCCCGATTGCGTGCGGATCAGCAGACGTCGCTCGCC
>JBIOUO010000197.1:0-3746 GCA_044867195.1 Ilumatobacteraceae bacterium
AGTGTGTTGGCTGGAGGACGCCATGAAGGGCTTCCTGCGCCAGCGAGGCAACGCGTGGGAGCTGCGGGTCTACCTCGGCACGGACCCGGTGACCGGCAAGCAGCGCTACACCAGCCGCTCGGTGCGAACCGTCGGCGAGCTGCTCGAGGCGTGGTTCGAGCACGCTGCGGTCGACTTCTCGCCGAAGACGGTGAAGGAGACCCGCCGCTTCATCGACCGCGACCTACTGCCGGCGGTCGGCCACGTTCCGCTGGCGGGCTGAGGGCCAGCGACCTCGACGGCCTGTACCGCCGGCTCCTCGCCTCCGGCGCGGTCGGCGACGGTGGGCTGGCCCCGGCCACCGTGCGTCGCATCCACGGCATCCTTCGGCGGGCATTGGCGCAGGGGGTCAAGTAGGGATGGCTCGGTGTCAACCCAGCGACCGCGACTTCGCCGGCCCGAGTCCCGACGCCGCAGATCGCGCCACCGTCGGGTCGAGACCTCGCCCGCGTCCTGCAGCGCACGTCGGAGTCGTCGCCGGAGCTGGCGTGCTTCCTCGTGCTCGCCGCGGCGACCGGGGCCAGACGGTCCGAGCTGGTGGCGCTCCGTTGGCGCAATGTCGATCTCCCCGAGGGCGTCGTGCGCATCGAGCGTGGCGTGGTCATGGGTCCGACGGGTCTCGTCGAGAAGGACACGAAGACGCACGCTGCCCGACGGGTCGCGCTCGACGATGGAACCGTGCAGCTCCTTGCGGCGCATCGAGCTCGGATGGCCGCGCGGGCTGCGATGTGCCGCGCCGAGCTCACCGAAGACGTGTTCGTGTTCAGCAACTCGGGCGATGGCTCGGGATCCTGGTTCCCGGACTCGGTGCCGAGGTCCTTCAAGCGGTCTGCATCGCCGAGGGGCTGCCGACGCCCGGCTGCACGACCTCCGCCACTTCGCCAGTCAACTCCTAGCGCCGGCGTCGACGTCCGCACGGTCGCCGGCCGGCTCGGCCACCGCAACGCAGCGACCACGCTCAACGTGTATGCCCACTTCCTCGAGCAGGCGGACCGGAGCGCCGCCGACGTCATCGGCAGGGTGATCGCCGCCGAGCCCGACGGTGAGGGTGAGCGTTGACTCGGCCGATCGAGCCGCTGATCCGCGACGAACCGCCGCCCGACGATGCGGTCGTCGTCGTGCGGGGCGGACCACTTACGGCGCAAAAGGTCGTCGAGCACGCAGCACGTCAGCGGGCGGTGTTCACCCACCGTGGCGCGCCCATGACGGCGATCAGCGTCGACCTGGCGATCGAGGCGTGGCCGCTCGAACGGATCCTGCGGGAGCGGATGTGGTCCCGATCGCGGTACGCCACGACGACGGTCGGACGGCTGCGCGAGGCCAGCTACGAGCTCGTACCGACGAGTTCGGCACCGCACTACAGCGTGGTCCTCCCCAACGTCAGCGAGGCGGCGGCAGCCTCGCTGCTCGAGCACTTCGGGCCTACGCTGGTCAACGAGTTCAAGCAGCGCAGGAGGTGATCATGTCCGCCAACTTCATCGAGATCGACATCCCGTGCGATCCGCAGCAGCTGGGGGAGTTCGCCATGCCCTTCGCACTGTTGAGCGAGGCTCGCGACACGGCCCAGATCGCGGTCGGCGCGATCGTGATCACGGCCGACGACGAGGACCCCGTGTTCGCCCGGGTCCATGCCATCACGGACGGCGGCGACGGCACACAGGTCGTCCACCTCGAGCTGCTGCCGGGTGACCCGCTCGACTACGCGGACGCACTCCGCCGGTCGCACCTCCTGACGGCCTGACGCGACTCGGACGCCACCTCGGGTCTTTACTTCTTGTAAAGAGCCCCGTCCTGTTGGGTGTCCGTCCGTGACCCCCGGTGTCCGTCGGTGTCCCTTGGTATCCGCGAGTCCGCTACTCGGTGGAGGTGCACGCGATGGACGGGGTTGATGCTTCGGATGACATCGATGTAAGTAGTCCTATGAGCATCGTCGAGGTGGTGTTGGGCTCGCTCCAGGAGTACCCGCTGTTGCTCACCGTCGAGGAGGCCGCAGCGGACCTGCGGATCGGCAGGTCCCTTGCCTACGAGCTCGCGCGCACGTATGAGTCGTCCGGCGGCCGCGACGGCCTGCCGGTGCTGCGCGCTTGCCGAGGTGGCGGCCGCGACAGCTCCCGATCGCGACGCCCTGCACTACGCCGAGGCCCGGGCGGTAGATGCCCGCCGCCGTCATTCGTCGGCGCAGTATCGGCTCGGCAACGCGCCGCGCCGGCATCGCCGCGGCCTGCGCCGCGACCTCGACTGCGCCCGACAGCGGCTCGACCGGGCCGAGGACTACCTCGAGCGCACCCGCCGACGAGCGGGCCCCGCCGTCGATCGGCACACCCGCGCTCTCGCCGACCACCGGGCCGTCCAGGACGAGCTCCGGAGCTGCGACACCATCGACCTCCTCGATTCAACGGCTCCATCTGTCGGTGAGCAACGCCTCCACCTCCGAGCACTGACCACCTGGCAGCGATGGGCAGAAGGTGACGACATCCCCGACCGCAGCCTGCGCGCTGCATACGCCGCCCTCGCTCGCCGCCCCGGCGCAGAACAGCACCTCGCCGGCGCCCTCCGCGACGACCTACCCGTCGCTCCGATCGCCCGGCGCCCGCATGTCGCCGTCGACCGCGACAGCGTTGACATGCAACCCGCACGGCATGACTTCGGCATCGAGCTTTGAAGCCCGGGCGTGAAGCTTGTTCGAGGACGCGCAAGTCGGACATCGCGCCGTAACCCGGCGAAGCGCGGAGGATCAGCGCTTGGAGGACGCCGATGGCACCACCCAACCAGCGGACTATCGGCGCGTCTTATCGGACGATCATGCCGTGGACTTCGCCGGATACCTGGAGCGTGGATTCGGGTGCCCTCGATGTAGCCGATGAGGCGTTTGAACTCCGTCGAGGACGCGTTCTCTGGAGCGCGTCTCCGACGCAGGTCGAGCTCATCCCCCGTTCCATGCAGGCTTTCCTGGCTCTCAACTCAACGCTCCGGTGAAGGTAGGTCAGCGTCATGTCCCCGACGCAGCAGCGCAGAGGTTGTCTCGGAGCCTGTTGAAGTGAGGTGGTGATCCCTCCCCGGGCCGTGCCGTGATGGCAGGGTTCGGGGGTCCATCCAAGACACCCAACAAGGGAGGGACACCGTGTCCAAGAAGGTACCCGTCGTGAAGTTCACGACACCCGAGGCCGCCGCCGCGCTGGAGGGCCTGCCACTGCAGGCGACGGTGGCGATGGCCGACGTGGCCAGCTCGATGCGCGAGGGACTGCTGGCGTTCGCGACGTCGGCGGGGCTGGTGGTGATGCAGCAGCTGCTCACCGAGGAGCTGACCGCGATCGTCGGCCCGAAGCACGCCAAGCTCGGCGTCGAGCGGGTCGGCAACTGGCACGGCACGACCAGCGGTCAGGTCGTGCTGGGCTCGCAGAAGGTGACCGTCACCCGGCCGCGTGGCCGCTACGTCGACGGCGGCGAGGTCGAGCTGGCGACGTGGGAGTGCTTCGCCTCCGAGGACCTGCTGCGCCAGGTCGTCGTGGAGCGGATGCTCGCCGGGGTCGCCACCCGCCGCCACGTCGACGTCGCCGAACCCGTCGGCGTGGACGGCACAGCGACGTCGAAGTCGGCGGTGTCGCGCCGGTTCAAGACGGCCACCGAAGCGGCGATGGATGAGCTGCTGGCCCGCGACCTGTCCGAGCTGAACACCGCGGTGCTGATGATCGACGGGCTCAACGTCG
>JBIOUO010000198.1:0-3358 GCA_044867195.1 Ilumatobacteraceae bacterium
CCCGGCGACATGCTCGTCGGATGGGGGAAGTCGGTCTCGTAGAGGATGTTGTCGTCGCCGAGCTGCTCGATGGCCGACATCGCGGTGTCCCGCTCGAACCAGAAGCACCCGTACATCTGGCGCTTGAAGTACTCGCTCGGCAGCAGGTCGTACTCGGGGTGCTCGAGAGCGACACCGCAGTTCTTCCACTGCCAGTCGAGGGCGGCGAGGGCGAACGGGAGCCAGCCGACGCCGCTCTCGACGGACACGAAGTTGAGGTCCGGGAAGCGGTGGCAGATGCCGCCGCAGATCAGCGAGGCGAGCGTCCGGGCGTTGCCCATGAAGAAGGTGACGCCCATCGACGCGTAGTTCGCCCGCGGCCCGGCGTCCTTCAGGCCGCCGCCGGCGGTGAACAGCGAGATGTCACCTGATGCGATGTGGAAGTTGACGGGCAACCCCTTCTCCTGCGCCGATGCCCACATCGGGTCCCAGTGCCGGTCGGTCAGCGCCGGCAGGCCGAACGCCGACGGGTCCTGGGAGAACACGATCCCCCGATGGCCCATCGCCGCGCACCGCTCGATCTCGGCCAGCGTCGCATCGAGATCCCAGAACGGCAGCGACGTCATCGGCAGCAGGCGATCGGGCGCGGCGCTGCTCCACTCGGTCTGGAAGTCGTTGTAGACGAGGAGGTACTCGAGCGTCAGGTTGACGTTGTCCGCCTCGACCAGGAGCGCCGAGTTGAACAGCGCCACGTTCGGATACAAGACCTCGGCGTGGATGCCGTACTCGTCCATCTTCTGCAGGCGCAGCTTGGCGTCCCAGGTCGCCGGATCGGCGTCCTGCCACCGCTTCGGGTGCTCCGGCGGGTACTCCGTCCATCCGGCCATCGCCGCCGAGCCGACGGCGGACACCCGCTGCTGACCGATGAACCAGGCCTCCTCTCCCTTGGCCTCGTCCCACTCGACGTGAGGGACGAGGTCGCCCCACTTGGTCGACATCCTCGAGGTCCACAGATCCGGCGGCTCGACGAGATGGGTGTCGGTGTCGATCACCGGGATCTCGTCGACGAGCTGAGCTGTCACGTCACGCCTCCTGGGCCGTTGCGAGTCGTTTCGGGCGCGATGCCCCGTCGACCATCTTGAACCTCATGAGGAATATGTCAAGTGACAGACGGTGAGCGAATCCTCATGATGAAAGCTTGACAGTCGCCTTGGGCCGGTGTGTGATGGCCGAAGTGAGCATCGGTCTCTCCGTCTACGACATGCCGGCTCCTGATCTTCTGGAACTGGCGGTGGCGGCCGACGAGGCGGGGTTCGACGCGATCTGGCTCGGCGAGCACATCGTGCTGCCGATGGACTACGACACCGCACACCCGACGGCGGGCACCGCGGGTCATCACCACATCAGAGGTCCAATCATCAAGCCCGACACCGAGCTGCTCGACCCGTGGACGGCGCTCGGCATGGTCGCCGGCGCCACCAACCGGATCCGGCTGGCAACCGGCATCTACCTGCTGCCCTTGCGCCACCCACTGACCACGGCCCGCTGCGGGTTCACGCTGCAGGAGGCGTCCCGCGGCCGGCTGATGTTGGGCATCGGCTCCGGCTGGCTGGTCGAGGAGTTCGCCGCACTCGACGTCCCGTTCGACGAGCGCTACGGGCGGACGCGCGAGGCGATCGACATCGTCCGCCTGGCGTGGGCCGGCGGCCCGTTCGAGTACCACGGCAAGCACTTCGACTTCGAGCCGATCCAGCTGACCACGCGAGCGATCGAGGTCCCGCTGATCATGGGCGGCAACACGCCGCGATCGCTGCACCGGGCGGCCACCGTGGGCGATGGCTGGTACAGCTCCGGCACGCCGAGCTTCGACGACGCCCGTCGGTGGCGCGACGAGCTGCTGCGGATCCGGGCCGAGCACGGCCTCGACGCCCCGTACCGCACGTACATCCGCATCGCCGCCGCGGAGCCCGACGCGGTCGAGCGATACCGCGCGGAGGGAATCGACGACGTCGTGATCTGGGCCGACCAGGTCTGGCCGTCGGAGGGAGCGCTCGACTTCAAGCGGGCCGCCCTGCTGGAGTGCGCGGCCACGCTCGGCCTGCGCTGACCGGAAGGAGCAGTCGTGGCTACTCACCTACTCGGCGATCCAGTTCCGGCTTCGCTGGCCGCGCGCTATGCGGACCTCGACGCTGGCCGGATAGAGGAGTTGCTCGCGCTGCGCCCACTCGGCGAGATCGAGACGAACCGGCGCGTCGAGCACCGGAGCCATGACTCGCTCGCCGCGGGGTTCACGCGGCGGGGTCCACGGCCGTACACGCACGATGACCAGCTGGCCTACATCTGCACCGCCTCCTACTTCGGGGCGCTCGACGCCGGCGACTTCGAGGCGGCCGCGGACTGCTTCAGGAGCGGAACCTTCATCACCACCGTCAGCCTCGATGGCGGGGTTCGCATCGAGCGCCATGTCGGCTTCTGGCGCAAGCCCGCCGTCGGGGTCCGCTGACCAATGGCCGGCGTCTTCGATGGCCTCGAGGTCCTCGACCTCTCGTGGGGGATCTCCGGGCCGATCGTGTCGATGCTGCTCGCCGACAACGGCGCCCGCGTCACCAGGATCGAACCACCGGGCGGCGCGCCGTTCCCTCCCCTGTCCGGGCGCCGGGTCTGGGACCGCGGCAAGCGCAGTGCCGTGCTCGACCTGCACGACGACCACGATCGCGCCCGATTCGTCGCCCTCGCCACCTACGCCGACGTCGTGCTGGAGAGCTTCTCGCCGGGGACCGCAGAGCGGCTCGGGATCGGCTACGACACTCTGGCGGCGGCCAACCCACGCGTCGTGTACTGCGCGATCACCGGCTACGGGGACCGTGGCCGCGATGCCGACCGCCCCGGCTACGACGCCCTCGTCTCGGCCCGCACGGGTCAGCTGTTCGAGTCACGCGGCGTCGCCGGCACCACGATCGGTCGGCTCTCGGGCTTCGACGATCCGCTGCGAGGCGTCGAGCTGCGCACCGATCTCGGCGTCGGCCCCGGCCGCGACGGACCACTGTTCTTCGGCGTCCCGTGGCCGAGCATCGCCGCCGCCCACTTCGCGTCGGTGGCCGTCAGCGCCGCGCTGCGGGTGCGCCAGCAGACCGGGCGCGGCCAGCGGGTGGCGACCTCGCTCATGCAGGCGGTGCTGGGAATGACCGGCATGGCCTGGCAACGGGTCGAGCACCCCGACGCGCCGCGCTACCTGAGCTGGGTGGTCGACCCGCGGGCGCCGAAGGCGTTCTTCCGCACGGTCGACGGTCAGTGGGTCCATCAGTGGTTTCCGGTCCCGGCTGACGTGCTGGCGGCCGGCGCAGGCGACCACCTGACCACGGATGTGGGCCACGACCCG
>JBIOUO010000199.1:0-2313 GCA_044867195.1 Ilumatobacteraceae bacterium
TTGACGCCCAACGAGCTGGTGTCGGTGATCCTGCGGGCGCCGGTCGACCTGCTGTGGAACGGCGGCATCGGCACCTACGTCAAGGCGCGCAGCGAGAGTCACGCCGACGTCGGAGACCGGGCCAACGACGGTGTGCGCGTGAACGGCGACGAGCTGCACTGCAAGATGGTCGGCGAGGGCGGCAATCTCGGCTTCACGCAGCTCGGGCGCGTCGAGTACGCGCTGCATGGCGGGCTGATCTACACCGATGCCATCGACAACTCGGCCGGTGTCGACTGCAGCGACCACGAGGTGAACATCAAGATCCTGCTCGGCGGCATCGTCGACGCCGGGGAGCTGACGACCAAGCAGCGCAACCAGGTCCTTGAGTCGATGACCGACGAAGTCGGCGAGCTGGTGCTCTCCAACAACCGCGACCAGACGCTCGCCCTGGTCATCGCCCGCCGCCAGGCACTGCCGATGGTCAACGTCCACGCCCGGTACATCGACGTGCTGGAGGCGGACGGGTGGCTCGATCGGGGCCTCGAGTTCCTCCCGACCGACAAGCAGATCGCCGAGCGCCAGGCGAGCGGCAACGGCCTGCAGGCTCCCGAGTTCGCCGTGCTGATCGCCTACACGAAGAACGCCAACGCCGCCGAGGTGGTGCGGTCCGACCTCCCCGAGGTCCCGCTCCTGGAGGGCGACCTGCTGGCGTACTTCCCGACCAAGCTGCGCACGAGCTACGCCGACGCCATCCGCCAGCACCCGCTGCGGCGCGAGATCATCACCACCCGGCTCGTCAACCAGATGGTCAACCTCGCCGGGATCAGCTTCGACCACCGGATGACCGAGGACACCGGGGCATCGGTCGTCGACGTGACACGCGCCTGGCTCGTCGCTCGCGAGGTCCTCGACATCCCGCAGCGCTGGGCGGAGATCGACGCGCTGACGGGCGAGGTTCCGCTCGACGTGCAGCTCGACCTGTTCCTCGACGCCCGCCGGCTCGCCGAGCGGGTGTCGCTGTGGCTGCTGCGCCACCGCCGCCCACCGATCGACGTCCGCGCCGCGATCGCCCAGTTCAAGCCCGGGCTGACCGAGCTGGCGCGAACGCTGGAGCCCGTGCTCGTCGGGCGGATGGCCGCCGTCGTGCGCTCCGTCGAGGCGTCGCGGCTGACGGCGGGCGTGCCCGAGAGCCTCGCCGAGGCGGCGACGGTGTGGCCGCTACTGCACACCGGGTTCGACCTCGTCGAGCTGGCGGACGCCCACCGTCTGCCGATCCGGGACGTGGCGGCCGTCGAGTGGACGACGTTCGACTGCCTCGACCTGTACTGGCTGTGGGACGGGATCGGGGCGTTGCCCCGGTCGGACCGCTGGCAGACCCAGGCCCGCTCGGCGGTCCGCGACGACCTGCTGGCCGCGCTCGCCGAGTTGACGGCGACGGTCATCGACAGCGCCGGGGGCAGCGTCGACGCCTGGCTCCAGGCCAACGAACGATCCGTCGCCCGCGCCCAGGCGATGTTCACCGAGATCCGCCGCGCCGAGAGCTTCGACCTGACCACCCTGTCGGTCGCCCTGCGAGCCCTCGGAAACCTGGCACTGACGGCAGTGGTGACGTAGGGGTTCCACGTCGCAGCGTCTTGTGACGTAACCCGGGTGCATCCGAGTATCTGGTGTCACGGAGCAGGCACCCGACACTCGGGTTCCGACCCGAGTGTCGGAGGTCGGCGGGAGGGACGCCAGCTACTCGGATCACGCCAGCGGTAGCGTCCCCTCCGAATGGACGCAGTGAGCCCCCGCTTTCGCATCGCGCCCTCGCCCACCGGGTTCTTCCACGTCGGTGGCGCGCGGACCGCGCTGTTCAACTGGGCGCTGGCGCGCCAGTCGGGGGGCACGTTCATCCTACGCATCGAGGACACCGACGAGGCCCGCAACCGGCCGGAGTGGAGCCAGGGGATCGTCGACGCCCTGGCCTGGCTCGGCATCAGCGCCGATGACCCGGCGTTCGAGGGTCCCTACCACCAGAGCGCCAACGCCGCCGCCCACGTCGCCGCCGCCGAGCGGCTCTACGCCTCCGGCCACGCCTACTACTGCGACCTCACGTCGGAGGAGGTCCAGGCACGGGCGAGGGCGGCCGGGCGCACCGGCTACGACGGCTACTCCCGCGACCGGGGGCTCGGCCCGGGGCCCGGACGGGTCCTGCGCTTCCGCGTGCCCGAGGGCGAGACGGTCGTCCACGACGTCGTGCGCGGCGACGTGGCGTTCGGCAACGACTCGATCGAGGACTTCGTCCTCCTGCGCTCCGGCGGGACGGCCCTGTTCGTGCTGGCCAACGTC
>JBIOUO010000200.1:0-14681 GCA_044867195.1 Ilumatobacteraceae bacterium
CCGCATCAACGGCGGGCGCAGCGGGGGTCAGGGCCGCAACGGGAACGTCGGGGGCTGGCACTGCGGCGGGTGCGACCGGCACGGGGACGTCGCAGTCGACCCCGCCGGCGTGCTGGATCCGGGCAGCCGGACCCTCGGCGTGGAGGCGCCCGTCGGTGTCGATGACCCACCGGCCGCCACCGCTGAGCGGGATGACGGCGACGGCGGACGGGGACAGCGCCTCGAGCGCCCAGTTGGTCCACGCCGCGGCCTCCGCGGCACACGTGTCGCGCTGCTGAGCGGCGACGAGGCTGTGGTACGGGTTCACCGCAGTGCGGTCGGGCGTGCGGATCTCGAAGTGCAGGTGGGGGACCGACCACTCGGCGTTGCCGCTGTCGCCCATGTGGGCGATCACCTGGCCGGCGTGGACCCGGCTGCCGAGCGTGACGCCGGGTGCGATCTGCCACTCCTGGCTGGCGAGCCCGTCGTCGCTCCCGGGGGTGTCGTCGTTGACGTGGAAGTAGTTGTAGTACCACCCGTCGTCGCCGGTCACGCTGATGACCACGCCGGCCGTGCCGGCGTTCTCGTAGCGGACGCGGGTGATCGTCCCATCGACCGCCGCGAGCAGCGGTTGCATGCGCACGCCGAGGATGTCAGTCCCCTGGTGATGGCGGGTGCAGCCGTCACGGCACGCGCCCCAGTCGTTCGAGTACGACACCGGGCCGAGCACTGGGAACGTGATCTCGCGGGTGATGCCGTCGATCCCGAACGGTGCGTCGAGGTCGTCGGCCTCGTCGGCGGGCGTCACGGGCGTCGCGTCCGCAGTCGTGTCCGCCGTCGTCGGCGCGTCGGCGGACTCGCCGGTCGCCGGCGTCAGGTCCGCCGCGGCCGCTGCAGCAGGCGCCAACTCAGTCGTCGCAGGGGCTGTGCTCTCGGACGCCGGCGCCGGAATCGAGGGCGCCGCCGGCTCCGACGCCCGCTCGGGCTCGGTCGTCGACGGCGTGTTCGGCGTGGTCGGCGTCGGCTCGGCCGCCGGCTCGCTGTCCGGCGCCGGCTCCGAGTCGTGCGAAGCGTCGTCCGCGGGCGCCGCCGCGGCCGGAGATGCCGGCTCGTCGGAAGGCAGCGTGGACTCGGTGGCACCGTCATCGGCCACGACGCGGGCCGCCGGTGCGGCAACCACGCCGGCGGCGGCGGTGACGAAAGCCAAGGTGTAGCGGAACGGCCGTTGACGGCGCATGACGTCCTCCGAGGGGGGTGGGGAGATGGATGGGTTTTGCGCCGGCAACGACGGACCACCGAGCACGCCGGCGGACTCCTCCAGAATGCGGTCAATCCCCGAGCGATCGCCTCGTCACATTTGACGAAATCTGCCGGTGAGGCAGGGGCGAGAACCACCCAAGCGAAGCCACACTCAGGCGGCTGCGAGGTGACCCGCGTCCAGCGCCCAGCCGGCACGGTTGGCGCAGGCCACCGCGGCGAGCTGGGAACGGACCCCGAGCTTGGTCAGCACGGCGCGGATCTGCGAGCGCACGGTCGTCAGGCTCACGTAGCGGCTCTCGGCGATCTCCTCGGCGGAGAGGCCGTCGACGAGTCCGGCCAGCACCTCGCGCTCTCGTGCGGTCAGCTGCTCGAACGGCGACAGGACGCGGCGCTGGCTGGCGCGTGCGACTCGCAGCTCGTCGATCATCGCCTCACGGACGGAACACCCGATCAGGCTGTGCCCGCCGAGCACGTCGTGGAGCGCGGCCTCGACGTCGTCGAGGGCGGTGTGCTTGCCGATCCAGCCGGCCGCCCCGGCCTCGAGCGCTGACGCGAGCACGGTCCGGTCGGTCTCGGCGGTGAGCATGACCACGTCGGCGCCGGTGGCCCGCAGCGGAGCGACGAGGTCGATCCCGCTGCCGACTCCCGCTCCGAGGCGGATGTCGAGCAGCACGCACTGCGGCTCGAACCGGCGGGCATGTTCGATGACGTCTGCCGCGGTCGGACCGGACGTGGTCTCCACCGTCCACCCGCGAGCTGACAGGGCCAGTTGCAGGCCGGTCGCCAGCAGGACGTGGTCGTCGACGACGAGGACGCGGGCGGTCATCGTGCGGCCCCCGACCGGAACTGCAGGACGAACGTCGTGCCGCCGCCGCAGCGGGCGCGGACCACGATGTCGCCTCCCTGCTCCCTCATCACCCGCCGGGCGATGTGCAGGCCGAGCCCCGACCCGGCGCCCGCCGCGCCGCGGATGCCGCGCTCGAACACGATGGGCGAGAGCGAGGGGTCGATGCCGGGACCGCGATCCTCGACCATCAGCTCGACGACCGCACCGTCTACCGCCACCCGCAACTCCACCGGCGAGCCGGGAGCGTGCTGGCGCACGTTGTCGAGCAGGGCGAGCACGACCTGCGCCGTGCTGTCGGGCCGCCCGCCGACCTCGATGCCTGTCGGCACCGAGCTGCGCACATCGAGGCCAGACGCGCCGGCACATGCCAGCACGGCGGCGAGCGCGTCGCCGAGGTCGAACGTGGTCGGCGAGGCGCGGTGGCCGTCGATGAGGGCCCGCACCCGGCGGATCTCGGCAACTAGCCCGTCCATCAGCTCGTCGACCTGGCGAGACGCCATCTGGTCGCGGCCGCGACTCAGGCCGGTCGCCGTGACCTCGATCGCGAACAGCGCGGCGCGCAGCTCGTGGTCACGCTCGGCCAATTGGGGGGAGGCGGGCGGCACGGGCCGGGGGGCAGCCTCCACAGCCATCCGGACAGCCGTCTTCGAGTTCATGGCGGGTCGCATCCTGAGCCCGGTTCCCTCACGCCTGGGCCCATCCCACGGCGCATCTACCGGTCGGTTACTTACCACTAGGTAAGCACCCAGCCGGCGCTGGCGGATCGGGGGAACCCCGCGACTTCCGTGCGTCAACCCCGTGGTGCGGGCGACAGGCCCGCGAGCTGGCAGAATCGGCCGCCGGAGGTACCGCCATGACCATTGGACCGATCCAGGCGTTCGTCATCGGCTTTCCGGACAACGAGCGCTTGGAAGGACGGATCGCCGAGGAGCTGGCACGGCTCAGCGATGTCGGGCAGATCAGGATCATCGACGCCGTGTTCGTGATGCGTGAGGGTGACGACGTCTCCGTGCTCAGCGTCTCGGATCTCGACGACGAGCAGCGCGCCGAGCTGCGGACGGCAGTGGGTGCCCTGGTCGGGCTCGGCGCCGCTGGTGGCACGGGCGCGGTCGTCGGTGCCGCGATGGGTGCGTCCGCAGACCCCGACGCGCCGACGGTGGCCGAGACGGTGGCCATCGGCCTGCTGGACGATCTGCCCGAAGGCAGCTCGGCGCTCGTGCTGGCGATCGAGCATGTGTGGGCGATCCCGTTGCGCGACGCGGTCCGCGACGCCGGCGGCGTCGTGGTCGCCCACCGGTCGCTGACGGCGGAGGACCTGATCGCCCTCGGGATGGCGGACGACGATCAGGCGGCGGTCGACGCCGGGGACAGCTCAGAAGGGTAGGGGCGCCCGCAGGTCGGCGGCGATCCGGTCGACCTGCACCAGCAAGGCGGCATACCCGAGCCACTCACCCTCCACCTCGCGGCGTGAGATCGCCCCCTCGTCGAGCGCGACGCGGGCGCGGCGGGTCGCGCCCTGCATGCACCGATCCCGCTGGGTGTCGACGTCGGCAAGGGCCTGCTCGACGTCGGAGGCGTCGGTGTCGCCCGAATCGTGGGCGTGGTCGGCGTCGGCGAGCACACGGTGCACGACGACTCGAATCGCCCGCCCCAACCTGATGAGGAGCTCCCCCATCGCGGACATCGCAGGGTGCGACGTCCCAGTCAGCCGAGCGTGATCGTCGAGGCCACGCGAGATGACGGACACCCCGATCGCAGCTCGCAACAGGCGCGGCATGACGTCTTCGAGGCGGCCCAGCTCGTCGATGTGGCGCCGATCGCGCACGTTCCACCGGGCGGCGTCGCGACCGTTGCCGACGGCCTCCTCCGCCTGTGCCACCCGGCGCTCGCGGATCGTACGCGCGGTCCGCCGCCAGTCCGCGGTCTGCTCCGCCGACCACGGCTCGTGCAGTCCGCGGCCCATGGTGTCGAGAACGTCGGCGAGGTTGGCCGACAGCCGGTCGAGCGATTGGCGGGCGTCGACCAGCCGGGACGCCGGCAGCGCCAGCGAGACCACGACGCCGACCGCGGCCCCGAGCACTGTGTCGAGAGCCCGTTGCCACGCTGGGCTCTGCGGGCTCGCGGCAACAGTCGACAGCACGACCAGGACGCTGACCGGGACCTGCCGGGCCGCCGAGCGGGGAAGCCGCAGGACGAGCTCGGCGACGCCGAGCGAGACCACGACGAGCACGGCGACCGTCAGACCGTTCAAGCGCAGGGCGTCGCCGACGGCCAGCGCCACGAACACGCCGAGCACGACCGCCGCGCTGCGTTGGACCGCGGTGCGGACGGATGCCCGCACGGACACCTGGACGACGACGATCGCCGTCAGTGACGCGAGGACGGGGCTCGGCACGTCGGTGGTCGCCACGGCGACCGACCACGCGATTCCCGCCGCCAGGCCGGACTTGGCCACCGTGCCGATCTCGGTCGACGTCGGCGCGGTCCACCCCGTTGCACGCGTCACGCGGCGCCACAGCCTTCGCGCCGGTCCCTCGCCAGCTGTGCCGCGCCGCGTCGCCACCGGCTGATGCTACGGCCGATCACCGGGCGCTGGGCGTGGACAGCCGGTTCAGGCTGCCAGCGCCTCGTCCGCCGGCCGGAGGTGGGCCAGCGCGGCGACCAGCCGCTTGTGCGCCCGGAACGACCGCGACTTGACCGTCCCGACCGGAAGGCGCAGGCGCGCTGCGGCCTGCTCGACCGTGAACCCTTCGAGGTGCAGCAACCGGACGACCTCGCGGCCGTCCGGAGGCAGGGCGTCGATCGCTCGCCGGACCTCCCACGTGACCCAGCTGCGCTCCAGGGACGGCCCGGCGACAGCGAGCGCCGGGTGGCGCTCGTGGTCGTCGAGGGTCTCGGTGGCCGCGCGCTGGCGCCGGTGGCGGTCGATGCACACCCGGCGGCAGATCTGGAACAGCCACGGCGCGAGCGGGCGGTCCGCATCGAACGAGCTGGCCGCACGCCAGGCCTGGAGGAACGTCTGCTGGACCACGTCGTGCGCCTGCTCACGGTCGGCGACCCACGATCGGCTCAACGCGTACAGCGGCCGCGAGTAGCGGATGTACACCTCGCGCACGGCGTCGGGATCACCGTCACGGAAGCGGCGGCGCAGGTCGGTGTCCTCGCGAGCGTCGGCCGGTGGGGCTGCGATCTCCTCCACCCGCCGGGCGCAATGGAGCCGTGCGCAGCGGTCGTGCGTGCTGTGGGCCATGGGTCGAGCGTGAATGAAGGCGCCGCACGACGAATCCGTACTCAGTACTCATCTTCGTCAGGGCCGGGTACTCACCCGGTGCGGCCGCTCGCCGATGTTGAGTAGCGGCTACTCATCACTCACGGTGCCTGCCGGGGGATGCTGAGCAGGACCGAGTCGACGGCGGGAAGGAACGACGTGAGCCCCGAACAGATCACGATCGTGGAGACGACGCTGGCGGATTTGTCTCCGCCGGCCCTCGAGGCGTTGGCCGCCGACTTCTACGACCGCCTGCTCGGTGCCGACCCCTCGCTGGCCGCGATGTTCAGCGGTGACGAGGCCGGGCAGCGGCGCAAGTTCGCCGAGGAGCTGGCGACGATCGTCCGCTCGATCAGGCGCTACTCCGAGTTCGCCGCCGAAGGCCGTGACCTTGGCCGCCGCCACGTCGCCTACGGGGTCCGGCCCTGCCACTTCCGGCTCGCCGGCGAGGCACTGCTCGGTGCCCTCGCCGCCGCCCTTGGATGGTCGTGGACGCCGGCCACCGAGGAGGCGTGGCGGCTCGCCTACCACCTGACCGCGGAGACGATGATGGCGGCGGGACCGACCGTTCAACTGCCGTAGCGCTCGACGAGCGCCTGGCCGACGCGGGCCAGGCCGTCGCGAACCTCCTGCGGGGAGATCACCTCGGCGTGCTCGCTCCATCCGGCGAGGCGCTCGACGATCAGACCCGGCCGGGACGCCCCGATCTCCACTTCGACCCGGCCGTCCGCGAGGTGATCGACCACGGTCGTCGTCGGCCCGAACGCCGCGCGTAGGCCGTGCTCGCCCCACGGCGGGACCCGCACGCGAGCCCGCACGGACGTGCGGCGCTCCTCCATCGTGGCGACGACGGCGTCCCAGGTCGCGGCGAGGTCGAAGTCGGTAGGCCGCTCGACTGGATCAGCCGTCGGCTCGACGGAGCGCACGCGGCTGAGCCGGAACGTCCGCATCCCGGCGTCGGTCCCGGCGACCAGGTACCAGATCGAGCCCTTCTCGACCAGCCCGAGCGGATGGACGATGCGCTCGGTCTCGCTGCGCTGGCGGTCGGCGTAGCCGAGGCGGACCTGGACCCCGTCGACCACCGCCCGCTGCAGCGCATCGAGGTGCGCCGGGCGGGGCACCGGCGTGTCGCCCCACCCGGCAGGATCGAGCATGACCGAGGCCGCCGCGGCCTGGGCATCGGCGCGGAACGTCTCGGGAAGGGCCTGCACGAGCTTGCGCAGCGCCGCCTTGGCGTCGGGTGTCGCCGTCGACGACGGCCCGGCGACCAGGAACAGCGTGCGCGCCTCGTCGGCGGTGAGGCCGGAGAGATCCGTGCGGGCGCCGCCGATCAGCGTCCAGCCGCCGCCCCGGCCGGGCTGCGAGTAGACCGGGATGCCGGCGATCGCCAGTGCCTCGAGGTCGCGGCGGGCGGTCTTGACCGACACCTCCAGCTCCTCGGCCAGCTCGGCGGCCGTGACCCTCCCCTTCGCCTGCAGCACGAGGAGCGAGGCCACCAGACGGTCGGCGCGCATGACGCCATCGTCGCGCACCGAAGTGGTCAGCAGGTGACCACTTCCGGCGCGGATGATGGACCGATGAGCTCCCACGTCCACTCAACCGGGCCGGCGATCGAGGCGATCGGCCTGCGCAAGCGGTTCGGCACCATCGTCGCCCTCGACGGCCTCGACCTCGTGGCCCCGAAGGGCTCGGTGACCGCGGTGCTCGGGCCCAACGGCGCCGGCAAGACCACGTTCATTCGTGCCGTGGCCACGCTCGCCGTCCCCGACGCCGGGTCGCTACGCGTCGCCGGAATCGACGCCGTCGCCCTCCCGCAGGACGTGCGGCGGGCGATCGGTCTCGCCGGCCAGCACGCGGCCGTCGAGCCGGCGCTCACCGGCCGGGAGAACCTGGTCATGGTCGCCCGCCTGTTCGGCCATGACCGTGCCCGCGCAGCGACCGCGGCGACTGCCGTCCTCGCCCAGCTCGGGCTCGGCGAGGCAGGCGACCGGCTCGTGCGCCACTACTCGGGCGGCATGCGCCGGCGCCTCGATCTCGGCGCCAGCCTCGTCGGGCGACCTCGACTGCTGCTGCTCGACGAGCCGACGACCGGGCTCGACCCGCGGAGCCGGCTCGAGCTGTGGGACGCCATCCGTGCTCTCGTCGCCTCCGGGACGGACGTGCTGCTGACCACGCAGTACCTGGAGGAGGCCGACCAGCTCGCCGACCACGTCGTGATCGTCGACCACGGGCGGTCGATCGCCACCGGCACGCCGGACGAGCTGAAGCGGCGGGCCGGCCGGGACGTTGTCGAGATCCGGGTCCGCCACGCCCACGACCTGCGCCGGGCGGCCGAGCTGCTGGCTCCGCTCGGCGCCGACATCCCCCGCCTCGACGAGCCGAGCCGGCGGGTGGCCGTCGCAGTCGAGGCCGGCACCGACCGTCTCACCGCCGCGGTCCAGGCGCTGGCTCTGGCCGCGATCTCGATCGACGACGTCGGGCTGCGCCGGCCGACGCTCGACGAGGTCTTCCTCGCCCTCACCGGCCGCGCCGCCGGTGACCCCGCGGCGACTGCCGCCGACCCGATGTCCGAGACGGCCGCCTCGCCGGTCGCAGCCTGAACAGGAGACCCACCGTGACCATTGCCGCTGCCCCGACCATCTCGGCGACTGCTGATCGCCCGCGCGACATCATTCCGGTCGCCGCACCAACAGGCCGGGCGGGCGTCGCCGTGACGGCGACGACGTACGCCGGTCGCACGTTGCGCCAGTTCGCCCGCACGCCGCAGCTGATCGTCGTCGGCGCCCTGACGTCGACCATGTTCCTGCTCATCTTCCGCTACGTCTTCGGTGGGGCGATCGAGACCGGCGAGGTCGGATACGTCGACTTCCTGATCCCCGGGATCGCCGCTGCGGCCGCGCTGTTCTCCGGCACCGGCGGTGCCGTCGGCGTGGCCGGCGATGTCGAGGGAGGGTTCTACGACCGCCTGCGCTCGCTGCCGGTCCCGCGATCAGGAATCCTCCTCGGCCGCTCGCTGGCCGACACGGCGCTGGTCGGCTGGAGCGTGTTGATCACCGTCGCCGTCGGCACCGCGGTCGGCTTCCGGTTCCACGGCTCGGCGGCCGACGCGCTGGTGGCGGTGCTGCTGTGCCTCGTCTACGGCTTCGCGTTCACCTGGCCGTTCATCCTGATGGGCCTCGCCGCCGGTTCCGGCCAAGCCGCCCAGGGACTGTCGATGCTCGCCTTCCCGTTCGTGTTCGTGTCCGGCGCCTACGTCCCGGTGGCGTCGATGCCGGGCTGGTTGCAGCCCGTCGCCGAGCACCAGCCGATCACGCCGATGGTCGGCTCGGTGCGCGCGCTCGCCCTCGGCAACCAGGCCGAGTCAGTGCTCGGCCACTCCGCAGGGTGGTTCGCCGTGCGGGCGTTGATCTGGTCAGCGGCGATCGTCGCCGTGTTCCTGCCCCTGTCGACCCGTCGCTTCGGCCGCCGCTGACGGTCCCTACGCCGCAGGCGTGGTGTCGACGATGCAGTTGACGCCGCCGAACTCGTTCGGGACGTAGTCGTCGGCGCACTCGTCGTTGAACCAGCGCCCGTCGACGGTGCGGTAGCGGAACTGCACCCGCTCGCCGGCGGCGACGACGACCGTCGCCTGCAGCATCCCCTCGCGCTCGACGAGGGGCGTCAGATCCCAGTCGTTGAAGTCACCCGATACGGCGACGGGGCCGGCGGGATGGTCCGGCGGCAAGCGGAAGGTGAGCTCCACGGCCCCGTCGGGCAGCCCTCGTCGTTGGATCATCGTCTATCCCTCCTGCCCGCCGTCACGAGCACGCTCGGCGGTTGGATCCGCTGCCTAGTCTGCGCCTCATGGTGGCCGCGATGCACGCCCGAGTCGGGCAAGCCATGTCCGGCGTGCTGAAAGCTTCAGCGGAAAGGCGGAGCCTTTCCGCTGAGCGCGACGAGCCGGCCTTCGGCCAGCACCGAAGAACTGCTGCCGATCGACCAGCCAAGCTGGATCGATCGGCGATCGGGGGGCTCCGACAGGAGCCTCGGGTGGGTGTGAGCCCCGAAGGGGCCCCCGACGGAACCGCAGGTTCCGGCGGGGACAGCCGAACCCCCGCCGGCGCGCGTGCCTATCCGCGCAGGGTCTCAACCTCAAATGGGTGACGACGAGTCCCATCTGGCAGCGTCCGATGCGGACACCAGCCAGCTCGACGACGTCGCCGATCGAGGCGAGCTGCGGGCGCGGTACTACGGCCTGCTGCAGGAGCTGCGCGTCGTGCTGCCCGGCGTACAGGTGCTGCTCGCGTTCCTGCTCACGGTCCCGTTCGCGACCGGCTTCAAAGACCTCGATCACACCGGGCGGCGGGCGTTCGAGATCGCCCTGACGAGCTCGATGCTGTCGGTGGCCTGCCTGCTCACGCCGACCTTCCTCCACCGCTTCGGGCAGCGGACCGCCCGCCGGGACCGCCTGCTGTGGAGTGTGCGGGTGATGGTCGTCGGCCTCGTGCTGCTCGGCATCTCCCTGCTCACCGCGATGTGGGGTGTCGCTCGGTTCGTGTTCGGCGCCAGCACGGCGTGGCAGCTCGTCGGTCCCGTCGCCATCGTGATCGCCGTGCTGTGGGTCCTGCTGCCGATGACGCTGCACACCCGGGGACGGCGCGGCGGGCGCTGAGATCGCGCCGGCGCGGCGCCGATCGTGCATCGTTGGCGTCGTGTCGGACGTCTCCGGGCTGGCCCACCTCGCCGCCGCGGCCGCCGCAGTCGGCGCCGGTGCGGTCAACGCGCTGGCCGGCGGCGGCACGCTGATCAGCTTCCCGGTGCTGACCGCGGTCGGCGTTCCGCCCGTGTCGGCCAACGCCACCAACACCGTGGCCCTCTGCCCGGGCTACGTCGGGGGCACCCATGCGCTGCAGGCGGAGATCAGGGCGACCGGCGAGCCGCTGCGCCGCCGGGTCGTGGTCTCCGCGGCGGGCGGGGTCGCCGGGGCGGTGGCGCTGCTGCT
This sequence comes from Ilumatobacteraceae bacterium, assembly GCA_044867195.1. Taxonomy (GTDB): domain Bacteria; phylum Actinomycetota; class Acidimicrobiia; order Acidimicrobiales; family Ilumatobacteraceae; genus JALZMG01. The sequence goes on from JBIOUO010000200.1 coordinate 10,336, forward strand.
CACGGGCGACGCTGCGTTCCGAGCGCTCGTGCCGTACCTCATCCTCCTGTCGAGCGTGCTGCTCGCGGTCCAGGACACGCTGCGGCGCTGGGTGGCGGGGCACCGCGCCGGCCGGCTGGCGGCACTGGAGCTGACCGGGATCTTCGCCGCCGCGATGTACGGCGGCTACTTCGGCGCCGGCCTCGGGATCATGCTGATCGCCGTCCTCGGCATGTTCACCGCCATCCCGTTCCTCCAGCTCAACGCCGTCAAGCAGCCGCTGGCCGTGGCGATCAACGTGGCCGCGGCGGCGTTCCTCGTGTTCTCCGGGCGGGTCGAGTGGTCGCTCGTCGCAGTGATGGCTCCGGCCAGCCTGCTCGGCGGCGCGCTCGGCGGACGGCTGTCGACGCGGATCCCGGCCCGCCAGTTCCGCTGGATCGTGGTCGCCATCGGCGTGGCGGTCTCGATCGTCTACTTCGTCCGCTGAGCGGCAATCGGGCCGGGCGGGCCGGGGGAGCCCAACCGGCCATCTGGGCGCGATCCCTGCCAACTGGTGTTCTGGGCGCAGATGCTGCCAGCTGTTGTCAGGGAGCGCGCCCAGTTCGGGGCCGCGAGCCGGCGCAGCTACATCGTGTCGGCGATGGCTGCGGCGGTGTCGATCAGGCGCTGGGCGCGCAGGTCGCCGGCGAGGTTGTCGGCCATCGTGTTCATCACGTAGGCGAACGCCAGCTCCCGTTCGGGCTGGGCGAAGGCCACGGACCCACCTGCTCCAGGATGGCCGTAGCTGCCCGGCCCGGCGTACGCCGTGATCGGGCCGTGGACCATGAACCCGAGCCCGAACGTGGTCGCGACCATCAAGCACAGATCGGGTTCGCCTTCCGGCGTGATCTTGCTCCGGGCGCGCTCACGGACCGCGTCACCCATCAGCTGCACGCCGTCGACCGGACCGAGCGTCGCCGCGTACACCGTCGCCAGCGCCTTGGCGTTGGTGATGCAGTTCGCCGCCGGCAGCTCGGCGGCGTGCACGTCGCGGCGGTTGAACACGTCCTCGCCGTCGAACGTGCCGCTGAGCGTCAAGGACCGATGGGCCCGGCCGCCGGGTGCCATGAACGCCTCTATCAACGCCTTCAGCGCCGGATCGAGGTCCGAGGGAGGTGGCGGCTGGATGATCGGTGAGACTCGCGACTCCTCGGACTCGGGCAAGCCGATCCACAGCTCGACGCCGAGCGGTCTGGCGATCTCGTCGGCGACGAACGTGCCGAGCGAGCGCCCGTCGACGCGCCGCACCAGCTCGCCGGCGAGCCAGCCGTAGGTGAGGGCGTGGTAGCCGTGGCCCGAGCCGATCGGCCAGTCGGGCGCCGATGCGGCCAGCTTGGTCGTCATCGTGTCCCAGTCGAGCGCCTGCTCGAGTGTCAGGCCGTCGACCGTGATCAGCCCGAGCTGGTGGCTGAGCAGCTGGGACACCGTCGCCTCGCCCTTGCCTTCGGCGGCGAACTCGGGCCAGTAGCTGGCGACCGTGGCGTCGTAGTCGAGCAGACCCCGCTCGACGCACATCGCCACGGCGATCGCCGTGATCCCCTTGGTCGTGCTGAACACGAACTGCAGCGTGCGCTGGTCGTAGTCGGCGCCATCGGGCTCGAACGCCCCGCCGGCGAGGTCGACGACAGGTCGGCCCCGGTGGTACACCGCGACCGCGGCCCCGAGATCGTCGCCGCGCTCGATGTTGTCGCGTAGCACGTCGGCCACGCCGCCCCATCCGTCAGCCGTTTCACCGTGAAGTGTCGTTCCCATCGCACCACCATCGCGCAGACGGCGCCGCCGAGTGGGAGCCGGCCGGCGCGGATTGTCGTCTGATCGTGGCGACTGCTCGCGTTACGGTCGGGCGGCGTGGTGACGGCCGACGAGCTGGTCGGGTTCCGAGACGGGGAGCCGGATGCGGTTCGCGCCGTGTACCGCGACTACGCCGGGCTCGTGTTCGCCGTTGCGCTCAAGGCGCTCGGCTCGCGTCACCTGGCGGAGGAGGCCACCCAGCAGACGTTCGTCAAGGCGTGGCGGGCCGCCGAGGGGTTCGACACGGCGCGCGAGCTCGGACCCTGGCTGGCGACGATCGCCCGTCGCACGGCGATCGACATCCATCGCCGCGAGGCGCGCCGCCCGACGGCACCGCTCGACGACGTGGCGCCCGGCGATCCCAACGTCGTCGAGCTGCCGGTCGGAGTCGAGCGCAGCTACGAGGTGGCCGAGGTGCGTGCGGCGATCGACACGCTGCCACCGGACGAGCGGGAGATCGTTCGCCTCCAGCACCTCGAGGAGCTGACGCACACCGAGGTCGCCGCGCGCCTCGGTGTCCCGGTCGGTACCGTGAAGTCCCGCTCGTTCCGCGCCCACAAGCGCCTGGCCGGCATGCTGGGGCACCTCCGTGAGGCGGCAGGATGAGAACCAGCGCCGTGCGGAGTGCGTATGTCCGGGTGAAGGATGTGACCTGATGACCGAGGACGACGACCGCGTTGCCTACCTCGCCGGCGAGGATGGGATCGAGGTGGACGAGTTGTCGCGTGCCGATCTCGACGAGCTGCGGGCGATGCTCGCCGACGAGTCGGTGTGGGCGATGCCCGAGGCTTCGCTCGAGGACGCCGTGGTCGCCGCGATCACCGCCGAGGCGTCCCAGCGTCCGGCAGCCGCGCGGCCCGTCGTACCGCCGCCTCCGCCAGCGGTGCCCGCCACGGTCACGCCGATGGCGGGTCGCCCCCGGCGCGGCCTGCGCCTCGCGCTGTCGGCGGCGGCAGCCGTCATCGTGCTGGCAGTCGCCGCGCTCGTGGTCACGCGAGGCGGGACGAGCGCCGGCACGGAGGTCGCGATGCAGCCGACCGACCTGCTGCCCGACGCCCAAGGCACGGCCCACGTCAAGCGCACCGACTCCGGATGGCGGATCGAGCTCGACGCGACCGGCCTCCCGCGTCTCGACGACGGCCGCTTCTACCAAGCGTGGCTGAAGGGCGACGACGACGTCCTCGTGCCGATCGGCACGTTCAACGAGGGGGCTGACGTCGTCCTGTGGGCCGGCGTCTCGCCGAAGCTGTTCCCGACACTGACGGTGACGGAGGAGGCAGCCGACGGCGACCAGGCGTCCTCGGGCCAGCGGGTGCTGGTCGGCACGATCGTCCTCGATTGACGCGCAGCACCGGTTGACGCCGCGGAGCGCCGCGACAATGCTGACCGGCGTGGTCGGCTTTGAGCGGGCGAGCTCCGGGACGGCGCGCTGACGTGGTCGCTCCGTATCACCTGGCCGTGTCGCTCGACAGTGCGGGATACCACCCGGCGGCCTGGCGCCACCCGTCGGCCCGTCCGGCGCAGCTGTTCACGGCCGGCTACTGGGTCGACCAGACCCGTCTTGCCGAGCGTGGCCTGCTCGACTTTGTCTCGTTCGACGACACGTTCGGCATCCAGTCGGCGTCGCCGCGCCGCCTCGACACGCGGACCGACCAGGTGCGCGGCCGGCTCGACGCCACGCTGGTCGCCTCGCGGGTCGCTCCGACGACGACGCACATCGGGCTCGTCCCGGTGGCCACGACGACGTATCCCGAGCCGTTCCACCTCGCGTCGACGCTGGCGACGCTCGACTTCGTCAGCCGTGGCCGGGCCGGATGGCAGCCGCGCGTGAGCGGGCGTCCGAGCGACGCCGCGCTCGTGGGGACGCGCGCCGAGCCGGCCGCCGAATCCGGGCTCCAGGATCTGTTCGACGAGGCGACCGACGTCGTGGACGTCGTTCGCCGGCTGTGGGACAGCTGGGAAGACGACGCCGTCATCCGCGACATCGCCACCGGCCGCTACGTCGATCGTGACCGCCTGCACTACGTCGACTTCGAGGGACGGTTCTTCGCCGTGCGCGGGCCGTCGATCGTGCCGCGTCCACCGCAGGGTCAGCCCGTCGTGGCCGTGCTCGCCCACCAGCGGGTGCCGTTCGAGTTCGCTGCGACGTCAGCCGACGTCGTGTTCGTCACGCCGGCTGACGCCGGCGAGGTACCGCGCTGGATCGCCGAGATCCGTGCCGCCGAGGCGCGCGTCGAGCGCCGCGGCCACCCGCTGCTCGTGTTCGCCGACCTCGTCGTGTTCCTCGGCAGGACGACCGCCGCCGCCGAGGCGCACCGGGCTCGCCTCGACGAGCTTGCCGGGTTCGCGATGCGCTCGGACGCGGCGGTCGTGGCCGGGTCGGCCGGTGATCTCGCCGACCTCCTCGAGGCGTGGCGGGCGGCCGGCGTCGACGGGTTCCGGCTGCGACCTGGTGTGACCGGCCACGACCTCGCGGCGATCGTCGACGACCTCGTGCCCGAGCTCCAGCGCCGCGGCGCGTTCCGCACGGCGTACGA
>JBIOUO010000201.1:0-7902 GCA_044867195.1 Ilumatobacteraceae bacterium
GGTAGCCGGAGATGACGAAGAACACCTCGACACCCAAGAACCCGCCCGCCAGCCACGACGGGTTGGCGTGGTACACCATCACCGCCATCACCGCCAACGCCCGCATCCCGTCCAACCCCGGCAGGTACGGGACGTCGGAGGTCTGTGGCGCAGCACGCGTCGTCGGGATCGTCCTGGTGCTCATGGGCGGGCCGAGGACATGTGAGGGTAGCGTCCGGCCTCGATGAGCCTGCCGCGCGGGGCCGTCATCCCGGCCGCGCTCGTGATGGTGCTGGCGGTGGTCGGCGCGTGGATCGACGGCTCGCCGTCGTCCGCGACGCCGCCCGAGGACACCTCCGCCGCGACGACCCCCACGGCGGCGAGTGACCCGCCGGTGGCGCCGACGACCGCACCGGGCGCCGGTCGCACGTCGTGCTCCTCGGTCGTGCACATCGGCGACTCGACGTCCGTCGGCCTGATGTCGCCGGACTTCCTCGCCGACCCCGCGCAGCGCATCGACGCCCAGTACGCCCGCGTCGGTGTCACCGACTTCCGCAACGAGATCTCCGGCGCCCGCTCGATCGTCGAGTCGATGCCGGATCAGGAGGACGCCTACGAGGTCGCGGCGCGGCAGAAGGTCGGGGGGTACGACGGGTGCTGGGTGCTCGCCCTCGGCACGACCGACGCGGCGAACCTGGCGGTCGGCGGTGCGCTCACGGCGGACCGGCGCATCGACCGCATGTTCGAGGTGATCGGTGACGATCCGGTGCTCTGGGTCAACGTCAAGACGCTCGTCGACGACGGTGAGTGGTCCAACAGCCAAATGCAGGCGTGGGACCAGGCGCTCGCCGCGGCTGCCGCCCGCCATCCCAACTTGGCCGTCTACGACTGGGCCGCCGTCGTCCAGGACGCCTGGTTCCAGGACGACCGCATCCACTACACGTCTGCCGGCAACGCCGAGCGAGCCCGCCTCATCGCCGACGCCCTGGCGACCGCCTACCCTGCTTGACGGCCTCGCTCGCTGCTCGCTCGGCGCGGCGCGCTGCGCCTCGCGGCGTGACTTTCGACCTGACCTCGCACGCTTCCTGCGGACGGGGGCCGAAGCGGTGACGAGCGTGGGGGATGGCCCGCTCGCCGCGCAGTCGCGCCATCAACTGGGATTCTGTGCATCGTCTCGGGTCTTGGCGAGAGTGCTGCACGTTCGGAGGCGTCGGGGTGCGCGCGTGGTGCGTCTCCATCCGGCAACGCTTCGGCTCCGGCACGGGGCCGAAGCCTCGAGAGGTCACTTCGCAGGTGAGTCGCTTGATGGGCTGTCACCGCTGCGACCCGCAGCCACCGCTCTGCCGAGTGTCGTCCGGCCGCGCGCCCAGGTCGCGCTGAGCGCGCAGATCGGCTCAACGCCCAGGTCGCGCTGAGCGCCCAGATCGCTCAGCGCCCGGATCGGGCACGAGACTGCCCGAACGCCCTGCTCAGAAGCCCGGGACTCGCTGTGACACCCCCTCGGTACGCTCGGACCCATCGCTGATCACCAGGTGCTCGAAGTGTTCTCGCCCGCCGTGCGGGCCTGGTTCGCCGCCTCGTTCCCCGAGCCAACGGGGGCGCAGGTCCAAGGGTGGCCGCCGATCACGGCGGGCGCGCACACCCTGATCTGCGCGCCGACCGGGAGCGGCAAGACCCTCGCCGCCTTCCTGTCGGCCATCGACTCGCTCGTCACGTCGCCCCCGCCCGAGGACCGGGTGCGGCGCACCCGGGTCTTGTACATCTCGCCGTTGCGGGCGCTGGCCTTCGACGTCGAGAAGAACCTGCGCGCCCCGCTCGCCGGCATCGCCCTGGCTGCCGAGCGGCTCGGCGAGCCCGTGCTGGTGCCGGAGGTCGCCATGCGCACGGGCGACACCGCCTCGCGCGACCGCCAGCGCCTCGTCCGGCGCCCGCCGGACCTGTTGATCACCACACCCGAGAGTCTCTACCTGATGCTGACGTCCTCGGCAGGGGAGACCCTCGCCGGCGTGGAGACCGTCATCGTCGACGAGATCCACGCCCTCGCGCCGACCAAGCGCGGCGCCCATCTCGCGCTCTCCCTCGAGCGCCTCGAGACGATCACGGCCCGCCCGCCCCAGCGGATCGGGCTGTCGGCGACGCAGCGACCGCTGGAGGAAGTCGCGCGGTTCCTCGGCGGTTGGGCCGCGCCGGGCGAGCCCCGCCCGGTGACCGTCGTGGATGCCGGCATCCGCAAGCCACTCGATGTCGAGGTGGTGATCCCGGTCGAGGACATGGGCGATCTCGCTGGCAGCACGGCCCCGTCCGGGGACCCGTCGTACCAGGGCGGGATGGGCGGGATGGGCGGGATGGGCGGTTCGGCGGCAGCCGCCGCGCCCGCGCAGCGGTCGAGCATCTGGCCGAGCATCTACCCGCGGATCCTCGACCAGGTGCTCGAGCACCGCTCGACGATCATCTTCTGCAACGCCCGTCGCCAGGCCGAGCGGCTGGCCGCCAAGCTCAACGAGCTCGCCGCCGAGCGGGGCATCGGCGTCGATCCCGAGACGGGGGCGCTGCGCGAGGAGCTGGTACGCGCCCACCACGGCTCGCTTGCGCGCGAGCAGCGAGTGGTCGTCGAGGACGAGCTGAAGCGCGGCGACCTGCGGGGCATCGTCGCCACGAGCAGCCTCGAGCTGGGCATCGACATGGGGGCGGTCGACCTGGTGATCCAGGTCGAGTCACCGGGAGCGGTCAGCCGCGGGTTGCAGCGGATCGGTCGCGCGGGCCACCAGGTCGGCGAGCCGAGCCGTGGCTCGATCTACCCCAAGCACCGGGGCGACCTGCTCGAGGCGGCCGTCGTGACCCGCCGGATGATCGACGGCGAGATCGAGTCGACGCGGTACCCGCGCAACCCACTCGACGTGCTCGCCCAGCAGCTCGTCGCCCACGTCGCAGCCCACGGCGAGACGCCCCTGGGTGACCTGGCCGCGTTGGTGCGGCGCAGCGCCAACTTCGCCGAGCTCTCGGACGAGCAGCTCGCCAACACGCTCGACCTGCTCGCCGGCCGGTACCCGAGCGAGGAGTTCGCCGAGCTGCGCCCGCGTGTGGTCTGGAATCGGGTCACGGACACCGTCCGGGCCCGCGACGGCTCGAAGCGCCTGGCCGTCACGTCAGGCGGGACGATCCCCGATCGCGGCCTGTTCGGCGTGTTCCTCCCCGACGGTACGCGAGTCGGCGAGCTCGACGAGGAGATGGTCTACGAGAGCCGGCCGGGCGAGACGTTCGTGCTCGGGGCGTCGACGTGGCGCATCGAGGACATCACGTTCCAGAAGGTCACCGTCACGCCGGCACCCGGTGAGCCGGGCAAGATGCCGTTCTGGCACGGCGACCGGCCCGGCCGGCCGCTGGAGCTCGGGCGGGCGCTCGGTGCGTTCGTCCGCCAACTGCGTGAGCTCCCCCAGCAGGCGGCGACCGCGATGCTGCGCGTCGAGTACGCGCTCGACGAGCTGGCGGCGGCCAACCTGGTGCAGTACGTCGCCGAGCAGGCGGAGGCGACCGGGGTCGTGCCCGACGACCGAACGGTGGTGGTCGAGCGATTCCGTGACGAGATCGGCGACTGGCGGGTGTGCGTATTGAGCCCGTTCGGCACGCCGGTCCATGCGCCCTGGGCGATGGCCATCGAGCGTCGCCTGGCCGACCGCTACGACATGCCGGTGGAGTCGATGTGGGGCGACGACGGGATCGTCCTGCGCCTCCCCGAGGCCGCCGACGAGCTGCCGTTGGAGGCCGTGCTGATCGACCCCGAGGACATCGAGGAGCTGGTGGTCGAGACGCTCCCCCAGACGGCGCTGTTCTCCTCGCGGTTCCGCGAGTGCGCGGCACGGGCACTGCTGCTGCCGCGCCGGCGTCCCGACCAGCGCACGCCCCTGTGGCAGCAACGCCAACGCGCCGCCGACCTGCTCGCCGTGGCGGCCAAGTACCCGACGTTCCCGATCCTGCTCGAGGCCTCGCGGGAGTGCCTGCAGGACGTGTTCGACGTCCCGGCGCTGCGCGACGTCCTCGGTCAGCTGCGCAGCCGCAGCGTGCGGGTCGTCACCGTCGAGACGACCAAGCCGAGCCCGATGGCCCAGTCGCTGCTGTTCAACTGGATCGCTGCCTACATGTACGAGGGTGACGCCCCGCTCGCCGAGCGGCGGGCGGCGGCGTTGGCCCTCGATCGCGACCTCCTGCGCGACCTGCTCGGCGCGGAGGAGCTGCGCGAGCTGCTCGACCCGGGCGTGCTGGCCGACGTCGAGCTCGATCTGCAGCGCCTCTCCGACGGTCGCCGGGCGCGCAGCGCCGACGAGCTGCACGATGTCCTGCGCCGCGTCGGAGAGCTGTCGGCGGCCGAGCTCGACCTGCGCAGCGAGCCGCCGCATTCGGTGCTCGTCGATCCGAGCTTGCTGCCGGGTGACCACGGCCGGCGGGGCTGGCTCGGCGAGCTACTGGCCGAGAAGCGGGCGATCGAGGTCAGCGTCGCCGGCGAGACGCGGTACGCGGTAGCCGAGGACGCGGCGCGCTATCGCGACGCGTTGGGGTGCGCGCTGCCGTTGGGCCTGCCGGCCGCGTTCACCGAACCCGTTCCTCGCCCGCTGGAGGACCTGGTCGCACGGTACGCCCGCACCCACAGCCCGTTCACCGAACGCGAGGTCGCGACGCGTCTCGGTGTCCCCGAAACGCGCGTGCTCGGTGCGCTGGCTGCGCTCGAGGGCTCCGACCGCGTCGTGCGCGGAGAGTTCCGGCCCGAGGGCGTGCGCCGTGAGTGGTGCGACACCGAGGTGCTGCGCCAGCTGCGGCGGCGGTCGCTGGCGATGCTGCGGCGGCAGGTCGAGCCGGTCGAGCCCGAGGCGCTGGCCCGGTTCCTGCCCGCGTGGCAAGGGATCCCGGCCCAGCGGGGCGGTGTCGACGGCGTGGTCGAAGCGCTCGGGATGCTGGCCGGGGCGCCGATCGTGGCGTCGACGCTCGAGGCCGACGTTCTCGCGGCGCGGGTCGACGAGTACCGGCCGTCGATGCTCGACGAGCTGTGCACGGCCGGCGACGTGGTGTGGGTCGGAGCCGGCGCGATCGGCTCAAGCGACGGCGGCGTGCGGCTCGCGTTCGCCGACCAGCTGGCGCTGCTCGCGCCCGGATGGGAGGTGCAGCCGTCGCCGGACGGGGTGTTGCACGAGGCGCTACGCACCGCGCTCGCCGAGTGCGGCGCGAGCTTCTGGCACCAGTTGCGCGCCGCCGCGCCGGCAGCCGCGGAGACCGAGCTGCTCGCCGCGCTGTGGGACCTGGTATGGGCCGGCGAGGTGACGAACGACTCGCTGGCGCCGCTGCGCGCCGTGACGGGCACCTCCGGTGGCCGACGTCCACGAGGCGCTGCCGGTGGCCGCGCCCGCCGGCCGCGGCCGGGACGCCTCACACGCATGGGGCCACCCGCCGGCGCGGGACGCTGGAGCCTCGTCGCCCCGCTCCTCCGGCCACCGCCACCGGCGACCGAGTCGGCGCACGCGACCGCGCGGCAGCTGGTCGAGCGCCATGGCGTGGTGACCCGCGAAGCAGTACTGGCCGAAGGGGTCGTCGGCGGCTACGCGTCCGTCTACGGCGTGCTGAAGGTCCTCGAGGAGCGCGGTCAGGTACGGCGCGGCTACTTCGTGAGCGGCCTCGGCGCCGCCCAGTTCGCCCTCCCTGGTGCCGTCGACCGCCTCCGCATGGTCCGCGAGCGGGCCGACGAAGTGGTCGCTGGGGCGGCGACGGCGCCGATCGTCCTCGCCGCCACCGATCCGGCCCAGCCGTACGGTGCCGCGCTCGCCTGGCCGGCGTCTCCGGGGCGGCCGGCGCGGACGGCCGCCGCCGTCGTCGTGCTGCGCGACGGCGATCCGACGGCCTGGTACGACCGGCGCTCGCACCACCTCGTGACGTTCCCGCACACCCACGACGACCGCTCGTGGGCCGAGGCGCTCGCCGACCTGGTACGCCGCGGCCGCCTGCGTCGCGTCGAGGTGCGCAAGGTCGACGGCGAGCCGCTCACCTCGTCACCGGTGAACGCCGAGATCACCGCCGCCGCGAGCGCGGCCGGCTTCGTCGAGGGTTATCGCGGCCTCCAGTTCAGCGCCCGCTGAGGTCCATCTGGGTCCATCTGGGTGGCCGTGGTCTCGCATCGCCTTCTGGGGCGCGACAGTCTCGATTCCGAGATTGTCGCCTCCCAGAATCCGATCACCGGTGGATGCCGCGCAGGCCGGCCCACGCGAGGTCGCTGACCTGCCGGGCGACCACATCGGGATCGAAGTCGACGCCCCGCTCGACGAGCCTGCGACTTGCTCCCTCGGCGAGGCCGACCAGGGCATGAGCCAGCGTGAGCCGGTGCTCGTCGTCGATGTCGGCCTCGATCAGGGGGGCGATCGCCAGCGCCATCCCGCTCGTCACCCGCCGCACGGCACGGTTGAAATCCGGATCGAGCCGCGAGGCACCGCCGTAGAGGAGCATGAACGCCGCATGGTCCTCGGCGACCCAGCGGAAGTAGGCGCGGAAGCCGAGCTCGGTCCGTGACCGGCCGTCGATCGCGTCGCTGGTCCCGTCGACGATCGTGCCGAGCATCCGCGCTCCGACCTCGTCGAGCAGTGCCTGGTACAGCTCGCGCTTGGACTCGAAGTGCTGGTAGAGCACGGGTTTCGTGACGCCCGCCGCGTCGGCGACGTCGTTCATCGAGGTCTCGTGGTAACCGGAGCGGGCGAACACCTCCAGCGCCACGTCGAGCAGCTGCTCGCGGCGGGCAGTGGCAGTCAGGCGCGACGTCATGGTTACCGCATGGTAACCGGGTCACCGGCCACGTTCCCGGTCTTCACGCTCGGCAGCTCTGATCGCGTACCCCAGCACGATCGAGGGGGCGAGAAGCACGCATGCCGCGATGAGCGCAGCGACGACTGCGGTCGCGAGCGGTGCGGAGAATCCGGCCGCGAGGGCGACGAAGAAGAGCGCGACAGCGATGCCGAGCAGCAGGTAGCCGATCCGGTTGGCGAGCAGCGTCCAGCGGGCGACCTGGGCCCGCCGGCGGCGGATCGGATCGTCCTCCAGCGGGCCCATAGAGTCGGATGAATGGTACGGGTGGCCTGGGACGGCGACGACGGCGGGGCGGGAGGCGTGCTGGTCGCGACGCTCGATCGTCCCGAGCGTCGCAACGCCGTCGACCATGCCACCCTGCTCGGGCTGCTCGATGCCCAGCGCCAAGCAGCGGTGGCTCGCGTGCTCGTGCTCACCGGGACGCCACCTGCCTTCAGCGCCGGCGCCGACCTCACCGGCGTCGAGGAGGGCGAGTTCGCCGCCGCGCTGCACCGCGCCCTGCGCGGGTTCACCGAGCTGGCCGTGCCGGTGATCGCCGCGGTCGACGGTCCGGCGCTCGGCGCCGGCACCCAGCTGGCGATCAGCTGCGACCTGCGGGTGGCGACGCCGACCAGCCGGTTCGGCATCCCCGCGGCGCGCCTCGGTCTCGTGATCGATCACTGGACGGTCGAACGGATGGCGCGCGAGCTGGGCTGGCCGATCGCTCGCGGCATGCTGCTGGCCGCCGAGCAGTACGACGGTGCGGCCCTGCACGCGGCGGGCGCCGTGCATCGCCTCGGCGACCTGGACGACGCCCTCGCGTGGGCCCGTCAGCTGTGCACCCTCGCCCCGCTGACGATGGCCGCGCACAAGCTGGCGCTCGAGCGCTCGGGCCCACCGCCGGCGCCGGACGAGGCGTTCGAGGCCGCCCGCATCGCGGCGTGGGCGAGCGCCGACGCCCGCGAGGGCCGCGAGGCGTTCCTGGAGAAGCGCCCGGCCCGCTTCACGGGAGCCTGACGGGCTCGGTCGGCACCGACGCCGCCGGGACGACCGGCGCCGCCGGGACCGTGAAGGAGAACGTCGACCCGCCGTCGGTGCTCTCGGCCC
>JBIOUO010000202.1:0-5712 GCA_044867195.1 Ilumatobacteraceae bacterium
TGTCCGTTTACTCACGGACAGATCAAGAGTGCTCCATCGCACCCGCCACGTGGTGGCAATCGAACCGACCGAGCCCCGCTACATCACAGGCCGGTCAGCGCTCGGCCCGAAAGTGCGAAAGTCCACAACCAGAATCCGGACGAAAACGCAGCGGTCAGCTGTAGTAGGGGTTTTCGCCGGTGGTGTGGTCGGTGAGGTCCTTGACCCGCTCGACGCCCTCGATCGCCTCCGACAGCATGGCCTGCACGCCGTCGAGCATCGTCAGCTTGCTCATCGAGCAGCCGTGACAGCCGCCGCCCATCGTCATGTACACGGTGCCCTGCCCGTCGTGGCCGACGTAGGAGACGAACCCGCCGTGCTGGGCGAGCGCCGGGTTGACCTCGCCGGCGACCATCATCTCGATCTGCGCCGACAGCTCGTCGTCGCTGGTCAGGCCCTCGACCACGGGCGTAGCCGGCCGGTTCGGGTTGCGGATGACGAGGCCAACCGTGTCGTTGTGGTCGAGCGTCGCGCCCTCCAGCGCGTCGACGTCGCGCTGGGGGATAATGACCTTGAGCCCGTCGTGGGTGCGCACCTCGTCGGTGAACGCGGCCGTCAGGTACTCGTCGAAGCTGAGGTCGTACCGGAAGTCCTCACCCGGTCCGGACGCCAGCTCCAGACGTAGGCCGAGCGACTCGCTGTCCGGTTCGGCATCGCGCAGCTCGACGAGCTTGGCGTGCGCCGCCGGCGTGATCTCGATGATCGACTCGCGCCCGTCAGTGGCCGTCGACCCGAGGCGTTCGAGTGGAGACATGCCTCCAGGCTACCCACCCGAGTAATTCGTGCATCCGAGTGTCAGACGGTCGAAATCCGCCACGCCGGTACTCCGATGCCCGCCCACACTCGGGTGGGCGAGGGGCTGTGGCAACCTGGGCCGGTGCAAGAAGGCAGCCGGCGCGCCATCCTCGCCGCCTTCCTGGCCAACCTCGGGATCGCCATCGCCAAGTTCGTCGGGTTCGTGATCACCAGCTCGGCCGGGCTGCTCGCCGAGGCCGCCCACTCCCTCGCCGATACCGGCAACCAGCTGCTGCTGCTGCTCGGCGGCAAGCGCGCCGCCCGCCAGGCCGACGCCGAGCACCCGTTCGGCTACGGCCGCGAGCGCTACTTCTGGGCGTTCGTCGTGGCCCTCGTGCTGTTCTCGATGGGCGGGCTGTTCGCGCTGTACGAGGGGATCGAGAAGCTGCGCCACCCGCATGAGGTCGAGAACCTCGGCGTGGCGATCGGCATCCTGCTGTTCGCCGTCGTCCTCGAGAGCTTCTCCCTGCGCACCGCGTACAAGGAGGCGTCCACCCACCGCACCGGTCGCGTCGGCTGGCTGCACTGGATCCGCCGCTCGAAGGAACCCGAGCTGCCCGTCGTGCTGCTCGAGGACACCGGCGCCCTGATCGGTCTCGGCTTCGCGCTCGTCGGCGTGCTGCTCGCCCACTACACCGGCAATCCGCGCTGGGACGCCGTCGGCTCGATCGCCATCGGCGTGCTGCTGGTGGCGATCGCGATCGTGCTGGCGATCGAGATGAAGGGCCTGCTGATCGGCGAGTCGGCCACCAAGGCCGACCTGGCCAAGATCACCAGCAGCCTCGCCGACGCCGCCGCCGTGCGCCGGATCATCCACCTGCGCACCGAGCACCTCGGGCCCGAGCAGCTGCTCGTGGCGGCGAAGCTCGAGTTCGAGCCGGACCTCAGCATCGAGGAGCTGGCCGGCGCCATCGACCGCGCCGAGCGCGACCTGCGCGCCGCGGTGCCCATCGCCCACTACGTGTTCATCGAGCCCGACGTGTACCGGGCTGCCGAGCACCCCGCGTGACGGTCGTCGCCGTCCGCCGCACGCTTCGCCGACCGTCGTTCGTGCCGATCGGCATCATCGCCATGGTCCTGGCGGTGCTCGCCTTCTCCAGCAGCTCGACGCTCGTCAAGTGGGCCGGCACGCCGGGATCGGTGATCGCGTTCTGGCGGATGATCCTCGCCGTCGTCCTGTGGTGGATCGTGATCGCGGTCCGCAAGGTGCGCACCGGGCGCCCTGCCCCGTCGGCCGAGACGTGGCGGCGCGTCCTTCCCGCCGGGCTCTGCTTCGGCTTCAACATCACGCTGTTCTTCACGGCCATCACCCGCACGAGCATCGCCCACGCCGAGTTCATCACCGCCCTCAGCCCGATCGTGCTGCTCCCGCTCGGCGCCGTGCTGTTCGGCGAGCACCCCGACCGCCGCGCCCTGCCGTGGGCCGCGCTCACCCTCGTCGGGTTGGCGATCGTGCTGTTCCTCGGCGGCAGCCAGGGCGGGGCGTCGGTCGGCGGCGACCTGCTGGTGGTGGTCGTCGTCGGGTTCTGGATCGGCTACCTGCTGACCGGCCGCCGCGCCCGGGCCACCGTCGACGTCGTCGACTTCATGGCGACGATGATGCCGATCGGCGTGCTCACCGCGACTCCCGTCGCGCTGGTCATCGCCGGCGACGAGATCTGGCCGCTGTCCGCCAAGGGCTGGGCGGCGGTGTGCCTCCTCGCCGTGCTGACCGGGATGCTCGGTCACGGGCTGATCGCGTTCGCCCAGCGCGAGGTCGACATCGGGACGATCGGGATCATCCAGGTCGCCCAGCCGGCGCTGGCGGTGTGCTGGAGCTACCTGATCCTCGGCGAGCAGATCAAGCCGGCCCAGATCCCCGGGATGGTGCTCGTCATCGTCGGGCTGGCGATGTTCACGATCGTCAGCCAGCGGCGAAGCAGGCGCCCAGCCGCTACCGTGGGCGGCGACCAGCGCGGGGAGCTCACCGGATCGGTGGGCTGAGAGGGTGGCCGCCGCCGCCGACCCGAGAACCTGACCCGGGTAATGCCGGCGGAGGAAGCGAGACCGATGAACGATCCACGACCATCCCCGACGATCGTCGTGGCCACCGGCGCAGCACCGCTCGACGGGCGCGCTCTCGCCGTGGTGCCCGACGGTGCGTTCGTCATCGCCGCTGACGGCGGGCTCGACCACGCGCGGGCAGCCGGGCTCGACCCCGCCGTCCTCGTCGGCGACCTCGACTCGGTGTCGGCGATCGGGCTCGCCTGGGCGACCGAGCACATCGAGATCGTCCGCCACCCGGTCGACAAGCCGGCCACCGACACCGAGCTGGCCATCGCCCACGCCGCCACGTACCAGCCGCGGCGCATCCTCCTGATCGCCGGCGAGGGCGACCGCCTCGACCACGCGATCGCCGCCCTCGGCGCGCTCGGCGCGCCGGAGCTGGCGGCCGTCGACGAGCTTGAGGCGTGGTGGGGCGGTTGTCAGCTGCACGTCGTCCACGCGCCCCGATCGGTGACGCTCGACCTGCCCGCCGGCACCACGTTCTCCGTGCTGGCGATGCACGGCCCGGTCACCGGCGTCACGGTCACCGGCGCCCGCTGGCCGCTCGCCGACCACGACCTCGCCCCGCTGGTCGGCCTCGGCGTCAGCAACATCGCCGATCCCGACGAGGGCCCGACGACCGTCACGGTCAAGCGCGGGATCGTCACCGTCATCGTGCCGGGAACCGACGCATGAACGGCAACCGCCTGCTCACGGTGCTCGTGGCCTGCGCCCTCGCGCTCGCCGCCTGCAGCGACGACGACGACACGACGATCGCGTCAACCGCGCCGACGGCTACCGGCGAGGCGACCGGGACCGCCGCCGGCTCCAGCGCCTCGATCACGCTGGTCACCTACGACTCGTGGACCGACGCCCTCGACGGCGTGCTCGCCGATTTCACGGCCGACACCGGGATCGGCGTCCACGTCCTGCGCGCCGGCGACGCGGGAACGATGGTGTCGAAGGCCGTACTCACCGCCGGCAACCCCGAAGGCGACGTGATGTTCGGCGTCGACAACACGTTTCTGTCGCGCGTCCTCGACGCCGACGTCTTCACGCCGTACGAGGCGGGGGGCCTGGACGCCGTGCCCGCCGAGCTGCGTGCGCTGGTGCCCGACGGCGAGGCGACGCCGATCGACTTCGGCGACGTCTGCGTCAACACCGACGACGAGTGGCTGGCCGAGCACGACCTGGCGCCGCCCGCCGACCTCGATGCGCTCACCGACCCGGCGTACCGCGACCTGCTCGTCGTCGAGAACCCGGCGACGTCGTCGCCCGGCCTGGCGTTCCTGCTGACGACGATCGCGACGTACGGCGAGGACGGGTGGGTGGACTACTGGTCGCGCCTGCGCGACAACGGCGTCGAGGTCGCCGACAGCTGGGACGACGCCTACTACGGGCAGTTCTCCGGGGCTAGCGACGGTGACCGCCCGCTCGTCGTCAGCTACGGCAGCAGCCCGCCGGCCGAGGTCGTGTTCGCCGACCCGCCGATCGATCACGCTACGACCGGCGTCGTCGCCACGACCTGCTTCCGCCAGATCGAGTACGCCGGCATCCTGCGCGGCACCGACCACTCGGCCGAGGCCGGCAGTCTGATCGACTTCCTCCTGTCGGACCGCTTCCAGTCAGAACTGCCGCTCAACCTGTTCGTCTACCCGGCGAACGCCAACGTCGCCCTGCCCGACGTGTTCACGGAGAACGCCACCGTGCCGACCGACCCGGCGACGCTCGACCCGGCCACCATCGCCGAGCACCGCGAGCAGTGGCTTGAGACGTGGACCGACACCGTGCTGCGGTGAGCAGTTCCGGCGAAGCCTCTTCCCCCCGAACCCCCCGCCCAAGGATCGCTTCGGCGACACGGGGGAATCGGTTGCCCCCGTTGCTGGTGGCCGCGCTGACCGCGATCCCGGTCGCGTTCCTCGGGCTGTTCTACGTCTGGCCGTTCGTGACACTGCTCGGGCGGGGACTGTCGGCGGCGGCGGTCGGCGACACGCTCGGGCGGGAGGCGACGTGGCGGATCGCGTGGTTCACGCTGTGGCAGGCGCTCGCCAGCACCGCGCTCACGCTCGCCGTCGGGCTGGCCCCGGCATACGTCATCGCCCGCTTCGGCTTCCCCGGTCGCCGGCTGCTGACCGCACTGCTGGCGTCGGCGTTCGTCCTGCCGACCGTGGTGATGGGCGCGGCGATCCTGGCGATCCTGCCGCAGCCGTGGGAGCGCGGCGTGCCGGCGATCCTGCTCGCCCACGTCGTGTTCAACCTCGCCGTCGTCGTGCGCACGGTCGGCGCGGTGTGGGACCACCTCCCGCCCGACCTCGAGGCGGCGGCAGCCACGCTCGGGGCGTCGCCGTGGCGGACGTGGCGCGAGATCACGTTCCCGCTGCTGCGCCCGGCGATCCTGGCCGCGGCGTCGATCGTCTTCGTCTTCACGTTCACGTCCTACGGCGTGATCCGCGTCCTCGGCCGCCCCGGCACGTCGACGCTGGAGGTCGAGATCTGGCGCCAGGCGACGCAGATCGGCAACGTCGGCGCGGCGGCGACGCTCTCGGTCCTCCAGCTCGTCGCCATCGGTGCGGGCGTCGCGTGGACCACCTGGCAGCAGCGCCGCCACAGCCGGGCGCTCGCCCTGCGCCCCCTGGCCCGCCGCCAGCACGCGCGCAGCGCCGGGCAGCGGATTCTCGTCGGCGGTGTCGGCGCGGCGACAGCGGCGCTCGTCGCGCTGCCGCTGCTGGCACTCGGAGAGCGCTCGGTGCGCAGCTCCGACGGGCACTCGTTGACGGCATGGCGCGCGCTCGGACGATCGGAGCTGCGCCCGGGAGTCGGCTCGCCGGTCGATCCGCTGGCGGCGGTGGCGAC
>JBIOUO010000203.1:0-7384 GCA_044867195.1 Ilumatobacteraceae bacterium
GTCGCCGCCGGGACGTCGGAGCGGTCGCTGATGGCGTCGATGGTCGTCGCCTGGTAGCCGCGCTCGAGGAAGAGGTGCCGGGCCGCATCGACCACCGCGCGACGGGCGAGACGGGTGCGGGCCTGGCTCGCGCCGGGCTTGGCGGGAGGATCGCCCTTGACGCGGGTGGCCACGAGATGCGATACTAGCACTCTCGAATTGAAAGTGGTACTCTCAATTGGAGACGAGGTACCACAGTCACCTACGCACTTCAGGAGTGACCATGACCGGCACGACGACCCAGGGAATCAAGACCGTGTTGCATCCAGTATCCGACCTGGCGACCGCCAAGGCTGTGTACACCGCCCTGCTCGGCGTCCCACCGCAGGCCGACGAGTCCTACTACGTCGGCTACGAGGCGGCGGGCCAGCACATCGGTCTGGTGCCGAGCGGTGGTCCGCAGGGCATGACCTCACCGGTGGCCTACTGGCACGTCTCAGACATCGAGGCCAAGCTGGCCGACGTGACCGCGGCAGGTGCCACGGTGAAGGAGCCGGCGCACGACGTCGGTGGCGGCCGCCTGGTGGCCACCGTGACCGACCCCGATGGCAACGTCCTGGGCTTGCTGCAGGACCCGTGAGTGGAATGGCCCGGCACACGGAGGTGCATCGCAATGGCTGAGAAGAAACCCGCCCGCAAGACCACAGCGCAGTCGGCGACGCGCACAACTGCAGACGACGAGGGCGCGCAAGGGTTCACGGCCGAGGAACGGGCGGCGATGAGGGAGCGGGCCCAGGAGCTGAAAGCCGAAGCGCGCGGCGACAAGGCGGGCAAGGGGGGCAAGGCGGACGGGGAGAGCGCCGTGCTCGCCAAGATCGCCGAGATGCCGGCGCCGGACCGTGCGATGGCCGAACGGCTGCACGCGATCGTCACGGCGAGCGCGCCGGCCCTGGTACCGAAGACCTGGTACGGGATGCCCGCCTACGCCAAGGACGGCAAGGTGCTCTGCTTCTTCCAGAGCGCGGACAAGTTCAAGGCGAGGTACGCCACGTTCGGCTTCAACGACGTGGCGAACCTCGACGAAGGAACGATGTGGCCGACCTCCTTCGCCCTCAAGGAGTTGACCGCCGCCGACGAGGCGACGATCAGCGCCCTGGTGCAGAAGGCGGTGCGCTGAGCTGCTGGGAATCGTTCCAACTGGGCTTCTGGGCGGGAATCGTCTCGGATTCCGGGACGATTCCCGCCCAGATACGAATCCCACCCAGATGGACGCTAGATCGAACGGCCGGAGTACGCCATCAGCCGATCGACAAGTGGCGCGCCGTCCGCGCACGGCTGAGCCTCGGCGAACCGCCCGCCGGCCCGTATCTCGGGACTGAGCATGGCCTGGGCGGCGTCCCAACCTGCTTGGATCACGTCCGGATCGAGGGCGGTGCTCTGCCCTGTCGCACGCGCCATGTCGAGCGCGTGCACGGTGAGGTCGAACACCGCGATGTTCGCGGCGACGCTGGCGGGCATCGTCCCGAACGGCAGCGTGACGACCCGCTCGAGTGCCCCCGGTTGCCCGAACGCGGCGAGCGCCCGGTCCGCGGCCGCACCGAACACTGCACTCGGCCGATCTCCGACCAAGTCGGTGGACGTCAGCCGGCCGAACTCCTCGTCGGAGATCGAGCCGTTCTCGACGCATTCGGCGAACATGATCGCCCCGCCCGTCACGTGGTTCAGGATCGCGCGCACGTCCCACTCGGTACACGGCGTGGGCGCCGACATCTGGTCGGGCTGAATGCCGTCGACCACCTGCCTCAGCTCGTTGACCACCCGCACCAAGATCTCCTCCGCCATAGCCGCCCCCTTGTCTCCGCCGTCGAACGCGGCGAGCGGCCAGTTGTATCACACGTCAGTGGATGTCATCGCCGCGCCACGGGCTGGGTTCTCGCATCGAGCGACAACGTCGCACCCCGTCGGTTGCCGAGGTCTTGTCGCACCTTCCGGGTGGATACGGTCGCTTCCGAGACTCTGCAGAAGGATCGCCTGAACGGCCCCGCCCAGATGAGGACACGATGACCACGGCCACGAGCACGGCCACGAGGACGGGCACGCAGCCGACTGCGCCGCACATTGCCGATCGCCACGACGTGATCCGCGTCCACGGCGCGCGCGTCAACAATCTCAAGGACCTCAGCCTGGAGATCCCCAAGCGCCGGCTGACGGTGCTCACCGGTGTCTCCGGCTCGGGGAAGAGCTCGCTGGTGTTCGGCACGATCGCCGCCGAGTCGCAGCGGCTGATCAACGAGACCTACAGCGCGTTCGTGCAGGGCTTCATGCCGACGCTGGCGCGGCCCGACGTCGACGTCCTCGAGGGGCTGACGACGGCGATCATCGTCGACCAGGAGCGGATGGGGGCCGACGCTCGCTCCACGGTCGGTACCGCCACCGACGCCAACGCGATGCTGCGCATCCTGTTCAGCCGGCTCGGGCAGCCGCACATCGGCTCGCCCAACGCGTTCTCGTTCAACGTCCCGTCGGTGCGGGCCAGCGGAGCGATCACCGTCGAGCGCGGCCCCGGCAGGACGAAGACCGAGAAGGCGTCGTTCACCCGTCTCGGCGGGATGTGCCCGCGCTGCGAAGGCCTCGGTTCGGCCAACGACTTCGACCTGTCCGCGCTGTACGACGACAGCTTGTCGCTCAACGAGGGAGCGCTCACGATCCCCGGCTACAGCATGGACGGCTGGTATGGCCGCATCCTGCGCGGCTGCGGTTTCTTCGACCCGGACAAGCCGATCCGCGAGTACGCCAAGAAGGAGCTCGACGCGCTTCTGCACAAGGAGCCGACGAAGATCAAGGTCGACGGGATCAACCTGACCTACGCCGGTCTGATCCCGACGATCCAGAAGTCGATGCTGTCCAAGGACGTCGAGGCGATGCAGCCACACATCCGCGCCTTCGTCGAGCGGGCGGTCAGGTTCACGAGCTGTCCCGACTGCGGCGGCACCAGGCTCAGCGCGGAGGCCCGATCGTCGAAGATCAGGGGCAGCAACATCGCCGACGTCTGCGCGATGCAGATCAGCGACCTGGCGGGCTGGGTGCGGGAGCTCGACGAGCCGGCGTTGGCGCCGCTGCTCGAGGCGCTGCGCAAGACGCTCGACTCGTTCGTCGAGATCGGCCTCGGCTACCTCAGCCTCGACCGGCCGTCGGGAACGCTGTCGGGCGGCGAGTCCCAGCGGACGAAGATGATCCGCCACCTCGGCTCGTCGCTCACCGACGTGACGTACGTCTTCGACGAGCCCACCATCGGATTGCACCCGCACGACATCCAGCGGATGAACGACCTGTTGCAGCAGCTGCGCGACAAGGGCAACACCGTGCTCGTCGTGGAGCACAAGCCGGAGGCGATCGCCATCGCCGACCACGTCGTCGACCTCGGCCCGGGCGCCGGACCGGCGGGCGGCACCATCTGCTACGAGGGCAGCGTCGAGGGGCTGCGGGCGAGCGGCACCGTCACCGGTCGACATCTCGACGACCGGGCCGCGCTCAAGGAAGCGGTGCGGACACCGACCGGCGTGCTGCAGCTCCGCGGCGCGACGACCAACAACCTGCGCAATGTCGACGTCGACATCCCACTCGGGGTGCTCTGTGTGGTCACCGGCGTGGCCGGTTCCGGCAAGAGCTCGCTGATCCACGGATCGATCCCTGCCGGCGGGAGTGTGGTGTCGATCGACCAGGCTGCGATCCGCGGCTCGCGACGGAGCAACCCGGCGACGTACACCGGGCTGCTCGACCCGATCCGCAAGGCCTTCGCCAAGGCCAACGGCGTCAAGCCGGCGCTGTTCAGCGCCAACTCCGAGGGCGCCTGCCCCAACTGCAACGGGGCGGGCGTCATCTACACCGACCTGGCGATGATGGCCGGAGTGGCGACGGTGTGCGAGGAGTGCGGTGGCAAGCGGTTCGAGTCCTCGGTGCTGGGCTACCACCTCGGCGGGCGGGACATCAGCGAGGTGCTGGCGATGTCGGTGCACGAGGCCGAGGACTTCTTCGCCGCCGGCGAGGCGCGCGTGGCGGCAGCGCACAAGATCCTCGATCGGCTCGCCGACGTCGGCCTCGGCTATCTGACGATCGGCCAGCCGATGACCACCCTCTCGGGCGGCGAGCGCCAGCGGCTCAAGCTGGCCACGCGCATGGGCGAGGAAGGCGGCATCTACGTGCTCGACGAGCCGACCACCGGTCTCCACCTCGCCGACGTCGAGCAGCTGCTCGGCCTGCTCGACCGGCTCGTCGACTCCGGCAAGTCGGTGATCGTGATCGCCCACCACCAAGCGGTCATGGCGCGCGCCGACTGGATCGTCGATCTCGGCCCGGGCGCCGGCCACGACGGCGGACGGGTCGTCTTCGAGGGAACGCCGGCCGACCTCGTCGCCGCCGGCTCCACGCTCACCGGCCAGCACCTCGCCGTCTACGTCGGCGCCTGACCGCACAGCACCGGCGTTCCTTCGCGGTGGACGTTCACGCGCGATAAGACTGGCGCGATGTCCGTGACAGAGTCCGACGACACGCGCCTCGACGCTCTCGAGCGGGAGATCGAGCGCTACAAGATCAGCCGCGACGCGTGGACGCTGGTGGTGCTCGCCCTCGGCGGGCTCGCCGCGCTCGCCGGGTTCATCGCCGCCGCGATCGCGCTGTCGAACGACGACGGCGGTGGTGGCGGTGGCGGCGGCGTCGCCACCGCGTCGGCGGAGAGCGTCTCGGCCAACCTGTCGGAGTTCGCCATCGACCTGTCCACGTCCAGCGTGTCCACGCCCGGAACGGTCACCGTGCGCAACACCGGGACGATGCTGCACAACATCGCCGTGCGCGGTGAGGACCTGGTGTCGGGCGACGTCGAGGCCGGGCAGACGACCGAGCTGGACATCAGCAGCCTCGCACCCGGAACGTACGAGTTCTATTGCACGGTTCCCGGCCACGCCGAGTCCGGGATGACCGCCGAGTTCACGGTCGGGGGCGAAGGCGCCGCGAGTGGCGCCGCGGAGAGCGCCGCTGACGGGACGGCGACCGCGCACGACCACGAAATGACGGCGGAGGAGGGCGCCCAGCAGGATCAGGCGATGATCGACTCGATCATGGCCTTCCCGGCCGCGACCGAGGGCCTCGGCAACCAGCCGCTGGCGCCGGAGGTGCTCCCCGACGGCACGAAGCGCTTCGAGCTGACGGCATCGATCGTCGACTGGGAGGTGCGGCCCGGCGAGGTCGTCCAGGCGTGGGCGTACAACGGCACGGTCCCCGGCCCCCGCATCGACCTCGAGGTCGGCGACCATGTCCAGGTGCAGCTGACCAATGAGCTGCCGATCGGCACCGACATCCACTGGCACGGTGTCGACGTCCCCAACGATCAGGACGGCGTCGCGCCGATCACCCAGGACTTGATCAAATCCGGTGAGACGTACACCTACGAGTTCACGGTCACCGAGCCGGCGATCGCCATGTACCACGCCCACGCCCACTCCCACGAAGCGGTGCCGAACGGCCTGTTCGGCACGCTGTACGTCGGCGACGTCCCGCTGCCGGCGGGGCAGACGATCTCCGGCATCGAGATCCCGGCGGACATCACCATCGCCCAGGACCTGCCGATGGTCCTCAACGACGCCGGCGTCATCGGCCTCAGCCTCGACGGCAAGAGCTTCCCGGCCACCACGCCGATCGTGGCCAAGCTCGGCGACTGGATCCGCCTCACCTACTACAACGAGGGGCTGCAGGTGCACCCCATGCACCTCCACGGGTTCGAGCAGATCGTGATCGCCAAGGACGGCGAACCGCTCGATCATCCGTATGCCGCGGACACTCAGCTCGTGGCCCCAGGCGAGCGGTACACCGTGCTGTTCCACGCCGACAGCCCAGGAACCTGGGTCCTGCACTGCCACATCCTGAACCACGTCGAATCCGCCGCTGGCATGTTCGGCATGGTCACCGCCGTGGTCGTCCAGTAGCGGCGCGATCAACGGCCGTGAGCTACACGCTGACCGGGCTGACCGGCAAGGTCGCCGTCGTGACCGGTGCCGGCCGCATGCGCTCGATCGGTCGCCCGATCGCTGTCGAGCTGGCCCGTGCCGGCTGCGACATCGTGCTCACGGGGACCGGGCGCCCGCCGGAGCGCTACCCCGACGACGAGCGGGCCTCCGGCTGGCGGGACATCGAGTCGGTCGCCGACGAGGTCCGCGCCCTGGGCCGCCGGGCGCTGACCGCCGTGTCCGACGTCGCCGACCTCGCCGCCGTGGAGGCGCTGGCCGAGCGGGTGATGGCCGAGCTCGGGCGGGTCGACATCGTGGTCAACAACGCCGGCGCCAGCAAGGGCGACGACCGCCGTCCGGTGATCGACCTCGACCCGGCGCTGTGGCGCACCGTGATCGACGTCAACCTGACCGGCTCGTTCCTCATGTCCAAGGTGTTCGGCGCGCTCATCGTCGCCGGCGGCCGGGGTGGCTCGATCGTCAACATCTCCTCCATCGCCGGCAAGGTGCTGGCCCCGAACACGGCGGCCTACGCCGCGTCGAAGGCGGGTCTCCAAGCGTTGACGGCGTGCATGTCGGGCGAGGTGGGCGCCGCCGGCGTGCGGGTGAACGCCATCTGCCCCGGCGTCATCGACACGTCGCGCATGGACGACCTCGGTCGCGGCGACACCTGGAACCAGCTGGTCGCCGCCCGCATCCCGCTGCAGCGGGCTGGGACCGGCGAGGACATCGCCCACGCCGTCGTGTACCTGTGCTCGGACCAGGGCGCGTGGATCACCGGCCAGTCCTGGAACGTCGACGGCGGCACCGTCGTCCAGCACTGACCCGGCCCCGCGGCCGGCCCGAGCTGGGGCGGCGCGACCACCTACGCTCGCCAGCATGGAGACGGTGCGCACGTTCTGCCGGATCTGCGAGCCGTCGTGCGGCCTCGTGGCCCACGTGGACGGCGGCACGCTGGTCAAGCTGACACCTGACCGCGACCACCCGGTGACCAAGGGCTTCGCCTGCCGCAAGGGCCTCGCCGCGGTCGACATCCACTGCGATCCCGACCGCCTCGACCATCCGGCGTTGCGGGCGCCCGACGGCACGTGGACCACGGTCGGCTGGGACGACGCCATGGCCCACACCGCGGCCCGGCTGCAGGCGATCATCCGTGCCCACGGGCCGGCGGCCGTCAGCGCCTATATCGGCAACCCGACCGCGTTCAACGCACTGGCGTCGCTGCACGTCGGCACGCTGCTGAGAGCGCTCGGCGTGCGCCGCACGTTCTCGTCCGGAACCCAGGACTGCGCCAACAAGTTCGTCGCCAGCGAGGCGGTGTTCGGCACGTCGACGGTGCACCCGATCCCCGACCTCGAGCACACCGACCTGTGCCTCGTGATCGGCGAGAACCCGCGGGCCTCGCA
>JBIOUO010000204.1:0-10201 GCA_044867195.1 Ilumatobacteraceae bacterium
CCACGCGGCCCAAGGTCAGCTCGATGTCGAGGTTGTCCTCCAGCAGCGAGCGTGCCGACAGCGGCCACTCCGCCTCGACCCGGTCGAGCAGCATCAGGATGTCGGTCACCCGTTCGGCCACGGAGGAGCCCTGCAATGCCGGAAGCAGCAGATGCTCGCTGGTCTTGGCGATGCCCTCGAGCAGCTCGCTCAGCGACGGCTTGGTGATCACTGACACCCCCAGGTACATACAGGATGGTCACTAGTTGACCGCCGAATCTTGACAAACGTAGAGTCCAGCGCCGTTGACTCGTGCCGTGCTCGACCACCCGGTGATCTCGGCACCCAGCATCGCCCGCCGACGCAGGTCTAGGGTGCTGTTGACGCCCGATCGCAACCAGGGGGAACGATGAGGGGATCTCGGTCCATGTTGAGCCTCCTTGTGTCGTCGCTGTCGTTGGCCGGCGACCTGTTGACGGAGCCGTCGTGAAGCGTGGGGCGATGTGCACCGTGGGTGTCTCGCAAGCCGAGCAGCCATCGGACCGGGTACCGCCACAACCAGCGGTCACAGTGGAATCGAGTAACCGAAGGTGAGTCAGTACATCCTCTTCTTCTTCCTCGGGCTGAGCCTCGGAGCCGTGTATGCGGCGTTGACGATGGGGATCGTCGTCACCTACCAGGGCACCGGCGTGATCAACTTCGCCGCCGCCGCGATGGCGACCATCCCTCTCTACGTCTTCAGCTTCCTCCAGGAGGGTGAGCTGCTCCTTCCCGTGCCGTGGTTGCCAGCGATCGACGTGGGGCCACCGCCGACGTGGGTGTCGGTGGTGGTCGCACTGCTGGTCGCCGCCGGGTTGGGTGCGTTGGTTCACGTGGCGATCTCCAAACCGCTGCGGACCGCTCCGGTCCTGGCGAAGGTGGTGGCCGCGGTGGGCATCATGCTCACGCTGCAGGCCGCCATCAGCCTCAAGTACGGCACCGACCCGCGGAGCCTCGACGTGATGCTGCCGCAAGGGACGGTGGAGGTCGGTGGCGCCAAGTTGGCGGTCGATCGCCTGTGGTTGATCGGCATCACCGTGGTGTTGGGTTCCGTCTTGGCCGTCTGGTTCCGGCTGTCGAGGACCGGGCTGGCGATCCAGGCTGCGTCGGAGAACGAGCGAGCCGCGTCGTTCGCGCGGCTCTCGCCGCAGCTCCTCGGCATGGTGACGTGGATCCTGTCGACGGTGTTCACCGCGTTCATCCTGATCATCGCCGGGCCGGCCATCGGCGTCCTCTCGCCGGGCAACCTGACGCTCCTGGTCGTGCCCGCCCTCGCCGCCGCGCTGATCGCCCGGCTCAGCTCGTTGTGGGCGGCACTCGTCGGCGCCCTGGCCTTGGGCGTGGTGCAGTCGGAGCTGCAGTTCCTCTCCAGCACGAAGACGTGGTGGCCGGAGTGGGCGAAGCAGGGGCTGACGGACGCCGTGCCGTTCATCGTCATCGTGATCACGCTGTTCGTGTTGGGCAACAAGATCCCGATGCGTGGCGAGGAGACCCGTTCGAGCCTGCCGCCAGTGATCCTGCCCCGCAACCGCCCGGTCGTGATCGCCGGGTTGTTCGTGGCCGGCTTCATCTTGTTGGCGGTCACGTCGGGGAGCTACCGGTTCGGCATCATGACGAGCTTGGCGAGCGCGGTGCTGCTGCTGTCCCTCGTCATCCTCACCGGGTTCGTCGGTCAGATCTCGTTGGCCCAGGCGGCGTTCGCGGGCGTGGCCGGACTGATCCTGTCGAAGCTGGGGACCGGAGTGCCGTTCCCGTTCTCCATGCTGCTGGCGGCGCTCGGCGCCGCCGCGGCCGGGGTGCTGGTGGGCCTACCGGCGCTGCGCATTCGCGGTGCGCAATTGGCGGTGGTGACCCTCGCCGCCGCGCTGACGCTGGAGAAGTTCGTGTTCGCCAACCCCCAGATCGTGGAACCCGCCGAGAACCTGATCCCTGATCCGAAGCTGTTCGGGATCAACCTGGCGGTGCGGGGTGGCGGCGACATCGCCCGGTTCCCGTTCTCCGTGATGGTGCTGATCGTGACGACCATCGTGTTCATCCTCGGCGGGAACCTGATGCGCGCCGGGACGGGTCGCAAGCTGCTGGCGGTTCGCTCGAACGAGCGGGCGGCGGCATCGATCGGGATCGGCGTGGCGGGCGCCAAGCTCTCCGCATTCGCCCTGGCGTCGTTCCTGGCTGGCTTGGGCGGCGCGCTCATCGGTTACAGCAGGGGTCAGCTCTCTCCCGAGTCGTTCGGCGTCTTCGTCGGTCTCACGTTCCTGGCAGTCGCCTACCTCGGCGGCATCACCAGCGTCAGCGGCGCGTTCGTGGCAGGTGCCCTCGCCGCCTTGGGCATCGTCTTCGTGATCATGGACCGCATCCTCGAGCTGGGGAAGTACTACGCGCTGTTCAGTGGAGTGTCGTTGCTCCTCACCGTCGTGCTCAACCCGCTCGGCATCGCCGGCAAGACGCGCGCCGACTTCGACGAGATGCGACGGAAACGAGCGCTCAAGAAGGGCCTGACTGAGCCACCCGGCGTGGCCCACGAGGCCGCCCTCGTGGACGAATCCGACGTCGAGAGCGCGGCGGCCACCCATGTCCCCGCCGCCCCTGCGGCCCGCGGCGGCAAACGGGAGATCGGCGACGTCGTGCTGCGGACCGTCGGCATCACCGTCATCTACGGCGGGTTGCGGGCTGTGGACGACGTCAGCATCGACGTGCGCGAAGGCGAGATCGTCGGCCTGATCGGACCGAATGGTGCCGGCAAGACCAGCTTCATCGACGCCATCACCGGGTTCACGCCGTGCCATGGCAACGTCTTCCTCGGTGACCAGGACCTGACGGCCAGGCCGGCCCACCAGCGGGCTCGCTCGGGGCTGGTTCGAACATGGCAGTCGGTGGAGCTCTTCGACGACCTCTCCGCGCAGAACAACGTGCGGGTGGCCGACGACATCGGCAACGACGCATGGAAGATGCTGCGCGACACGGTGTGGCCGAATCCACCGACTTCGCAGGCCGTTCGCGACGCGATGGCCTTGATGGCCCTCACCGACGTCGCCGACCGCCGCCCGTCGGAGCTGTCGCTGGGACGGCAGAAGACTCTCGGCGTGGCTCGATCGCTCGCCATGCAACCCCGAGTGCTGCTGCTCGACGAGCCGGCCGCCGGTCTCGACACGGCGGAGAGCATCGCGTTCGGCGAGCACCTCGAGCAGATTGCCGGAACCGGTGTCGGATGCCTCCTCATCGACCACGACATGCACCTCGTCCTCGGCGTCTGCGATCGCATCTACGTGATCGAGTTCGGGCGCCAGATCGCCACCGGCCGACCCGACGAGGTGCGCAAGGACCCGGCGGTGGTGGCCGCCTACCTCGGTGCCGAGGATGTCGGCCCGGAGAGCGTCACGGCCGCGCCATGACCGCGGTGACTGAACCTGTCCAGGCTGGGCCCGGCACCGGCAACACCCTGATCGAGACCCACGGCCTCGTCGCCGGATACGGGCATGTGCCCGTCGTGCGAGACCTCGACATCTCGGTCCGCGAGGGCGAGGTCGTCTGCATCCTCGGGGCCAACGGGGCCGGCAAGACGACGACCCTGCTCACCATCGCCGGTGCGCTCACGCCTCTGGGCGGCACGGTCGAGGTCATGGGCCGCCCTGTCGGCAAGGCCAAGATCCACGAGGTCGCTCGGCGCGGTTTGGCGATCGTGCCCGAAGGCCGCGGCCTGTTCTACAAGCTCACCGTCGCCGACAATCTCCGGCTGCGCCGGCACCGCCAGTCGACCGTCGACATCGACGATGTCATGCCGTACTTCCCTGCCCTGACGAAGTTGATGGACCGGCGAGCGGGCCTGCTCTCCGGCGGCGAGCAGCAGATGCTCGCGCTGGCCGGCGCGTTGGTGGCCGACCCGAAGGTCGTGATGCTCGACGAGATGAGCCTCGGCCTGGCGCCGATCATCGTCGAGCAACTGCTCCCCACCGTGCGCCAGATCGCCGACGAGCGCGGGATGGGAGTGCTGCTCGTCGAACAGCACGTCCTCGCCGCGCTCAAGGTCGCCGACCGCGGCTACGTGCTCGCGCATGGCGAAGTGGCCGCCGAAGGGCCAGCCAGTCAGCTGCGACACGACGCCGAGCTGCTCGAGGCCAGCTACCTCGGCGACGAGCGAGCCGCCCACGAGGCCGAAGAGAGCGGCCTGCTCTGAGCGCTTCGGTGGAAAGGCAAAGCCTTTCCACCGAGGGCAACGAGCCGACCTTCGGCCGGCACCGAAGAGTTGCTGCCGATCGACCAGCCAAGCTGGATCGATCGGCGATCGGGGGGCTCCGGCGGAGCCTCTGCCCCCCGAACCCCCCGCCGACCGGCGAGATCAGTTCTCGGGGACGAGCTCCGAGATGTCGAGCGGGCTGAAGGGGAGCTCCTCGAGCTTCCTGTCCGGTGTCGCCTTGACGAAGATCACACCGGCGCCGCAGGCGGTGGTGTCCGGCCAGACCGGCTGCGAGCAGTCGTAATCGGTCGTGCGGAAGAACGTGTGGCCCTTGGCGTTGGGCAGCGACGCCTTGATGTTCTCGGCCGTCAGGTCCCCCTCGGTCTGGCGCACCATGTCCGCCGCCGTCACGGCGACGTGGAAGCCGAGCTGGGTGTAGAGGGGGCTCTCGTAGTCCGGCGCGTCGCGCTCCATGAACCGCAGGTAGGTGTCGATGTCCTGCTGCGCCCGTTCGGGGACCTCGGTGAACGTCGTGAAGTAGAACTCCTTGTGGTTGTAGACGTTCTCGAGCAGGTCCTCGTCGAGCTGATCGAGGTACTGGACCGCCGACCCGGCGTGGATCGGCCCTTCGAAGCCGGCGGCGCGCAAGGCAGGGATCGCAGCGAGAATGTCGCCCTCCTGCGGAGCCGGGAAGCTGATTCCGTCGGCGCCGGTACCGACCATCACGGCGGCGAACGTCGTCCAGTCGGTCTGGGTCTGGAAGTACAGGGGCGAGAACTCCATCCCCAGTTGCTCCACGATCGGTCCGGTTACCTCGGTCTCGTAGGCGTGGTTTGCCGGAAGGTCGAGCGAGGCCACGGCGATGTGGGTCGTCCCTAGCTCCTTCATCGCCTTCATGTCGGCGCCGAGGAACTCCTGGGTCGACGCCAACGTGACGAACGCGTCGCCGACGCTGCTGTTGACCCCTGATGTGAACGCGGCCAGCGCGATCTCGGCGATCCCGGCCTGGCGCAGGACGGGAAGCGCAGCGTCGGCCGCGACATCGACGCCCTGGACGGCGACATCGACGCCCGCCTCCACGAACTGGTTGGCGCAGTTGACCGAGGACTCCGGCGTCACGTCGACGTTGCACGACTCGATCTCGATCGGGTGCCCGTTGATGCCACCGAGCTCCTCGTTGACGTACTTGATGCCCTCCTCGAAACCGAGGCGGATCTCCGGCAGCGACACCGCGCCGCCCTCGAGGTTGTGAAACCCGAACGTCACCGGCTCCATGCTCTCGTCGGCTGCCACGGGCTCGCCCGTCGTCGCTGCTGTGCCCTCGTCCCCGGTGGTTTCGGTCGTCTCCCCTGACGTCCCCTCCGTGGGTTCCGTCGTGACAGCACTCGTGCCCTCGGTTCCGGCGGCCGTGCCCGTCGCACCCGTCTCAGCAGGGGCCTGTGTGCCGCCAGCCGAATCATCGTCGTCGTCGCCGCAGGCGGCAAGGGCGAGCAAGCCCGCTGCCACGACGTACACCATCGGACGCGCTCTCATCAATAACCCCCCCTATCCCGGCGCATCGCACCGGGCTCCATTCTTTGACCTGCGGACCGTACCACGCACGTCGATTCATCGTCCGTCTGTCGTCCGCCTCGAGTCCCAGTCCCCACAGCTGCCCATGTTGTGCCCAACCTCGCGAACTGTGAGCCGTACAGCAGAAACCCGCACCGACAGCTCACAGATCGCCGGCGGCGAGTGGGCGCCGGCGCGATCAGTTCTCGGGGACGAGATCCGAGATGTCGATCGGGCTGAAGGGGAGCTCCTCGACCTTCCTGTCCGGTGTCGCCTTGACGAAGATCACACCGGCGGCGCAGGCCGTGGTGCCTGGCCAGAGGGGCTTCGAGCAGTCGTAGTCGGTCGTGCGGAAGAACGTGTGGCCCGTGGCGTTGGGCAGCGACGCCTTGACGTTCTCGGCCGTCAGCTCTCCCTCGGTCTGGCGCACCATGTCCGCCGCCGTCACGGCGACGTGGAACCCGAGC
The DNA here is from genome assembly GCA_044867195.1 of Ilumatobacteraceae bacterium. Lineage (GTDB taxonomy): Bacteria > Actinomycetota > Acidimicrobiia > Acidimicrobiales > Ilumatobacteraceae > JALZMG01. The sequence continues at coordinate 6,211 of JBIOUO010000204.1, forward strand.
TGGGTGTAAAGCGGGCTCTCGTCCGCGAACCCGTCACGCTCCATGAAGCGCTGCCAGATGTCGATGTCCTGCTGCGCCCGCTCGGGGACCTCGGTGAACGTCGAGTAGTAGAACTCCTTGTGGTTGTAGATGTTCTCGAGCATGTCCTCGTCGAGCTGATCGAGGTACTGGACCGTCGACCCGGCGTGGATCGGCCCTTCGAAGCCGGCGGCGCGCAAGGCGGGGATGGCGGCCAGCGTCTCCCCTTCCTGCGGGTTCGGGAAGCTGATCCCGTCGGCGCCGGAACCCACGACCACGGCGGCGAACGACGTCCAGTCGGTCTGGGGCTGGAAGTAGAGCGTTGAGACGTCCATCCCCAGTTGCTCCGCGATCGGGTTGACCACCGAGGTCTCGTAGGCGTGGTTCCCTGGGGTGTCTTGCCAGACCACGGCGACGTGGGCCGTGCCCAGCTCCTTCATGGCCTTCAAGTCGGCGGCAAAGAACTCCTCGCTCGAGGCCAGGGTGACGAACGCGTCACCCTGGGCGCTGTTGACGCCGGGGGTGAAAGCAGCCAACGCGATCTCGGCGATCCCGGCCTGGCTGAGGACCGGCAGCGCGGCGTCGCCGGCGGCATCGACGCCCTGCACGGCGACCGCGACGCCCGCCTCCACGAACTGGTTGGCACAGTTGACCGACGACTCCGGCGTCAGGTCGGTGTTGCAGGACTCGATCTCGATCGGGTGCCCGTTGATGCCGCCGAGCTCCTCGTTGACGTACTTGATGCCCTCCTCGAAGCCGTGGCGGATCTCCGGCAGCGAAAGCGCGCCGCCTTCGAGGTTGTGAAACCCGAACCTCACCGGCTCCATGCTCTCGTCGGCCGCTACGGGCTCACCCGTCGTCGCTGCTGGGCCCTCCTCGCCGACGGTACCGGTCGTCTCCTCGGACGTCCCCTCCGACGTCCCCTCCGTAGTCTCTGCGGGAGCGGCACCCGTGTCCTCAGTGCCGGCGGTGGTGACGGTCGCCTCCGGCGCGGCGCTCGCCGCTGTGCCGGCACCTGAGTCGTCGTCGTCGTCGCAGGCGGCAAGGGCGAGCAAGCCCGCTGCCATGACGGACACCATCGCTCGCGTTCTCATCGGTCGCGTCTTCATTCAGATCATCCCCCTGCCGGCGCGCACCACACCAGCTTCCATTCGTTGCCCCGGCGAAGGTACCACTACGTCCGCTCATCGTCGGTCGTGCGCCTGGCCGGTCTGCAGCCCTGTACGGCGGATCTGTGAGGGCAGACAGCAGAATCCCGCTCTGACGCCTCACAGATCGCCGTCCGCCGCGGGACACAAGAAGCAGTACGAAGCCCGATTCGTCAGCGGTTTGGTGCTGGATCGGGCACGTTCCGGCTGACAGTTCCGGGGTCGTCCGAGCACAGATCCGACGTGACCAGGACCGCCAACAACTGCGCACGCTCCTGCTCCGGGGTGCGAGCTCGGAGCCTCGGCCCACTCGCCGACGACGAGTACTTCGCCGATCTTCGCCGCAAGCTCGACGCCGCCGACTGAGCATGGCCAGCCGCCTCGCGCGCGTAATCGGCCTGCCGGGATCACCCTGCCTGGGCGATGCCGGCCGGGAGGCCGTCGACTTGGGTTGAGGACCATGGCACTCGCCGCTCGATCGGGCGCCCACGTTCTCGGAGCGCACTCACCTGCTGCCAGCGGAACAGGGAGCCGGCGATGAGCGACGTTCCCCCGCCGGCGCCCGGCGACCTCCCGGAGCCCGGTCCCGAAGCACCAGAGGAGGCCGGCGGGCTCTGGCACCGTTACCGGTCGCTGCCGCTCTGGCTGCAGATCGTCGCTCCGCTGGTGGTTCTCGCGCTGCTCGTCGGCGGAATCGTCTGGGCCACGGGCGGATCCGACGGCGACGTCGCCGGCAGCGACACGACGACGGCCTCGGGCGACAGCAGGCTCGAGGTCGTGCTCAAGGGTCTCATCGTCAGGGGCGCCCTGACCGACTCGAGCGTGCCGACAACGGAGGCCCCAGCCAGCACGGCAGCGCCGACGACCGAGGCCCCAGCGAGCACGTCAGCGCCGACGACCGGGGCTCCAGCGACCACCGCCGAGCCCACGACGACGACGAAGCCGACCACGATCCCGACCAATCCGCCGACTACGGCTCCCGCCGGCCCGGTGGCCCCGACGACCACCGCAGCGCCGGCGACGGTTCCACCGCCGACAGCCGCGCCGGTGACGACGGAGGCACCCGTGACCACCGCCGCACCCCCATCCACCGAGGCACCCGAGACCACTGCAGCGCCGGAGACCACCGAGGCAGCGCCCGAGACCACCGAGTCACCGGGCACGACGGAGGCACCAGACACGACGCTCGGCGCGAACACGGGCCTGCCGTCGGTGGCGACGGCCATCGAGCGGTGGAACGAGGCCGCCAGCGGAACCGACGTGCCGACGATCAGCCGGGCGGAGGCGACCGAGCTCACTGGCCAGTACGCCGGCTACTACCTGATCCCGTTGACGCCCAACGGCAGCGATGTGCAACCGCAAGTCGGGCTCGTCGGCAAGGCAACGTCACCCGGGTCCGGCCAGCTCGCTGTCGTGATGCTCGCTTGGATTCCGGGGTCGGACGAGGACTCGAGCGCGTTCTACTGGGAGAGCTTCGGCGTACTCGTCCAGGCGCTGGATCCCAGCGCAACCGATGACGAGATCGCCGACCTGGCGTCGCGTCTCGGCGAGGCGCCGGATACGCCGCCGTTCACCCGCGACGCGAACGTGAGCAGCGGTGGGCTCGACTACGAGGCATCAACGCTCGAGTACGAGGGCGAGGCCGACACTCTCGACGTCTCGGCCATCGCTGTCAGCTGATCCTTTATCTGGGTGGCGACAGTCTCGGAATCGAGACCGTCACGCCCCAGAAAACGGAATGAGACCACGACCACCCAGTTACACGAGGGCGAGGGCGAGGCCGTGTCCGCAGCGGAACAACGGGTCGGCGGTGTCGAAGGGGACGTCGGTGCGGCTGGCCGCCACTGCCGCCATCGAGCGGGGGAGGTCGAAGGGTAGGCGACCAGCGGGTGGGACGAGTCCGAACAGCGCGTCGAGCAGCGCCTCGTCGCTGCAGCCGTAGCTGCCAACGATCGCCGTTGCATCGTCGACGATCGGTGTGAGGACAGCGGGCCGGTCGAGGAACACGTCGACTACCGCCGGGCCTGCCCGCAGCGCCGCCAGGGTCGTGTCCAGCTCGTCCGGCTGGAACTCCAGCGAACCGGCGTGGAACATCGCCTCGAATCCTCCGGGCCGGGGCTCGTACGGGGCGGCGATCCGCAGCAACGAGATATCGGCGTCGGACGGCGAGTCGACCACGGTGGCGTAGCGCGCGGCGACCTCTGCGTCGACGCCGGCGACGTGCAGCCGGCAGCCCGACGTGAGCGGCAGCGCCGGGGAGCCGGCGACACGGTGGTTCGCCAGCACCGTGACCGACCGCGACTGGGCGTCCCGGCCAGCCGCACGGAACTCGGGACAGCCGGCAATCGCTGCGGCCCGCTCGACATCGACCCGGCGCTGGTCGAACAACCCGAGGGCGAACTTCTCACGGAGCAGGCGGCGGACCGCCTCGTCGATGCGCTGCTCGGTGACGGCCCCGGCGCGCACAAGGTCGACGACGAGATCGGGGCAGTGCTCACCGCCGAACTGGTCGGCGCCAGCATCGAGCACCTTGCGCGCCCGCTCCGACGGCGTGAGATGCTCCGCACCCCAGGCCCGCGCCGGCATCTCCTGCCCCCGTATCTCGGCGTCGGTCAGCAGGCCCCAGTCGGTGCACACGATGCCGTCGAACCCGAGCTCCTGCCGAAGCAGGCGGGTGATGAGGTCGCGGTTGAATCCACACGCGACCTCCTCGACATCGATGCCGACCGGCATCCCGTACGACGGCATCACTTGCGTCGCCCCCGCCTCCAGCGCGGCGCGGAATGGGCCGAGGTGGTACTCGAAGTTGTCACCCGGATACACCT
>JBIOUO010000205.1:0-7851 GCA_044867195.1 Ilumatobacteraceae bacterium
CCTTGACCACCGAGCGATCGGGATCGAGGAACACGAGGAACTCCTCGGTCAGCGGGCCGAGGAACGCGCGGGTGTCGTCGTCGTCGGCGGTGACGAGGAAGTTGACGCGGGCGTCCGAGCCGCGCAGCCCTTCCAGGATGCGCGTCGCGGTCGGCAGGATCCACGAGCTCTCGTTGGTGTACGGGTCGAGGGCGACGGTTGCCAGATGGAACGTCGTCAGCCAGTCCTCGAGCGGCCTCGCCTCCGCACCAAGCGGGGACAGCACGAGGTCCATCGGCGGGTTCGTCGCCACGGGCTGCGACGGTAGCAAGCAGCTTCGACCGCCCCCCAACGGCCCGTCGCCCCTTCAACAGGGCGGTCGACCGTCAACAGGCCGGACGCTCGGTACCGTGAGGTTGTGCACCCCATCGAGCGCCTGCGCTACGTCGCCCGGGCGCGGGGAGCCGATGCCGAGTCGCTCGTCCGGGAGACGGCGGGCGCGCTGCGTGGGCTCGGCCTCGACATGTCCGGCCTCGTCGTCGCCTGCCGGCGGATCGTCGACCGCCACCCGACGTGCGGTCCGCTGTGGTGGCTGTGCGCCCGCATGCTGACGAGCACTGATCCGATGGCCGCGGCGCGGGCGGCGATCGATGAGATCGAGCATGATCGCACGGTCGACGAGCTGGTGGCCGCGCTGCCCGACGGGGCGACCGTCGTGACGATCGGCTGGCCCGACCTCACCGGCCTTGCGCTGGCGCGCCGCGGCGACGTCCGTGTGCTGGCGCTCGACGCCGCCCACCACGGGTCGTCGTTCGTCCAGCGTCTCGAGCGGGCGGAGGTCGAGAGCGAGCTGGTGCCGACCGAGGCGGCGGCGATCGCGACCGCCGCGGCCGACGCTGCACTCGTCGAGGCCGACGCGCTCGACGCCGGGCGGATGATCGCCGCTACCGGCGCGGCGGTGCTGGCGGCCGCCGCCGGTCTCACCGCCACGCCCGTGTGGTGCGTTGCCGGGTGCGGGCGCCGGCTGCCTGCGCCGATGATCGGGGCGATCGTCGACCGCGTCGCCCAGCGGGCGATCGACCCGTGGTCGCGCGACGGGGAGGTCGTGCCGATGTCGCTCGTCGCCCACGTCGTCGGGCCGTCCGGCCGCCAGCGGGCCGCCGACGTGCGCGCCGAGTGCGAGATGGCGCCCGAGCTGTTGCGCACCGGGATCATGTAGCGACGGCCGCGGGCGTGATCTCGTCGCGCCCCGTCCATCTGGGTGGCCGTGGTCTCATCCCGCGTTCTGGGTGCCCACGGTCTCGAAATCGAGACTGTGGCCGCCCAGAATCTCGGCTGCCGGGTCCGATGAGGGCGGTCGTCTCTCCTTCAGTGCCCGGCCGCCGGACTGGTGGCGACGATCACCTCTGTCGACTTGACGATCATGATGACCGGGTCGCCGGGCGCCAGATCGAGGTCGCCGGCAGCCTCCTTGGTGATCGCCGCCGTCAGCGGTTGGCTCTCCGCGAGCGTGGCCTTGACGGTCGACATCACGTCGCCGTTCTGCAAGCCCGTCACCGTGCCGCGCAACTGGTTGCGCGCGCTGATCCGCAACTCCGGCCCCCGCGGCGCGCCCTGGTCGGACGGATGCCTGGCCTGTTCCAGGAAACGGCGCACGGCGCGGGCGCTCTCGCGGCGCCACAGGTCGACGAGGTCGCCGCCGGGACGAGTCGAGGTGAGCGCGTCGATGGCGGGCCCGAAGACCAGCTCCTGCGCCGCGAGCAGCGGCTGGTTGTCGAGACCTGCCCGCTGGCGCAGCAGCAGCTTGACGAGCAGCTCGGTGCGCACGTCCCGCAGGTGCTCGACGGGGGAGTCGAGCCACCTCGCCGCGGCGCGACGGCCGGCTGCTGTGGCGGCGAGGAGCACCCGGTCGCGTCCGCGCCCGGCGGCCTGCCCGGTGCGAGTGATCATCCGCTTCTCCACGAGCCCGTCGACCGCGCGGTACGTGAGTGGCCGGCTGAGCGTCCAGATCCGGCCGACCTCGCCGTCGGGGGCGAGCATCGTGCCCAGCGCCCAGCCGTGCGCCACCTTCTGGGTGATCAACGTGAGGCACACCAACTCGGCGAACGGGAGGTGTGGTCGACTCTGCCCCGGTCGCTCGGTCGGTCCCACGACCCACCAGCGTAGTCAGTACCTGCGGACTGTGCGTGAGGATCTGACTACAGTCGAAGGCCGATGACGAGAGACGCCCGCATGCTCCTCGCGCCCATCGCCGCGCTCGCGCTGATGTTGGTGGCGTGTGGCGACGATGACGATGGCGCGGCGGTCACGACCAGCAGCTTCCCGGCGACGGCCGAGCCGGCCACCACGGCGGCGTCGGGCGTGGCAGGCGAGATCACCGTGTTCGCCGCCGCGTCGCTGACTGAGGCATTCACCGAGGTGGGTGACGCGTTCACGGCCGCCTACCCCGACGCTTCGGCGACGTTCAGCTTCGATGCCTCGTCGGCACTGGTGCAGCAGATCACCGAAGGTGCTCCGGCGGACGTGTTCGCGTCCGCCGACAGCGCCAACATGGACAACCTCACCGGCGGCGGGCTGAACGGGACCGAGCCGGTCGTCTTCGCCACCAACGTGCTCACGATCATCGTCGCCCCGGGGAACCCGCTCGGCATCACCGGCGTCGCCGACCTGGCCGACCCGGACTTCAAGACCGTGATCTGCGCCCCCGAGGTGCCGTGCGGGAACTACGCCAACCAGATCCTCAGCGCGGCCGGTGTCACCGTCACGCCGGTCAGCCTCGAGCAGAACGTCCGTGGCGTCGTCACCAAGGTGACCGCCGGTGAGGCCGATGCCGGCATCGTCTACGTCACCGACGTCATCGCGGCGGGCGACGCGGCGGGCATGGTCGAGATCCCCGCCGACATCAACGTCGAAGCGCAGTACCCCATCGCCACCGTGGCCGCCTCGCAGAACCAGCAGGCCGGCCAGGCGTTGATCGACTTCCTGCGCGGCGACGAGGGCCAGTCGATCCTCGCCGCCCACGGGTTCGGCGCGCCGTGACCGAGACGGCGACCACCCGCCGGGTCGCCGTCCGTCACCGCCGGGTCGGCGCGGAGCGCCTGCCGATCCCTGCGCTCGTCCTTGCGATCATCGGCGTCGCGTTCTTCGCTCTCCCGTTCCTCGGGCTGCTGTGGCGCGCCCCGTGGGGAGACGTCTGGTCGATCCTCACCTCGCACAGCGCGCTCATCGCGCTGCGGCTGTCGCTGTGGTGCTCGCTGTGGGCGACCGTCGTCGCCCTCGTGCTCGGCGTCCCGCTCGCCTGGCTGCTCGCGCGAGTCAGCTTCCCGGGCCGCAGCCTCGTCCGCGCCCTGTGCACACTGTCGATGGTGCTCCCGCCGGTCGTGGCCGGCGTCGCACTGTTCTACGCCCTCGGCCGCCGCGGGCTCGCCGGCCAGTACCTCGACCGCTGGTTCGGCATCACCCTGCCCTTCACAACAGCCGGCGTGGTCGTCGCCCAGACGTTCGTCGCCATGCCGTTCCTCGTGATCACCGTCGAATCCGCGTTCCGCCAGATCGACGTCCGCTACGAAGAGGCAGCCCGCACGCTCGGCGCGTCGCGATGGTTCGTGTTCCGGCGGGTCACCGTGCCCGCCATCCGGCCCGGGCTCGTCGCCGGGGCGGTGCTCGCCTGGGCCCGCGCGCTCGGCGAGTTCGGCGCGACGATCACGTTCGCCGGGAACTTCCCAGGTCGCACCCAGACCATGCCCCTCGCCATCTACCTGACCAGCGAGATCGACCCCGACGAGGCGATCGTGCTCAGCCTCGTGCTGATCGCCGTCTCCTTCGGCGTGCTCGTCGCCCTGCGCGACCGGGTCCTCGGCGGTGGCCGCCCACCGACCCCGTGAGCCTGCACGCGCGCGTCGTCCGGAGCCTCGGGACGCTCCACCTCGACGTCGAGCTGGCGACCACGAGCGGCGAGACCGTCGCCATCCTCGGACCCAACGGCGCCGGCAAGAGCACGTTGTTCCGCTGCCTCGCCGGCCTGCTGCCGATCGACGACGGGCACATCGAGCTCGACGGCGAGGCACTCGACGACCCCGCCGCCGGCGTGTTCGTCCGCCCCGAGCGCCGGCCTGTCGCCGTGGTGTTCCAGGACTACCTGCTGTTCGCCAACCTCAGCGCGCTCGACAACGTCGCCTTCGGCCTGCGCGCCCGCAAGATCCCCAAGGTCGAGGCCCGCGCCCGGGCGATGGCGTGGCTCGAGCGGGTCGGGCTCGCCGATCACGCCGGCCACCGGCCGCCCGCCCTGTCCGGCGGGCAGGCCCAGCGCGTCGCCCTCGCCCGCGCCCTGGCCACCGAACCCCGCCTGCTGCTCCTCGACGAACCGCTCGCCGCCCTCGACGCCGGCACCCGCGCCGACGTCCGGCGGGATCTGCGCACCCACCTCACGACGTTCGACGGCGTGCGCCTCCTCGTCACCCACGACCCCGTCGAGGCTTACGCCCTCGCCGACCGGGTCGTCATCCTCGAGCGCGGACGCATCGTCCAGACCGGCGCCCTCGCCGACGTCACCGCTCACCCCCGCTCCCGCTACATCGCCAACTTCGTCGGCGTCAATCTCCTGCGCGGCACCAGCCACGGTGGCGCCCTGCTCACCCCGACCGGCGCCCGCATCGTGCCCGCCGACCCGGTGTCCGGCGAGACGTTCGCGGTCATCCAACCCCACTCGATCGCCCTCTACCTGTCCCCGCCCGACGGCAGCCCGCGCAACGTATGGCCGGCCACGATCGCCGATCTCGACCGCCAAGCCGACCGCGTCCGAGTCCGCCTCGCCGGCGAGCTGCCGCTGGTCGCCGAGATCACCGCTGCCGCGGTCGACCAGCTCACCCTGCGTCCCGGCGACCGTGTGTGGGCGGCGGTCAAGGCCACCGACATCACCACCTACCCGGCGTGACGACCGGCGCACATCGCGCTACCGTCCCTCCCGCGAACCATCAGGTCCGCGGGATGGCAGAAGAATCGAGCGAATTGGGGGACGGCCAATGGCGAATCGACGAATCGGGCGGATGCTTGTGGCAGCAGGCGCCGTGGTGGCGATGGTGGGCGCGAGCCACGTGAGCAGCGCCCTGCAGGCGGCGGCGCCGCCGGGCACGAACACCGCCACCGCCGAAGCCGGCACCTGTGCCGCCCTCTACGGCGTGCCGTCGAACATCGGACCGGAACCCTTGAGCGCCTGCCAGTGGGACATGCGAGCGATCGACGCCACCACCACCGGCTCGTACGCCACGAACCTGGGCAGCGGGGCACGGGTCGGCGACATCGACACCGGAATCGACCTGACGAACACCGACATCATGCCCAACGTCGATGTCGACGCGTCGTGCGTGTTCCTGTACGCCGACACACCGACCGCGGACCCGTCGGAGCAGGTCACTCGGGGCGACTGCTCGAACAAGGCGGCGCTGCAGGACCTGGCTGGTCACGGCACCCACACCGCGGGCACGATCGCCGCGCCGATCAACGACATCGGCATCTCCGGCGTCGCTCCCGAGGCCACGATCGTCGTGCTCAAGGCCGGGACCGCGGAGGGCTACTTCTTCACCCAGTCCGTCGTCGACGCCCTGCGCTACGCGGGCGATCAGCGCCTCGACGTCGTGAACATGAGCTTCTTCGCCGATCCGTGGTTGTTCAACTGCCGCAACGACAAGGAGCAGAAGGCGATCATCCAGCAGATCTCGGCAGCGGCCCGCTACGCCCAGCAGCGTGGCGTCGTGCTCGTCGCCGCGGCTGGCAACGAGGGCATCGACCTCAACCATCCGGTCAGCGACGAGATCAGCCCGGACTATCCGCCGGGAGCTGCCGAGACCCGTCCCGTCAACAACTCGTGTGTCGTGCTGCCCACGGAGATCCCCGGTGTCGTCGTCGTCACGGCGACAGGCGCCGAGAACCTGCTCTCGTGGTACTCGACGTACGGCAACCTCACCGATGTCACCGCGCCGGGCGGGTCACGGTTCCAGACCCCGACGTTCGATCCCAACCGGGGGCGGGTGCTGTCGACGTACTCCGCCACGGCGACCGACCTCGCTCAAAACGCGGCGCTCGGTCGGCTGGTGCAGGATTCCAACGGCAACTACTACGCCTGGGCCAACGGGACGTCGATGGCGGCGCCCCACGCCGCCGGTGTCGCAGCGTTGATCCGCGCCGCCCACCCCCACATGTCGCGGGGCGCGGTCGTGGCCGCGCTTCGCAGCACGGCGACCGGCATGCCGTGCCCAGCCGAGCTCGATCCGGGAGTCGAGTTCTTCGACGCGCCGGTTCAGGTCTGCAAGGGCGGCATCGGGAGCAACAACTTCTACGGCGCCGGGCTCGTCAACGCGCTGGCCGCCAGCGGCTGACCGCCCCAGCAGGGAGGCCTTGCCCGGGCGGGGGGTTCGGGGGGCAGAGGCCTTTGGCCGGAGCCCCCCGATTGCCGATCGATCCAGCTTGGCTGGTCGATCGGGCACAACTCTTCGGTGCCGGCCGGAGGCCGGCTCGTTCCACTCAGCGGGAAGGCTTCGCCTTCCCGCTGAAGCGTTCAGCGGTGATGGGCGCGCGCCGGGAGGCCGGCGGCCGCCGTGGCGAGATGCTCGGCGACCTCGCGGACGTGGTCGTCTGAGCCGGTGATCAGGCCGACGGTGACCCGCAGCCGGTCGTCGTCGGGGCGGACCATGAACGGGTCGCCGGGCGCCACGCCGATGCCGCGGGCGGCGAGCGCGACGGCTGCCGACCGCTCGTCGGTCACCCGCATCCACAAGTTGATGCCGTCGGTGCCGGCGACATCGACGCCGCGGCCGGCGAGCACGTCGGAGACCAGCGCCCGCCGGCGGGCGTAGACGGCGCGCGCGGCGGCCATCACCTCCGGCGTCGCCGGGTCGCGGAGCAGCTCGAGCAGCAGCGCTTGCAGGATCCGGCTCGACCAACCCGGCCCGAGCAGGCGGCGGTTGGCCACCGCGGTGACGACGTCGCCGGCGCCGCCGACCGCTGCGAGGCGCAGGTCCGGCCCATGGCTCTTGGAGTAGCTGCGCACGTGGACCGTCCGCGACGGTCGCCACGCGCCGACGCTGACCAGCGGCGCCGACGAGATGTCGTTGGCGTGGTCGTCCTCGATGACGATCGTCTCGCCGCCGGCGAGCACGCTGGCGAGCGCCTGTGCTCGGACGGGCGTGAGTCGCGCTCCGGCCGGGTTCTGCGCACGCGGCTGCAGGAACACCGCACGCACGTCACCGGCCGCCAGCGCCTCGCGCAGGCCGGCCACGCGCGGGCCGTCGTCGTCGACGTCCACGCCGACCACCACGCACGCCATCTGGTCGAGCAGGTCGAGCAGTGGCGGGAAGCTCGGGTGCTCGACGACGACCCGGTCGCCGAGCCGCAGCACGACCTGGGCAACCCGGTCCAGGGCGTCCATCGCCCCGTCGACGACGGTCACCGCCTCGGGCGGGAAGGGCCACGAGGCCCGCAGCTCGTCCTCCAGCGACGGCAGCACCGGGTGGTCGAGGTAGCTCGACGTCAGCGACTGCTTGCCGACGCGGGACACGACCGGGCCGAGGTCGGGCAGCAGCTCCGGGTCCGGCGTGCCGGACGACAGGTCGAGGGCGAAGTGGCCGGGGCCCTCGGTGATCCGCCGGTAGCGGCGCGGACCTCCGGGGCCGGTCGGCGGGCGGACGTAGGTCCCGTTGCGCCCGCGGGCCTCGATCGCCCCGACGTCGGCCAGGCTGCGCCACGCCTCGCTGACCGTGGTCGGCGACACGCCGAGCCGCCTCGACAGCGCGCGCACGGTCGGCAACCGGGCGCCGACGGGCAGCTCGCCGGCGGTGATCATCCGCCCGAGCACGGAGGCGATCCGCTTCGCGCTGC
>JBIOUO010000206.1:0-12100 GCA_044867195.1 Ilumatobacteraceae bacterium
CCAGCCATCGCCCCAGCCGACGGTGGTCGAGTCGAACCGCCCGTCGTGCCTTCCTGCAGCAGGAGTTCGTGGTCCGCTTGGGAGGAGCTCAGATTTGCAGCACCGGTCCAACGCCGCTACGCCGCTACGCGGGGCGAGTGCATTGGCTCTTCACGGTGTTTGTGATCCCCTGCTGGTGTCAGGTGTCTCATTGCGGGTGGAATGCCGGTCGCCGCAGTGGGCCACACAGGCCCGAATGCTGCTCGACCCGTGGGCCGCGATTACCGGACGGCGCGAACCCGAACGTCCGCCACGTGGCGGTAGCGGACGCACAGCGACGCGATTACTGGATGTCGTCCTCGGACAGCTTGCGTGATGCGCGTTCGGTGCCGGTTCCTGTCGCGCCCGGTTCGATCGGTGCGAGACCAGTGTCACCGACACGATTGTGCAGACCACGAGCCGCGCTGCGCTGTTCGCCGATGACGCGATGCGGTGGACCTGTCGACGCCGGGTCGGGCAGGAGGTCGTCGGGCGTGGCGGCACCGCACGTCGACGGACGCTTCGCCGGCGTTGGTGACAATCGAACTGGTAGCCGCGGGCGTTCACGTGGGCAAATCGTGCGGCGGATCGGTGCCTTGTCGGCGAGGAGGATGCGGACACGACGGCACCGCCGTCACCGCGGGCAGGCCGACGACCATCGTCACTCCGCCGCCGGGTGTGTCCTCGATCGTCAGCTCCCCGCCCATCGCCTCGACGAAGCCCCGAGCGATGGCGAGACCGAGGCCGACCCCGTTGCCGTCGACCCGGTGGTCGACGAGGCGCTGAAACGGCTGGAACACGAGGTCGCGATCGGCGGGTGGAATGCCCGGGCCGCGATCGATGACCAGGACGTCGACGCGGCACTGCGTATCGACGCGGTATTCGCCGGCACGAACCAGCACCGGCACATCCTCAGGGCTATAGCGCAACGCATTGCCGATCAGGTTGGCGAGCGCCTGTTCGAGCAGCGCAGGGTCAGCGAGGACATCGGGGAGGCCGGCGGGCACGTCCACGCTCACGCGTCGCGCGTTCGGGTCGAGGGTGGCGATTGCCCCGAGCACGACCTCCTCGACGCCGGTGGGTCGCATCGTCACGTTGAGGGCGGCGGCCTGCACTCGGCTCATGTCGAGCAGGTTGGCGATGATCCGGGCAAGCCGGTCGGTCTCCTCGTCGATTGTCGCCTCGAACTCGTCGATCGCTTCGGGGGGCCATTGGATGTCGCGCTGGCGGAGGCTGGTGATGGCAGCCTTGATCGATGCCAACGGCGTGCGCAGATCGTGGGACACGGCTTGCAGCAGCGAGGCGCGCAGCGTGTTGGCAGCGGCGAGGTCGTCGACCCGCTCGGCTTCGTGCTGGAGTCGTTCTCGCTCGGCGGCCGCGGTGACCTGGGCGGCGAACGAGTTGAGCACCCGCTCGTCGTTGTCGGCGAGGTCGCCCCCGGCGAGGGCGAGGGTCACGCCGCGCCCGAGGTCGCGTGTGACGTCGGCGTCCTTGGGGTGCGTCGGCCCCTCGGGACCCGACGACACGATGACTTCCCAGAGGTCTCCGTCGGCGCGCAGCAGGGAGGCGGCGCGAACGCCGAATGTGGCCCGCAGCTGGCCGAGCATGTCGCCCAGCGATCCGGGCCGCGCCAGTGCTCCGGCGAGCGACGCCAGCGCTTCGGCCTCGACTTGGAGGCGGGCGGCCCGCGTCCGGATGCGACCAATGCGGTCGACGACCATCGCGACGCTGCCCGCGGCCGCGACATAGACGATGAGGGCGAGGACATTCTCGCCTTCGGTGATTGTGAACACGTAATAGGGCGGCGTGAAATACCAATTGGCGAGGAGGAAACCGCCGATGACGGCGACGCTGGCGGGCAGGATGCCCCCGACGAAGGCGGCGGCGATGGCGAGCGCGAGGTACAGCAACAGGACGCTGGCGAGACTGACGGTGTCGCGCAGGTTGGCGAGGACGAGTGTGATCAGCGGGAGCCCGACGATCACGAGGAGCCATCCCCAGAACTGTCGGCGCGGCGATAGCGGCGTGACCACCCGCCGGATCGATGGCAGCAGGCGCTGCGGCTCGTCATCGGCCTGCGCCGGACGGGAGATGACGTGGACGTCGATCGGCCCGGACAGCCGCACCACCTTGTTGATGACTGAACCGCTGAACAGCTCGCGCCATCGTGAGCGGCCGCTGGCGCCGAGCACGATCTGGGTGGCGTTCTCGGCTCGCGCCAGCTCGACGAGCGCCGATGGCACGTCGTTGCTGGTGATCCGGCGGTACTCGCCACCGAGCTCCTCGAGCAGCCGGCGCTGTTCGGCCATCACTGCGGCGCTGGCGTCGGCGCTGCCCGACGTCAGGCCGGTGTCCGACAGCACGTGCACGCCGATCAGATCGCCCTTGGCCCGCTGCGCCATGCGCGCCGCCCGCCGGATGACGTGGTCGCTGTCCGGCGCCCCGGCCAACGCCACGACGACGCGCTCGCGGGTCTCCCAGGGCCGCGTGATGCCGTGGCGGTCGCGGTAGTCCTGCAACGAGTCGTCTACCCGGTCAGCGACCCACAGCAGCGCCAACTCGCGCAGCGCGGACAGGTTGCCGGTCCGGAAGTAGTTGCCGAGCGCGGCGTCGATCTTCTCGGGTCCGTAGACGTTGCCGTGAGCGAGCCGCCGGCGCAACGCCTCCGGAGCCATGTCGACCAGTTCGATCTGGTCGGCGGCCCGCACGACGTGATCCGGGATCGTCTCGCGCTGACGGATCCCGGTGATCCGCTCGACGACGTCGTTGAGCGACTCCAAGTGCTGGATGTTGACGGTCGAGATGACGTCGATCCCTGCATCCAAGATCTCGTCGACGTCTTGCCAGCGCTTGTCGTGCTGCGACCCGGGGGCGTTGGTGTGGGCGAGCTCGTCGACGAGCACCAGCTGCGGCCGCCGCCGCAGGATCGCCTCGGTGTCCATCTCCGTCAGCGCGCTCCCGCGATGGGTGACGGTCCGACGCGGCACCACCTCCAGATCGCCGATCTGCTCGGCCGTGCGCCGCCGACCGTGCGTCTCGACGAAACCGACGACGACGTCGGTGCCCCGTTCGCTGCGGCGCCGCCCCTCGTTGAGCATGTCGAACGTCTTGCCGACGCCCGGCGCCGCCCCCAGGTAGACGCGCAGCTTGCCGCGCTTGGTGCGGGTGCCGGTGTCGGTCACGACCGCGATGTCGTCATTGCCCGAGGTCGTCAAGGGCGAGGTTGAGTTGGACCACGTTGACGCCGGGGTCGCCGAGCACGGCGAGGGGGCGCTGCGAGGTGTGTTCGTCGATCGCGTCCAGGACAGCCTGCAGCTCGAGCCCGCGGGCCTCGGCGACGCGTGGTGCTTGCAGCCTGGCGTTGCGCACGGAGATCTGGGGGTCGAGCCCGGACCCCGATGCGGTGACGGCGTCGACGGGGACGAGCGCGTCGATACCGAGATGGTTCTCGGTGCGGTAGGCGGCGACGCGCTTGGCGACCGTGGCTAAGTAGTCGGGGTTCGTCGGGCCGAGGTTGGAGCCGCTCGAGGCGCCGCCGTCGAAGCCGTCACCTGCCGCTGAGGGCCGCGGGTGGAAGTACTGCGGTGACGTGAACTGCTGGCCGAGCAACGACGACCCGACGACCACGCCGTCGCGCTCGATCAGTGAACCGTTGGCCTTGTCGTGCCACAGCAGTTGGCTGACGCCGGTGACGGTGAGTGGGTACGCCAGGCCAAGCAGCAGCGTGAAGGCGACCATGGCGAAGAACGCCGGGCGCAGCTGGCGCAGAGCAATGTTCATGTCAGGTCACTCCGAGGACCGAGATCACGATGTCGATGAGCTTGATGCCGATGAACGGGGCGACGAGCCCACCGACGCCGTAGACGAGCAGGTTGCGGCGTAGCACGAGGGTGGCCGACTCGGCGCGGAACTTGACACCGCGCAGGGCGAGCGGGATCAGGGCGACGATGATCAGCGCGTTGAAGATGACCGCGGAAAGGATCGCCGTGCGCGGCGAGTCGAGCCGCATGATGTTGAGCCGGTCGAGGGCGGGCAGTACGCCGGCGAACATCGCCGGGATGATGGCGAAGTACTTGGCGACGTCGTTGGCGATCGAGAACGTGGTCAGCGAGCCGCGCGTGATGAGCAGTTGCTTGCCGATCTCGACGACTTCGATGAGCTTGGTCGGGTTGGAGTCGAGGTCGACCATGTTCCCCGCCTCCTTGGCCGCCTGGGTACCGGTGTTCATCGCTACCCCGACGTCGGCCTGGGCGAGCGCCGGGGCGTCGTTGGTGCCGTCCCCGGTCATCGCCACGAGGTTGCCGCCGGCCTGCTCACGGCGGATCAGCGCCATCTTGTCCTCAGGCGTCGCCTCGGCGAGGAAATCGTCGACGCCGGCCTCGGTGGCGATCGCGGCGGCGGTGAGGGCGTTGTCGCCGGTGATCATCACGGTGCGGATGCCCATCGCGCGCAGCTGCTCGAAGCGCGCCTTCATCCCCGCCTTTACAGTGTCCTTGAGCCGGATCACGCCAAGGATCCGCGGTCGCTGGGCGTCGACCTGGACGGTCACCACCAGCGGGGTGGCGCCGTCGCGGGAGACCGCGTCGACGAGCGGCTGCAGCTCAAGTGGTACCTCGCCGCCCGCGTCGGCGACCATCCGCCGAACGCTCTCGGCGGCACCCTTGCGAACCGCGCGGGCCGGCTGCCCGTCGAGGGCGGGGAAGTCCATCCCACTCATCCGGGACTGGGCGGTGAACGGCACCATCACGGCGTCCCGTCCCGACGGCTCAGCGAGGCCGTAGCGGGCCTTGGCGAACTCGACGATCGAGCGGCCCTCCGGCGTCTCGTCGGCGAGGCTGGAGGCCAGCGCGGCCTCGGCGAGCTCGGCCTCGGTGACGTCGTGGACCGCCAGCAGCTCCGCCGCCTGGCGGGCACCGAACGTGATCGTGCCGGTCTTGTCGAGCAACAGCGTGGTGACGTCGCCGGCAGCCTCGACAGCGCGCCCTGACATCGCCAGCACGTTGCGCTGCACGAGGCGGTCCATGCCGGCGATGCCGATCGCCGACAGCAGGCCGCCGATCGTCGTCGGAATGAGGCACACCAGGAGGGCGACGAGCACGATGATCGGCTGCTCGGCGTTGGAGTAGATGGCGAACGGCTGCAAGGTGACCACGGCGAGCAGGAAGATGATCGTCAACCCGGTGAGGAGGATCGACAGGGCGATCTCGTTCGGTGTCTTCTGGCGGTTGGCGCCCTCGACGAGGGCGATCATGCGGTCGAGGAACGTGTCGCCGGGCTCCGCCGTGATCTGCACGACGATCTCGTCCGACAGCACGCGGGTGCCGCCGGTGACGGCCGAACGGTCACCGCCGGACTCGCGTATCACCGGCGCCGACTCGCCGGTGATCGCCGACTCGTCGACCGTGGCGATGCCCTCGACAACGTCGCCGTCGCCGGGGATCACCTCGCCGGCGCGCACGACGCACAGGTCACCGACGTGCAGCGCGGACGAGGGAACGTTGTCCAGGTCGCCGTTGTCTCGCCGCACCCGCGCCACGGTCTCCGAGCGGGTGTTACGCAGCGTCGCCGCCTGTGCCTTGCCGCGTCCCTCGGCCATCGCCTCGGCGAAGTTGGCGAATAGCACCGTGAACCACAGGAAGGCGACGACGAGCCCGGCGAACATGTTCTCGCTCGCCGTCGACTCCCCGGCGTCGCGGAAGAACAGGATCGTCGTCAGCACCGAGCCGACCTCGACAATGAACATCACGGGGTTGTTGGCCAGTGTGCGCGGGTCGAGCTTGATCACACTGTCGAGGACCGCCCGCTTGACGATGGTGCGGTCGAACAGCGAGCGGGCCGCGGAGGGGCGCCGGCGCACTTTCGGCGGTCGGTCCGTCGGGCGCGGCGCCTCGGCCGGCAGCGGCTCGGGCGACAGGGTGGCAGTCATTCGTGGTGACCTCGGTACTCAGTGCGTCAGCTGCTCGACGATTGGGCCGAGCGCGAGGGCGGGGAAGAAAGTCAACCCGGCGAGGATGGCGATTGAGCCGAACACCAGTCCGCCGAACAGTGGGCTGTCGGTGGGGAACGTCCCCGCCGTCACCGGCACCTTCTGCTTACGGACCAGCGAGCCGCCGATCGCCAGCGCCGGGATGATCAAGAAGAACCGGCCGATCAGCATCGCCAGGCCCTGGGTGATCGTGTACCAGTCGGTCCCGGTGCCCTGACCGGCGAACGCCGAGCCGTTGTTGTTAGCGGCCGAGGCGTAGTTGTAGAGCACCTCGCTGAGGCCGTGGGCGCCGGGGTTGAAGATCGTCGCTCGCGCCGACGGCAAGATGACCGAGGCGGCGGCGAAGGTCAGCGACGCCAGCGGCATGGCGACGACGTACAGCACGACCAGCTTCATCTCCGCGGCTTGGATCTTCTTGCCGAGGTACTCGGGTGTGCGCCCGACCATCAGCCCGGCGATGAACACCGCCAACAAGGCGTAGATCAAGATGCCCATCAGGCCGACACCCACGCCTCCGGGACTGACCTCGCCGAGCTTCATGTGCAGCATCGGGATCATCCCGCCCATCGGCGTGTTGCTCTCGTGCATGCAGTTGACCGAGCCGTTCGATGTGCCCGTCGTCGACGCCGCCCACACTCCGCACGACGCCGGCCCGAAGCGGACCTCCTTGCCCTCCATGTTCCCGCCGACCAGCTGCGTCGACGTGCCCTGGTCGACGCCAAGCGAGGCAAGGTCACGATTCCCCGAGCTCTCGGCGACGGTTGTCAAGATGGAGAACGACAGCCAGATCGCCGCCATCACTGCCAGCAGGACCCGCGCCTGCTTCTTGGAGCCAACCATCCGCCCGTACATCACGACGAAGGCGAAGGGGATGACGAGGATCGCCCACAGCTCGATGAAGTCGGTGACCGGGGTCGGGTTCTCGAACGGGTGAGCCGAGTTGGCGTTGTAGAAGCCGCCGCCGTTGCTGCCGAGCTGCTTGATCGCGATCTGGCTGGCCACCGGACCGCCGGGGATCGACTGGCTGGCCTCGGCGGCCACCGCCGGATCGACGGGCGTCGCCGACGTCTGCCCGGCGAAGTTCTGCACCACCCCGCCGGCGGCCAGCAGCACGGCGACGACGAACGACAGCGGCAGCAGGATCCGCAGTGTCGAGCGCACCAGGTCGACCCAGAAGTTGCCCAGCGTGCGCCGGTTGCGGCGGACGATGCCGCGCACCAGCGCGACGGCGATCGCCATCCCAGCCGCCGCCGACACGAAGTTCTGCACCGCCAAACCCAGCATCTGGGTGAGGTGGCTCATCGTCAGCTCACCCGAGTACCACTGCCAGTTGGTGTTGGTCGTGAAGCTGACGGCCGTGTTGAACGCACCGAACGCCGGCACCCCGACCATGCCCGTCGGGTTGAACAACAGCGATCCCTGGAAGCGCTCGAGGACGTAGACGAACAGGAACGACACCACGCTGAAGGCCAGCAGGGCGATCGTGTACACGTTCCAGCGCTGCTCGCGGCGCGCATCGACACGCAGCAGCCGGTAGAGGAACCGCTCGATCGGGGCGAAGAAGCGGTCACCCGGCGCCGAGCCGTCGGCCCGGACGCCGTACACCGCGGCCATGTACCGCCCCAGCGGGATCGTCGTCACGGCGAGCACGACGCACAGCAGCAGCAGCTGGAACAAGCCGGCACCGGTCACCGTCAGAACCTCTCCGGGAACACGAGCACCAGCACCAGATAGATCGCCAGCAGCACGGCAATTGCCAGCGCGACCCAGTTGTCGACGGCAGCGGCGATCACGGCGCCACCGTCGAGTCGACCGGCTCGGCCGACGCGGCCACGGCGCCCTCACCGGCGCCGACCTCGTCGACCTCGCCCAGACCGTCGGGATCGGGCCCGATGATCTGGTCGCACCACCGTACGTAGGCCACGCACAATGCGAAGAACACGACGATGATCGCCACAACCACGACGTCCCTCATCGGGCACGCTCCTCTCCCCCGGTCTCGTGGGCCTGCGGGATCCACACCGCCGCCACCTGATCGGCGATGGCGACGGCGACCAGACGCTGCTCCAGTGACACGGCCACCCCGCGCATCGGCGAGAGCACGAAGCGGCCGATGTGCTGCCCGCGAGCCAGCACCGGCAGCTCGACGCCCTGCTCGGGCAGCTCGAACCCGCCAGCGCCGTCGGAGAGCCGGCCGAACCGCCGATCCTGAACGCCCTCGATCGCACCGCTGCGACCGATGCGTGGCAGCGCACGGACGTCACCAGTCGGCAACGCCTCGAAGCGCGCCTCGCGCAGGCTGAGGAGCCCACACAGCTCCTCCTGGGCGATCCCGATCACGTCCGCCGCCCGCGTCCCACCCACCGCCGCCTCGGCGACACGATGGATGCGCCGCACCTCCGAGCGAGCCGTCCCGAGACGACGATGACTCAGACGCCCCCATGACGCGATCGTCCCCACCAGCAGCGCGGCGATCAGCAGCAGCACCGCCGTCTCGACGTCGTCGCGCGAATCGATCGACATCGACAGGTACGGCTCGGTCATGAAGAAATCGAACGACGCGACCGCCGCCAGCGACGTCACCACCCCGGCTGCACGGCCCCCCATCGCCGACACCGCGACGACGACGATCATCAACACCAGCGCCGCGTTGGTCGGGTCGAACACCGAGCGGAACAAGGTGAGCACGGCGCCTACAGCGACCGCCGCCGGCACGCCCACGGCAATCCCGATGGTCAGGCTGGACCGCAGCCCCGCACGATCGTCGACCGTGAGACGGTCGTCAGCGATGCCGGTGGCCATGACACGGAGGCAACCACCGACTTGAGCGTCAAGTGAGTTCCTTCACGCACGTTTAGCGCCGATCCGGTGGATCGACGCGGATGATTCACACCACACCCACGCGAGCGACCCGAGTGCGCCTCTCCAGAACGGCAGGACCTCCCGCGTGCCGACGGTTGCGGACCCCGCTGCGATCCGCATCAGCGGTCGGTGGCCGCCGCCCGGAGCCAGTCGGCCACCGTTGGCGGTGTCCTCGAGGTCGCTCCCCGGCTGACCCGTCTCGACCGCGTCGCCGATGACGTGTCGATGGAGCGCCGCGGTAAGCGTGTGGATCTCCTCCGTGAGCTGCGTGTTGCGTCGCAGCTCCTGTTCCCCGAATGTGAAGTCGTGATCTGGCTTGGCGCGCTGGAACCCCGCCTGGCGGTACTGGCCGATCATGACGAACGTCGACAGGAGGATCGCCTCGAGTGTGCGCTCACGCCGGTTATCGAGCACTCTGGCGCTCGCTTGAGACCGCGACTATCGGACGGTCGCGCGCGCCACCGATCCCGCGGTATCGGATGTCAGCCGTCATCCTCGTGGTCGTGATTATCGGGCACTGCAAACGGGCCGTTACGAGCGGTCCGTTCGGCCGTCGACGTGTGATTACGCGTGCCGGTTATGTCGCACCAGGGCCGGCGGCGCTCCCGAGGCGCGAAGCGTCGATCGCCGAATCTGGCGTCGGCCAGCGTCAGTGCACCTGTGCGCCGACATGACGCCGATCGGGCGGTCTGGCGCTGCAGCGTGGCTGCGGATGACGCGTGGTTTCCTCAGCCGCGGGGTGCGACGATGTGGTTGTGGACGCCAAGGCCGAAGTCCGCTACGCGATCAGTGGGAACGCTCGGCTTGCGTTCATGGACTTCGCGGGCGGGCCGTACGACCTCATCATGGTCCCATCGTGGATCTCGAACCAGGATCTCGCAGCGAGCGACCCGCTGCACGCGGCGTTGATTGAGCGGCTGACGTCGTTCGCGAGGGTGGTGTCGTACGACCAGCGCGGCACCGGGTTGTCGGACCCGGTTTCATTGTCCGAGCTGCCGATGTTGGAGAGTTGGGCCGACGATTTGCACGCCGTGGTGACCGCTGCTGGACTCGACGATGTCGTGCTGTTCGCGGGCGTCGTAGCCGTCCCGGTGGCGGTCCTTTACGCGGCTACCCATCCCGAACGGACGCGCGCCCTGATTTTGCTGAACTCGTTCACAGGGTCCGAAGACCTCGACGCCAAGGTCTCGCACGAGGAGGTCGAGCGACGAATCGGATGGCTCGAGGGAATCTGGGGCAGCGGACGCTTCCTGCGAACGACGATTCCCGATGTCGCGGTCGACGATGCCCTGCTCCGGGAACTCGCTCGCGGTGAACGTCAATCGATGCCACCGGCGATGGCGGGCGCGTTCTTTCGTTGGGCACTAGCGATCGACGTACGCGCGGTTCTGCCGGCTGTCAGTGCTCCGACACTCGTGCTGCATACGGTGGACAACCCCTTCTGTTCCATTGAGCGTGGTCGGTACCTCGCTCAGCACATCCCCAATGCTCGACTGGTGGAACTTCCCGGCGCTGATGTCTCAGTGTTCTTGGGTTCAGCGGTGGGAGCAATGGTCATCGATGAGATCGAGGAATTCCTGACCGGCAGCCGCGTAACCGCCGATCACACGCGGATGCTCACGACCTTGGTGTTCACGGACGTCGTCGGCTCAACCGAGCGGGTCGCCACGATCGGCGATCGAGCCTGGCGCGCGCTGCTCGACCGTCACGACGACGCCGTGCGCCACCAACTCGCCCGGTTCTCGGGACACGAAGAGAAGCTCACCGGCGACGGCATCCTCGCCACCTTCGACGGGCCCGCACGCGCGATTCGTTGCGGCGCCGCGATCCGCGACGCTGCCCTCCAGATCGGCATCGACGTCCGGATCGGAATCCACACCGGAGAGGTCGAACGACGCCGCGCTGAGCTCTCCGGCATCGCCGTCCACCTCGCTAATCGCGTATGCGAGACCGCACAGCCTGGCGAAATACTCGTTTCACGCACCGTCGTCGACCTCGTCGCAGGATCAGGCATTGGCTTCGACGACCGCGGCGAACACGAACTCAAAGGGATACCCGCCGCATGGCACCTCTTCGCCGCGATCACTTGAACCACACGCGCGGACCCACAGGACCTCGAACCGGGGCGGGCGACACGGAACGCGCGTTCGGAGCGCCGAAGTCCGCGACCCCGAGGTGGGCGCCCGAGTGCCGATCGACGGCTCGGGCGCGGTCGTCGCACGCCACCTGGCCCCGGCGGCGGCCACCGAACGCTCGACACGTCACGTCCACGGGGCGTGATTATGACCGCCTCGGCTCGGGCCGAAGTGCTCGGGCCCCAAGCACCCGAGGAGCCGACGTTTTGCGCGGCGATATGGCGCGGGAGCGCCGAGTGACAGAGATGGTTGCGTCTGGGTAGCGCCGGTTACGCGTCCAACCCTGAATCGAATCGACATCGTGATGCGTCATCGTTGCCGCCGGTGGACCGACACGGCATAGTCGCCACCCTCGATCCATGGCAGGCGGTCCCAGGTGGCGAAGCGGTCTTCGAGAACGAGGCCGTTGTCGGCGGTGTGCCGGTCGAGCTCACGCAGCGAGTAGCTGCGACCGAGGCTGAAACCGCTGACGAGCCGCCCGGCGGGAGCGACGTGCCGGGTCACGCCAGCGACCAGCGCCGCCTCCGTCCCAGGCGGCGTGAACAGCGGGACATTACCGGCCATGACCACAAGATCGAACGTTCGCCCGAGTTCGAGCTCGCATAGGTCCGACCGAATCCATTCGATGTCCGGTGCCAGCCGCTGCGCCGTCGCAAGCATCGAGTCGTCAAGGTCGGTCCCGACCACCTCGATCCCATGCCGGGCCAGCTCGATGGCCACTCGTCCCGTGCCACAGCCGGCGTCCAGAACCGACGCAGGCGAGTACGCCCGGACGAAAGTCGCCTCCCCGTGCACGTCTTGCCCCGAGGCGGCCAGCCGGTCGAACTGCGCCTGGTAGTCGTCACCCAGCCACTCGTCACCTTCCCACACGGCGGGGCTCACCACCTACCGGCTTGGTCATTGCGAGTCGGTTCGCCACGTAGACCAATGCGACGTTGTACTGCTGTGCGTGCTCGTGCACCACGCCATCATGGCGCGCCCGAGCAGAGATGCAGTCGTCATGGTCATCGGTCTACGTGGTTCTGTCGCGCCCTGTAGGGATTGGTGGGCTTGGCCCTCTCGTTGGGCCCGGCCGGCCCATGCACGCCGTGATGGGCCG
>JBIOUO010000207.1:0-17368 GCA_044867195.1 Ilumatobacteraceae bacterium
GCGCGGGTGTGTGGGGACGTCGACAGCCGGTTCGGCACGAAGTGCCGAGGCGGGGAAGGCCACGACGCCTCAGGCGTTCTACGCCGCGCCGCCAGGTCGGCTGTCCGGAGGTGTACTCAAGACGAGCAGGCCGGTCGCCGTGTTGTACGTGTGTTGTTTTCGGGCCGTTTCCGAGAACCAGAGAGGCCCTTCCCGGTTCCCCGGAAAAGGCCTCTGATCTGGATCGTTACGTTGGTGGCGGGGGCAGGATTTGAACCTGCGACCTTCGGGTTATGAGCCCGACGAGCTACCGGACTGCTCCACCCCGCGTCGGTGGGACCTTCACTGTACGCCCGGCCCAGCGCACTGACAACCCACCGGCGCCAAGCGCGGCGAGCGTCGTGGTGAAGGCGACGGCCGGGACGCCGTGGCGGAGCTCATCACGATGGGCGACGGCAGCGATGAGGACCGCCAGCGGGAAGACGATGAGCGCGACGACCGGGAAGCGTGCCTCGACCCAGCGCGGGTGGCGGGCGGCGTAGAGCGCGCACAGCCCGAGGAATGCGGCCCACGACCCGACGAAGCGCAGCCCGAGCGGTCCGGCGGTGAGCGGGCCGTGGTCGGAAGCGGCGCCGGGGGACGTCCAGAGGGCGACGGCGATGGCGCCATAGGCAACCCCCAGCGCAACGAGCAGAGCCCGCGCGGTCACCGTGAGCACTGGCTCCTCGAGGGACTGGCGCGCGGGCCGACCGCGCTGGCGCACGAGCGTGGCGAACGACGTGACGCTGCTGATGAACAGCACGACCCAGGCGACGGCCTGCCACCGGGAGAAGTCGAACACGTCACGGTGGACAGCCGTGATGACCAGCGTCGGTGCAGCGAGCCCGAGCACGGAGGCGCACAGGCCGCGCTGGGCGGCCCACGAGCGAGCGAACGCGGCGGCGCCGAACACGATCGCCGACGCGATGTACGCGGCACCGACGAACGCCGCCAGCGCCGGCGGGTTCAGCTGCCACGAGAAGTAGCGGCCCGTCGAGCCGGGTGCCAACACCATCGCCGCGCCGACCAGACCGGCGGCGAACGCGACGCCGGCAAGCAGCCAGCGAGTGACCGCCGCTCCTGCCGCCGATCCGGGTGGAGGAGGAGATCCCAGATCGGCGGCAGGGCGGCGGGGGGCTGGAACGCGCGCAGCCGTCTCTGCGCGGCGTTCCCGAGAGCTGTGCAGTGTGTTCGTCATCGTCGTCGCCTCCGTGCCTCCGCATGCTGTACGCCGCCGCGCCCGGCGCGGTTCCCGTCGCCGCCCGAGTGTTTGCTGCGGGGAGGCCCCGCGGCACACACTCGGGTGCTGCTGACACTCGGGTGCGCGGCGTCAGGACGTCAGGAGCACGGGCAGGAGGTCGTCGTAGGCGTCGAACGCCGGGAGCTGGGGGAACTCGGCGCGTACCCAGGCCGGTGCCCGGAACAGGAACCCGGCGTCGGCGGCCAGGAGCATCGACACGTCGTTGTACGAGTCGCCGCCGGCCAGCACGCGGTAGCCGAGGGACTGGAACGCGAGCACGGCATGACGCTTCTGGTCGGCCATCCGCAGCCGGTAACCGACGATGCGGTCACCGTCGACGACCAGGTTGTGGCAGAGGATCGTCGGCCAGCCAAGCTGGGCCATCAACGGCCCGGCGAACTCGGCGAACGTGTCCGACAGCAGCACGACCTGCGTCGCGGCGCGCAGCGCGGCGAGGAACTCGACGGCGCCGGGCAGCGGTGCGAGCTCGCCGATCGCCGCCCTGATCGAGCTCAGCCCGACGCCGTGGCGGCCCAGCAGGTCGAGCCGGCCGCGCATCAACACGTCGTAGTCGGGTTCGTCGCGCGTCGTCCGCCGTAGCTCCTCGATGCCCGTGCGCTCGGCGACGGCGATCCAGATCTCCGGGACGAGGACCCCCTCGACGTCGAGCGTGACGAGCGTCGGGCGGTCGTCCACTCACGCCCTCCGGGCGGTCGCCGTGATCTCGGCGACGATGTCGGGCCACCGCGGGCGCGGTATGTCGTGGCCCATGTCGGGGAACATCACCAGCTTCGAGCCTGGCACCGCCCGCGCCGTCGCCACTCCCCCGCTCGGCAGCACGAGCCGGTCGAGCAGCCCGTGCAGCACCAGCGTCGGCACACGGACGCGGCCGAGGTCCCAGGTGCGGTCGGGGCTGGCGGCGAGCGCCACCGACTGCCGTGCCACCCCGTCCGGGCAGTAGCTGCGAGCCATCGCCTCCTCCGCCATCTGCCGTGCCGTCGCGGCATCGAAGTGGGGGCCGCAGATCAGCTCGAACATCTTGATGCCGTTGTCGATCGCATGCTCCGCCTTGCTCGACATCAACCGCGGCAGCTTGCGCAGCAGTGAGCGCTTGACCCGCCCGTTCTTGCGATCGCCGGTGTTGGACATGATCGAGGTCAGGCTGGCGACGCGACCAGGATGGCGGATCGCCAGCGCCTGGGCGATCATCCCGCCCATCGACGCGCCCACCACGTGCGCCCGCTCGACCGCGAGGTGGTCGAGCAGGCCGGCAGTGTCGTCGGCCATGTCGTTCACCGTGTAGGCGGCCTTCGCCGACTTCGGCCGGATGACCGACATCAGGAGCTGGCGCCTGGTCGGCGGCGGGGCATCGACCTTCGTCGACAAGCCGATGTCGCGGTTGTCGAAGCGGATCACGCGGAAGCCGGCGGCCGCCAGCTCGGCCACGAACTCGAGTGGCCAGGCGATGAGCTGGCCACCGAGGCCCATCACGAGCAGCAGCGGCTCGCCCTCGCCGTGAATGTCGTACTCGAGCTGCATGCTGTTCGCGATGGTCGCCGCCGTCATGGCCGGGCACGCTATTGGCTGACCGACGCCGGCCACCCACCCACATGGAGATGCCGCGATCGCGCGCCGGCCGGCCAGTACGGTGCGCGGTGATGGGTTTGTTTCGTCGCCCGACCTCGCTCGATCCGGCCGCTGTCGACCGGATGAAGACCGACCTCGCCGCGCTGCGCGAGGAACTCGAGCGCCACGACGCGACGTCGACGGTGATGCGGGAGCAGCTGAGTGCACTCGACCATCGCGTCACGTCGGTCTCGACCGAGCTGGTCAACCAGTTGACCGAGCTCGGTCACGACATCGACGCGCTCAACGTCCGCCCCGCGCCGAACGGCGTCGAGGTGGAGGCGCTTGCCGCGGTGCGCGACGGTCAGGTCAAGCTGGCGAACGAGCAGGCGCGCTACCAGATCGCGTTCCGCGAGGACCTCGCCCGCCTCGCCCAGGCGCTGCAGCGGCAACGGTGAGGCCGCCCGCCGGCGATGTCGGGCTGGCGACCCGCTTCGGCCGGCGTCAGCCGCCCTCGGCATTCAGCGCCGCCAGCGCCTGATCGACGAGCGTCTTCGCCTCGTTGATCTTCGCCTGGTACCCAGCCAGGTCCTGGGCCTCCAGCGCCTGGTTGGCCTCGTCGAGCAGCTGGGCGGCGTCGGCGAGCAACTCGGCGGGCGTCCCGTCGCTCGACGACTGCGTCTGCGTCTCACCGCCACCGCTGTCGCTGCCGACACGATCCCCGAGATCGGCCTCGAACCCGGGGAACAGCTTGCCCAGCGCCTCGCCGAGCGACTCGCCGATGAACGCCCGGTTATTGTACGACACGATGACGAACCGGTAGTCGGAGATCGCGGTCGGCGTCCCGTCGCCACTCTGGTCGACGGAGGCGTAGAACGGCCGCACCCACACCAGCCCGCCGCTGATCGGGACGATCTGCAGGTCCCCGAACCGCACCCGGTTGCCACCACCAGTCTGCAGCGTGATCTGCTGGGTGATCGACGGTTCCGAGTCGATCAGGTTCGACACCGTGAGCGGCCCGTCGACAAGCGGGTTGACGACATATGCCGTGAGCTGCCCGTACGTCTCGGGATCGCTCGACGCGGTCATGTATGCCTGCAGCTCGGTGCGCTGGTCGGCGTTGGAGAACGGCACGAACGGGCGCAGCAGCACGAAGTCCTCGCGTTCGCCCGTCGGATCGGCGAACAGCGTGTAGTAGGGCGTGAAGCGGCTGGTTTTGGACTCCGGCGCCAGCTCGGTCGGCGCCTGCTCGTCGCTCTGCGACGTCGTGGCCGCGGCGTTCGACGTGGACGATTCACGGGGATCGACGCTGGGTGCCTGGGCGACCGACCACGCTCCCTTGCGCTCGAAGAAGTTCGCCGAGTCGAGTTGGTACTTCGAGTAGACGTCGGTCTGGACACGGAACAGGTCCTCCGGGTAGCGCAGGTGATCGCGCAGCTCGGTGGGCATCTCGCTGCGCGGCGTGAACAGATCGCCGAACGCGCTCGCCCACGCCTTGACGATCGGGTCCTCCTCGTCGTTGATGTAGTACGTCACGGAGCCGTCGTACGCGTCGACGACGGCCTTGACGCTGTTGCGCACGTAGTTGGAGTTGCGGTCGAGGTCGCTCTTCGGGGTCAGCTGGACCTCGTTGCCGATGCGCTGGGCGTACGGGTAGCGGCTGCTGCTCGTGTAGGCGTCGACGACCCACTTCACTCGCCCGTCGACCACCACCGGGTACGGGTCACCGTCATAGGACAGGAACGGCGCCAGCTTGACGAGCCGGTCGCGGACGTTGCGCACCCACAGCATCTGAGAGTCGGACTCGATCGCTCCGGAGCCGAGCACGTTGTAGTCGAGGAACGCTAGGGCGAACGCCGCCCGCCGCACGAACGACGACATCTGCACGCCCTTGGTGCCGACGTAGTCGACCGTCTCGCCGCCTGCGCACGCCCGCTCGCTCTGCGAGGTGCGGGCGACGGCGTAGCCGCTCAGCGTCGGGCTGAAGTACAGCTCGGGTCGCGTCAGCTCGACGCGCTGGTACTCCGGGCGGTCGCTCTCGAGCACCCGCCCGACCGGCGCCATCACGAGCCCGCAGCCGCGGGTGTTGATCAGGTGGCGGCCCTGCCAGCTCTGGTTCGGGCTGCCGTCGAGGTCGAGCTCGCGGGCCGCGATCAGCACCTGCTGGCGCCGCCCGTCGAGCTCGTAGCGATCGACGTCGAGATCGTCGATCGACAGCCCGGCTTCGACGCCCTGGTCGATCCGGAAGCGGTTCAGCATCTCCGTGGGGTTGAGCAGGCGAACGTTCTGCAGCGGCCGCAAGTCGGCCTCGACGGCGTCGGCGTTGAGCGCGCCGAACGACACCTCACGGCGCTGCACGTCGTCGACATTGATGCCCATCGCCTCACGCGTCGCCTCGACATTGCGCTCGATGTACGGCAGCTCGCGGGACTGCTGGTTGGGGTTGACGACGAGCGATTGGACGAGCGCCGGGTAGACGTAGCCGCCGGCGACGAGCAGCACGAGCCACAGTCCCGACGCGATCAGCGGCAGCCGCCACGACGCCCGCCTGATCGTGGCGAGGTAGAGGCCGGCGGTCAGCAGGGCGATCAGCATCAGCAGCATCAGCGCCGGAAGCTGGGCGTGGACAACCGCATAGGTGGCACCCTGGACGAACCCCCGACGCTCGTTGGTCGTCTCGTAGCGCGTCACCCAGTAGTCGGCGGCCTTGAGCGCGGCGAGGACGGCGAGCAGTGCGGCGATGTGACCCTTCGTCGCCGGGCGCACCGACGGCACCGGCGAGGCGAACACGACGCCGCCGTTCAGCACGTGGGTGAGCACCGTCAACAGCAGGACGAGCACCATGGCGATGAACAGCCAATCGAGCACGAAGCCGAGGAACGGCAGCTCGAACACGTAGAAGCCGGCGTCGGCGTTGAACTGCGGATCGGCCAGCCCGAACGACTGGCTGTTGCGGAACAGCAGCCACTGCTGCCACTGCGACATCGTCGGCAGGGCCACCAGCAGGGCCAGCAGACCGGCGCCGGCATAGCGCAGCAGGCGGAGGCGGTGGCCGAACAGCTCGTGGAAGCGCTCGACGTATGGATGCACGTTGGCCGGGAATCGTGACGGCGAGAGCCGATCGGCGATCAGCAGGTTGACGCCGGCGAGCACGGCGAAGGCCGTGAAGAACATCCCGAACAACGTGACCTTGGCCCGGATGACGCCCCAGAAGACGTCACTGCGGCCGAGCCCGGCGTGCCACAGGTAGTCGATGTAGAAGCGCGCCATCGCCCGCCCGAACACCACGACGAACAGGAACAGGGCGCCGATGACGATGAGCACGATGCGGCCCGAGACCCTCCTGCCCCCGCGACGGGGAAGGTCGGAGATGCGCCGCACGCGCGGAAAGCTACCGGCGCATGGTGATCGGGAGGCCGCGGCCGTGGTCCGCCACTGCCCCCCAATCTGGGCGGGAATCGTCTCAATCGGTGATCTGGGCGGGGATCGTCTCGGAAACCGAGACAGATCCCGCCCAGATCGTGGGACCGGCTATCCCGCGGGCACCAGCAGGCAGCGGCAGCCGGGGTGCATCGGCGGCGAGACGTGGCCCGACGGGAACGCCTCGCCGGCGACCACCGCGCCGGCCAACGCATTGTCCTCGCAATCCGGTGAGGGCGGCCCGGCAGGATCGACCACCCACGTGACCGTGCCGCCCGCAGCGATGGCCGCCAGCGTGCCCTGGCAGAAGGCGACCCGGAAGACGTCGTCCAGTTGCTCGTCGATGCGCTGCGTCTTCCACTCCCGGTAGACACCCCGCGCCCGCCTGGCGACCGCGTCGTTGTCGCCCTCGCCCTCGGCGACGGCGCGCTCGAGGCGCTCGCGAAGCGCAGCCACGAGCTCGCCGGCGAGCAGCCCGCGGGGCGCGGCGAGCGGGCCGTCCGGTCCAATGTCGATGTCGCTGCCCGTCCCGGCGGCGACGGCGCCGGCTTCGGCGGCGGCGATCAGCTCGGCGGTGACGGCATCGGTGTAGCGGGTCGCCTGCTCGGCTTCCCACGGCAGCAGGGCATCGAGGTGGCGCACCGGCTCACTGCGCCGGAGCGCGTCGAGTACCTCGTTCTGCTCGTCGGCGAGAACACGCTTCAGCCTGCGCGCGGCGGCGACGATGAGCGGGACAAGGGCGGCGTCACGGACCTGGAACGGCGTCTCGGACAGCTCCGACGGCTCGGCCGCCGAGTCCTCGCCGGCGGCGAGTGTCGGCTCGGGCGCTGCGTTCGAAGGCGGAGCGGCGGCCCGAAGGCGGGCGAACAGCGCGTCGACGTCGTTCGCCGTGGCGTCTCGACCGTCGACCTCCTCGGCCCGGTCGACGTGTCCGTCCGCGGCGTCGGCGTCCGGCTGCTCGGTTCCGCCAGTGAAGTCGACCTCGTCGGCCTCGTCGACGTCGGCCTCGTCGACGTCGGCCTCGTCGAGGTCGGCCTCGTCGAGCTCGTCGTGAAGCTCGTGGTCGAGCTCGTCGTCGGATTCCTCGGTCGGCTCGACGCGGGGTGGCATGCGCACGACGATGTCGTCGACGGAGGATCGGTCGCCCAGATTGGCGGCCGGCACCATGATCGGCACCGGCCCAGTGGTTGGCGTGAGATCGACGTACTCCTCGGGCTCGCTGAGCGGCGACAGCTCGGCCACAACGTCGACGGCCACGAGACGAGCGCGCTCGAACGCCTGCAGCAGGCGATCGCGGCCATGGATCAGCTGCTCGATCTGCTGGCGGGCGAGGTCGCGGCGCCGGGCCAGCTCGCCGAGCACCCGCTCCCGATACGCCCGTGCCTCGTCGACCATCTCGCGGCCCTGCTGCTTGGCCATCGCCAGCTCCGCCTCGGCGTCGGCCGAGGCATCGCTGCGCCGGCGGCTGGCATCGAGCTCGGATTCCTCGCGGAGCCGCCGGGCCTCGTCCGCGGCGTCGCGGAGCAGCTGCGCGGCGGCGTCCTCGGCGCGGGCCCGGATCGACGCCCCGCCCTCGCGCGCCGCCTGGAGGATGCGCGCAGCCTCCTCGCCGAGCAGTCGCGTGGCGGTCTCGTCGTCGAGCGCCGCTCCGCTGACGGGAAGCGCGTGGGCCTGAGCGGTGCGCAGCTCGCGCTCGAGGAATCGCACGCGCTCCTGCAGCCGGGCCAGCTCGGCGGCGACCATGCGCAGGAAGTCGCGCACCTCCTGCTGGTCGAAGCCGCGTCGCGACGTGCCGAACGCGGCGTCGGCCACGCTGGCCGGCGACGACGGATCGGGGCGCGAGAATGAGATGGCCACGGCGAGAGCGTATGCGTGGGACCCCGGCGGGTTGGCGGCAATCATCCGCCGTGCGGTACGACTGGATCGCCGCCCAGCCGCCGCAGCGCGGCGAGTGCCTCGTCGAGCGTGGCGACCGGGATGATCTCCACCTCGTCACCACCGATCTCACGGGCGCGGGCGAGATCGGTGTCACTCTGCGAAGCGGGGACCAGGAAGTGGTGGACGCCCATCTGGCGCACCGCCGAGACCTTCTGGGGCAGGCCACCGATCGCGCCGACGCGGCCGTCGAGCTCGATCGTGCCGGTGACCGCGACGTCGAGCCCGCCGGTCAGATCGCCGGGTGACAGCTCGTCGATCAGCGTCAGCGTGAACGCCAGCCCGGCCGACGGCCCGCCGATGCGGCCGGTGTCGATGTCGATCTCGAACGGTAGATGCACGGTCGCCGTGTCGAACGGGATGAAGCCGACGATCGTTCGCTCCGGGTCGTCGGGCGAGGCGATCAGCTCGACGTCGACGGTTCGGTTGCCCTGTCCGGGGCGGTCGATCTCGAGCTGCAGCGTGTCGCCCGGACGCTTGCCCTTGAGCTGGGCGATGAGGTCGTCGACGGTGCCGAGCGGGACGCCGTCGGCCGTCAGCAGGGTGTCGCCGGGGTCGAGCACTTCGTCGGCCGGCGCGTAACGGGTGCAGCCGCTCGGTCCCGCCTCTAGGCACACCAGCTCGGCGACGACGACCGCGCCGGGCTCGATCCGGGCGTCGTCGTAGCCGAGCGCCCGCAGCGCGACGTACTGGGCGACCTGGGAGGACGTGCGCATCATCTGCAGCGCGATCCCGCGGCGCTGGTCGGGGGTCTGGGTGCCGTACTTCTCGTCGTGGGTCAGGAAGTCGATCTCCGGCTCACTCTGGCAGCCGCCCGGCGGCCCGCAGCTCGAGCCTCCGGCGACGAACCACGACAGCAGCGACTGCTTCGGCTCGGCGACCGTGACGAAGTAGATGTCGCCACGGCGGTCCTGGTCGACCTCGGCCTTCCCGGCGAGCTGGCGGAACGACACGCGGTCATCGACCGGTGTCGCCGATCGCGGGGTGCGGGCGAACGGCGCGGCCTCGGTCACGGTGAGCTCGGGGTCGGTCGGATCGCGAACGGGCTTGTCGGCCACGAGGCTCGCCGGGAGGACCGCGGCCAGCGCGACCGCGACGAGGATGAGCAGGCCGAGCACCGTGATCGGCACGGCCCACACCCGGTGCACATGTGACGGCAGGCGCACCGTGCCCGTCTCGGGCGGATGAGCTGGCGTTAACGTTTCGCCCTGCGTGTCGATCAACGATCTCACCGTTCGGATGGCCTGGATGGCCGGTTTGGCGTTGGCGGCTCTCTTGCTGGCCGGGTGGCGTAAGACTGCCAGAGCGCAGCCGCGAGCGGCACGCAGCCCGGCCGCCCCGCCCCGCCGGGTGCCCCACGCCATCGCCGAGGGCGTCGCCCCGCCCTACCACGCCGCGGGGCCGCTGCGCCGGATCTGGGCGATCGTCGCCAGTGGCGGTCTCGCCGTCGTCATCGGCGCCGTGCTGGCGACCGCCATCGCGTTCAGCCTGGCGTGGATCGTGACGACGCTGAGCGACCTGCTGAGACAGTGAGCGAGCCCGCAGGGCGGGTGAGCCAGTCGCCAGTGAGCGAGCGGCGCGCCGTTGCCGTCGCCGGGCACCTGGGCGACCGCGCGACCGCCGAGCGGGGGCTGGTCTCAGACGATCCAGCGGTGCGCGCCACCGCGCTGGGCGCGCTGGCCCGTCTCGACATGCTTGACGACAGCCGGTTGCGGGCAGCGTTCGACGACCCGGCGCCGGCGGTCCGCCGTAGGGCGGCCGAGCTCGCGGCCCGGCGTCCGGGCCTCGAGCTCGGTCCGCTGCTCGGGGATCGTGAGCGCTTCGTTGTCGAGGCCGCGGCGTGGGCGTGCGGCGAGCAGGAGCACGTCGCCGACGCCACGTTCGCCGCCCTGGTCGCCCTCGCCCGCGGGACCGGCGCGGGTGCCGACGCACTTGTCCGGGAGGCCGCCGTCGCCGCGCTCGGGGCGCTCGGCGACGACCGCGGGATGGACGCGATCCTCGCCGCCACCATCGACCGACCGGCGATCCGCCGCCGCGCCGTGCTTGCCCTCGCCTCGTTCGTCGGGCCCGACCACCCCCGGGCGGCCGACGTCGCCGCGGCGCTCGACCGGGCGTCCGGCGACCGAGACTGGCAGGTCCGCCAAGCCGCCGAGGACATCCGCCCGTAGAAGCCATCCGAGTATCTGACGTCATCGGAGTACGACGCGGGGGCTCGACCCGCAGCGCCTACTCGGATGACCGTAGATACTCGGACAGGGACTATCTCAGACCACGAGAACCGTCAGCCGTCCCGCGTGCGCCGCCAGCGAGGCCAGCAACTCCATGCCGTCGCCGTCGGTCGTGACGATCTGGACGTCGTCGGCGGCGGCAAGGTCGTCGGCCTCGGCAGCAACGATCGCGTCAACGGCGGAAGGCGGGGGATCGATGCCGGCGCGGATCGCGTCCTGCCGCAGCGCGCCGGCCGCATAGCCGATGCTCTCGTGCACGTCGGCGATGAGCACGAGGCTCAACAGCCGGCGAACGTGATAGTCGTGGCCCACATGCCCGGTGAGGACGCCCTCAGCCAGCACGGCAGCCGGCACGACCAGGTCGGAGGCGTGCTCCCGCAGCACGCGGAGGCGCGCCCGCCGGTATTGGTCGAGGGGAGACAGGCCTTCGAGTCCGCCGGTGTCGAGAACGACGATCAGCCTGCCGCCCTCTGCACCTTGCGCGCCGTCTTCGCCCGAGCCGGCCGACGGGGAACGGCGCGTGGCTCGACGTTGCGTGGCTCGACGGGGCGGAAAGACGCCAGCCACTCCCTGGCCGCAGCCACGGCTCTCGCCGACGGTGGGCCGTGCGTGGCATCGAGCCCATCGAGCCAGGCGTCGAGCTGCGCCATCCTCGACTGGCGGTCGAGCTCGAGCGCCACGGCCCGCTGCGCGAGCGCCGAGACGTTCAGTCGCGCCCGCCGCGCCTGCTCGTCGAGCTCGTCGGGGAGGCTGATGTTTCGACGAGCCATACACACACATTACACACGTGGCAGCGGCAGCCCGTACTGCCAAGCGAGTATCTGGTGTGGTTGGACGAGTATCTGGTGTGATTGGAGTAGTGCGTGCGGACTAGACCCTCGCCGCCTACTCGGATGGCCCCAGATACTCGGATGGGGTTACAGCTTGTAGCGGTAGACGTTGGTGTCGCGCTGGACGAACCCGATGCGCTGGTACAGGCGGTTGGCCGCGTCGCGCTTGGGGCGGCTGGTGAGGTCGACCTCCTTGGCGCCGCGGCGGCGGGCCTCCTCGACGGCGGCGAGGCTGAGCGCCTCGCCGATCCCGTGGCCTCGGGTGTCGCGATCCACGACGACGTCGTCGATCCACGCCTTGTACCCGGTCGGGATCTGGTACATCGCCAGCGTCAGCGTGCCCACGATCCGCCCGTCGATGCGAGCCAGGAACAGCTCGGACTCCGGCGCGTCGACGATCGCCCGCAGCTCGCGCGGCCCCGGCGGCGGCGAGGACGACGACAGCTGGGGGATCAGCCGGGCGAACGCCTCGACCAGCTCGTCGTCGACCGACTGGGCGATCTCGATGTCGGCCACGGGTCCCGGATCGTACCTGTCCGCCCTGCCGCCGTATGGTGCGCCGGGTGACCCCAGCATCGAAAGTGGCACGACGGCTCGGCTCGGTGCTCGAGCCGGTGGTCGGCCAGGTCTACTTCTCCCCCGAGGGCCACGAGGAGTACGTCGGCCTCGGTTTCGGACCGAGTCCCGGCGAGTTCAACGGAGTGCCGGCGCCCGACGGGCCGGCGTACTTCACGAGCCGCGGCAGCGTCCTCGGCCAAGTTCCCGGCCAGGTGGTGGCGGCGGCGTTCGGCGTGTTCAACCCGGAGGTCGTCATCCCGAGCGTCGCGCTCGGCTGGACGAAGACCGACGCGGCGACGATCTGCGCGGCGCGCACGGCCGGCGCGCTGGCCCAGCTGAGCCGCATCCTCGGCGACGAGCCGGACGGTGCCGAGCGGGCGAGCGAGCTGCTGGCCCGCGCCGTCGAACCCCTCCGGCCGGAGGGGCGGGCGCTGTTCGCCGGCGTGTCGTCGCTCGACATGCCCGACACCGCGCTCGGCCAAGTCTGGCGGCGCGGCGACATGCTGCGCGAGTACCGCGGTGACAGCCACATCGCAGCGTGGGTGTCGGCCGGCCTCGACGCCACCGAGATCGGCTTGCTGACCGAGCTGTATTGGGGGCTGCCGCTGCGGACCTACAGCCGTACGCGGGCGTGGACCAGCGAGCAGTTCGACGCGGCGACCGACCGGCTGACGGCGCGCGGGCTGATCGCCGACGGCGCGTTCACGGACGCTGGGCGCGATCTGCGCGAGGCGATCGAGGTCGAGACCGACCGCCAGGTGGAACCGGCGCTCGACGCGCTCGGCGACGACGCCGAGGAGCTGTTCGACATCCTCGCCCCGTGGTGCGAGGCAATCCGTGCTGCCCGCGGCTACCCGGCGAGCGGCCCGCACGATCTGGCGAACGCGGCGCCCTGATCCGGCCCGCGATCTGGGCGGGCTCCGTGACAACACCTGTCACGCTGCCCACCCAGAACGGCGATTGGCACGCTGCCCACCCAGATTGCGCGGCGTCTGACATCGCCGGGAGGCCACGGCTAGGACGCCGCGCCCTCGGTGGGCACCACTAGCCTCGGCGCGATGGAGCACGTGCGCCGGCTCGCCGAGCCGGCTGTCCGCAATCCCGCGGTCGTGTTCGCCTTCACCGGCTGGAACGACGCCGGCGATGCCGCGTCCGCCGCCGTGCGGGCGATGGTCGAGCGCTGGAACGCGACGGCGATCGCCGAGATCGATCCCGAGCCGTTCACCGACTTCGCGACGATCCGGCCGCACGTGCGGATCAGCAACGGCCGGCGGACGATCGTGTGGCCGACCGTCGGGGTGTGGGCGGCGTCGGTGCCCGGCGGCGACGTGCTGCTCGTGCTCGGACCGGAGCCATCGCTGCGCTGGAAGCTGTTCTGCCGCCAGCTCGTTCGAGTGGCCGAGGAGGCACGCGCCCGGATGGCCGTCAGCCTGGGTGCGCTGCTCGCCGACGTACCGCACAGCCGCCCGGTGCAGATCATCGGCACGGCGAGCGACCCCGAGTTGATCGATCGCCACGAGCTCCAGCGCTCGCGCTACGAAGGGCCGACTGGGATCGTCGGCGTGCTGCACGACGCGATGTCGAACGCCGGCATCCCGACCGCGTCGCTGTGGGCCGCCGTGCCGCAGTACGCGGCGCAGATCCCGTCGCCGAAAGCGGCGCTGGCGCTCGTCGAGCGGGCGTGCCGGCTGATCGGCAGCCCGGCGCCCGTCGACGTGTTCGCCAGCGGGGCCGCGGAGTACGACGCCCGGGTCGCCGCCTTGATCGCCGACGACGAGGATCTCGTCGAGTACGTCGGGCGCCTCGAGTCGCTCGTCGACGACGAGGCCGAGGACGCGACCGGGGACCTCGAGGCACCGCCCGCGCTCGACGCCGACGCCGTCGACCCCGACGAGTTCGTCGCCGAGGTCGAGCGCTACCTCCGCGACCAAGGCCCGAACGACTGAACGCCGGGCCGGCGACCGCCGATCTGTGAGCGAATCGGGCGGACAACCGCACGCTGCGCTCACACTTCCGGGATGACCGGGCCGGGGCGGCTACCCGGAGCGCCAGATGGGGGACCTCACGTCATCGAACACGGTCGGGTAGTCGTCGCCGTCGATGGCGGCGAACGCCATGTCCTTCCACCACTGCGCCCCGGCGGTCCGCTCCGGCAGCTGGTCGCGGCCGAACCAGCCGACGTCCGAGCACTCCAGCGGGTGGCAACGCAACTCACCGCCCACCGCGTGGCAGTGGAACACCAGCATGTACATGCCGAACCGGGAGAAACCCATCCGCTGCCCGTCGATGACCGCCAGCACCCGCCGCACCTCGCATTGGATGCCCGTCTCCTCGAGCACCTCCTTGACCGCCACCTCGGCCGGCGAGTATCCGACGTCGGCCCAGCCCGTGGGGTACAGCCAGAACTTGGAGTCCGCCCGCTGCACCAGCAGCAGCTCGGCGGCGTCGTTGCCGACCACGGCGCCGATCGCCACCTTCGGCGTGACGTACCCGGGCACGCCGACGCCGACGGACTCCAGCCACTCCTGCACGAAGTGGTCCTGCTCGCGCTCGACCTCGGCAGCCTCCTCGGGCGCCAGCGTCGTCCCGAGCACCTGGTTGACGGCGACCTTCATATCCGCGGCGACGTGAAGCACCTCCTCGAACCGCTCCCGCTCGTAGAGGTTGTCCGTGAACCCGAGACCGGTGCGGGCGATCGCCGCCAGCGTCTCGCTCCACCGGACGAGGTCGCGCGTGAAGCCCTCGGGACCTGAGGGGACCGGCGGCGCCTGCTCGTCCACGGCGGCCAACCTAGCTGGGGCGCTTTCAGGACACGGCGTGCAACACCGCCCGCTCGATCTCCGAGCGGTGGAACACGTCCTCGATGCGCCGACCGTTGCGGCCCTGGACGTAGAACGTGTCGACGACGTCCTCGCCCAGCGTCTGCACAGTGGCGTGGCGGATGTCGAGGCCGACCTCGGCCAGCGCCTTGGTGATGCGGTGCAGGACGCCGATGCGGTTCGGCGCACGCACCTCGATCACGGTCGAGGTGTGCGACTCGCCGTCGTGGAACGCGACCGACGGCGGTGCTGGCGGCGCGGCCTGGATCGGCTTGCGACGGCTGTACGTACGAGCCCGCTCGGCGAGGCGGGCCTCGATCGCCAGCTGCCCGTCGAGGGCGTGGCGGAGGTCCTCGATCACCGGCTCCCACGCCACGCCGCCCCGCGGCGGCACGACACGGAACTGCGACGCCGCCATCGGCGGGCCGCCGAGCTCGTTGGAGTAAGCCCACGCCGTCAGCACGTCGAGCCCGCGCAGCGACAGCACGCCGGCGATGCGGGCGAACGCGCCCGGAACGTCGTCGCAGACGACCGTGATCTTCTCCGTGCCGTGCGGGCTGCCCGGCGCGGCGGCCTCGTCGTCGACCTGGGTCCGCACGTCGAAGCGTCCCCTGGCCATGATCGACAGCGTCGCCTGGTCGGGGAATGCACGCCTGGCGGCTTCGCCGGGCTCCCTGCCGTCGAGAGCGAGCCGGGTGCGGTCGACGAGGTCGGCGACAAGCTGCGCCTTCCACGATCCCCACGCCGACGGACCCGTCGCCAGCGAGTCCGCCTCGGTGAGCGCGGCGAGCAGTTCCAGCGTCTGGACATCCGCGACGGTCTCGGCCACCTTGCGGATCGTCGCCGGATCCGTCAGGTCGCGCCGGACGGCCACGTCCGGCAGCAGCAGGTGGTGCTCGACGAGCGCGACGAGCGTCGCGACGTCCGGCGCCGGGAGGCCGAGGCGCGGGCCGAGCTCCCGCGCCAGCCTGACCCCGGCGCTGATGTGGTCGCCCGGGTAGCCCTTGCCGAGATCATGGAGCAGGGCGCCGAGCACGAGTAGGTCGGGCCGGCTGACGGTCCCGGACAGGCCGACCGAGTTGGCGGCCGTCTCCCAGAGGTGCCGGTCGACGGTGAAGCGGTGGTAGGCGTTGCGCTGGGGGCGGCTGCGCACCGCCTGCCACTCGGGCAGCAGCCGGACGAGGATGCCGCGCTGATCGAGCGCCTCGAAGACGTCGATCGCCCGGTGGGCCTGCAACAGCAGTGTGACGAGCTCGGTCAGCGCGCCGTCGGGCCAGCGCTCGCGCCAGACGTCCGGGTCCACGTCCGCGGCGAAGCGATCGAGTGTGGAGCGGGCCAGGCGGATGTCGCGCTGAGCGGCGACCCGCGCCGCGCGCAGCACGATCACCGGGTCAGCGGCGATGTCAGCACCGTGGGCGAGCTCGACCTCGCGGTCGACGACGACCAACCCGTCGCCGACCCGTTCCTCGTGCCCGAGCTGGTGACGGGAGAGGTGACGCCAGGCGCCTTCGGCGATCCAGGCGACGCTGCGCGCGGCGGCGGCGATGCCGGCCATCAACTCCTCCGCCGGGAGCCCGAGGCGGGCGGCGACGGCGTCCTGATCCTCGAGCCGCAACACATCGCCGGGCCGGCCAGCCTCGCGGTGGAGCGCGACGCGGGCATCGACCAGCGTCCCGTAGTTGGCGTCGAGCACGGCCATGTCGTCGGCGGGGACAACGAGGTCCGCGTCGGCGGCCCACCACAGCGTCTGCACGTCGCGCAACCCGCCGTGCCCGGCCTTGAGGTCGGGCTCGAGGAGGTAGGCGACGTCACCTGCCTGGGCGCGCCGCTCGATCACCTTCGAGCGCAGGGCGTCGAGCCAGCGCCTGGCCCGGCGCCGCCAGCTGATCAGCGTCTCCGTCGCCAGCCGGGCGGCGAGCTCCTCGTCACCCGCCAGGTAGCGCAGGCTGAGCATCGACGTCGCCGTGTCGAGGTCGTCGAGGACGAGCGCGAGCTGCTCGCCGAACGACCGCACGGCGTGGCCGAGCTTGAGTCCCCCATCCCACAGCGGGTACCACAGCGCAGTCGCCGCCTCGGTGATGCCGGTGAGCTTGCCGTCGTGGACGAGAAGCACGTCGACGTCGCTCTGCGGCGCCAGCTCGCCACGACCGTACCCGCCCACGGCGACGAGGGCGGCCGAGGCCCGGCGCCGTCGCGGCGTGATGCTGTCGGCCGCCTCGTCCCAGAGCGACAGGAGCACGCTGTCGGTCGCCCGCGACAGCGCCCGGCACAGCTCGCGGCCGCGCAGTGACGCGTCGGCGATGACGTCGTCGCGCGGGGCCACCGCGGGAGAGGAGGGACGTGCCGCGGCCATCCGCGAAGGCTAGGACACCAGTGGCCCACCTATCTTGGTGAAGTGCGTGGTCCGTCGCGACTCTGCTTAGAGCTTCAGCGGAAAGGCGAAGCCTTTCCGCTGAGTGCACCGAGCCGGCCTCCGGCCGGCACTGAAGAGTTGCTGCCGATCGACCAGCCAAGCTGGATCGATCGGCGATCGGGGGGCTCCGGCAGGAGCCTCTGCCCCCCGAACCCCCCCGCCGGGTCAAGTGCCTATCCGCGCATGCTCTGACTAGCTCCCGGCCGGGGCGGGACTTTGCGAGCATCGCGATGAGGGTGCGGCAACGGTGTCACCTACCGACGTCGTGAGCGGTTGGTGCCTGCAAGCGAAGAACCCGACTCGACCGGCGTGGTGGCGGGTACACGTTGCCGAGTGGGGAC
>JBIOUO010000208.1:0-7192 GCA_044867195.1 Ilumatobacteraceae bacterium
GATGATCTCCGAGGCCATCGACAAGGTCGGCAAGGACGGCGTGATCACCGTCGAGGAGAGCCAGACGTTCGGCATGGAGATGGACCTCGTCGAGGGCATGCGCTTCGACAAGGGCTACATCTCGCCCTACTTCGTGACCGATCCCGAGCGGATGGAGGCCAGCCTCGACGAGCCCTACATCCTGCTCGTCAGCTCCAAGATCTCCTCGGTCCGTGACCTCGTACCGGTGCTCGAGAAGGTGATGCAGGGCGGGCGCCCGCTCGTCATCATCGCCGAGGACGTGGAGGGCGAGGCGCTGGCCACGCTCGTCGTGAACAAGATTCGCGGCACGTTCAAGTCGGTGGCCGTCAAGGCGCCCGGCTTCGGCGAGCGGCGCAAGGCGATGCTCCAGGACATGGCGATCCTCGCCGGCGGGCAGGTGATATCCGAGGAGGTCGGCCTGAAGCTGGAGAACGTCACGCTCGACCTGCTCGGCACTGCCAAGCGGGTGATCGTCACCAAGGACGAGACGACCATCGTCGAGGGCGGCGGCTCGGAGGAGGACATCAAGGGCCGGATCAACCAGATCAAGGCGGAGATCGAGAACACCGACTCCGACTATGACCGCGAAAAGCTGCAGGAGCGGCTGGCCAAGCTGTCCGGCGGCGTGGCCGTGCTCAAGGTCGGTGCCGCCACCGAGGTCGAGCTGAAGGAGAAGAAGCACCGCATCGAGGACGCGGTGTCGACGACCAAGGCCGCCATCGAGGAAGGCGTCGTGCCCGGTGGCGGCGTGTCGCTGCTGCGGGCCCAGAAGGCGGTCAGCAAGGCCGCCGACGGGCTGCAGGGCGACGAGGCGACCGGCGCCCGGCTCGTGGCCCGGTCGCTCGAGGCGCCGCTGAAGCAGATCGCCGAGAACGCCGGCCTCGAAGGCGGGGTCGTCGTCGAGCGGGTGCGCGGCCTCTCCGGCGCCGAGGGCCTCAACGCCCAGACCGGCGACTACGAGGACCTCGTCAAGATCGGCGTGATCGACGCCGCCAAGGTCACCCGCTCGGCGCTGCAGAACGCGGCGTCGATCGCCGCCCTGTTCCTCACCACCGAAGCGGTCATCGCCGACAAGCCGGAGAAGGAGTCCACCCCCGCCATGCCCGGCGGCGGCGACATGGACTTCTGACACGCGGCTGATCGCGCTCAGCGCGACTGAGACTGCGAAGAACGCGACGGAGCCGGGCCCACGACAGGCCCGGCTCCGGCGCGTCAGCCGGCCGGTGCGAACGCCGCCGCGACGCCCTCGAGCGTGAGGGGTGCCGAGCCGTCCAGCGGCACCAGCACAGGCCGGGGTGGGTCGCCGGAGCCCAGCGTGGAGTCGTAGAAGGACACAAGCGCCGTCTCGTCGCGGACGTCGAGGTCCACGGCGAGCTGCTTGGGCACCGCGGCGAGCGCAGCCGGCGTGCCGCCGCTGACCGGCACCCGCCAGATCCTCCCGGCGTCGATCCATGCCACCGCCGCGCCGTCGGGCGTCACGGTGAACATGGTCGGGCAGTCGCAGTCCGGATAGGTGTCCTGCAATCCCAGCGACGCAGCGGTCGGCAGGCCGGCGGCCGCCGGTGAGCCCGGCACCGCCTCGATGAGCACCGACACCGACGCGCCCGACGACGACTGTCCGACGATCAGGCCGGTCGTCGCCAGGTGCAGCCGGGCCGTGCCCCATTCCCAGCCACCGATCTGGCCGATCGGCGTCCGCTCCTGGGTCGCCAGGTCGACGACGAACAACGTCTCGTCGGCGGCGTCCGGGTTGACCATCCCGACCTGGACGCTGTAGAGCAGCAGCTCGCTGCCGGCGACGGTCTCGACGTCGTGGAGCGTCACCGCGCCGCCCCAGTCGACGGTCCCGAACAGCGGGCTGAGTGAGCCGTCGCCGCCGATCACCTGCGGCGTGGTCGCCGCGTACGTCGACTCGTCGCCACTGAAGTCGGCGGCACGGCGCTGCACGATGACGGTGCCGTCTCCGGTCTGCAGCGCCGTCGCGACGGGCTCCGACGTCAGCGTCGTCGTGGCGCTGCCGTCGTGGCGGACCACACCGACCGGACCCGTCGTGACGAACGACGTCGCGTCGACCGGTGGGATCGTGGTCGGGATCGTCGTCGACGCGGTCGGTGGGGACGTCGCCACCGACGTCGACCACAGCGTGGCGATCGCGCCCGTCAGCGTGGCGTCCGTGACCGCCCCCTCGGCGTCGACCGCGAGCCGATGCGG
Organism: Ilumatobacteraceae bacterium; assembly: GCA_044867195.1. GTDB lineage: Bacteria > Actinomycetota > Acidimicrobiia > Acidimicrobiales > Ilumatobacteraceae > JALZMG01. The sequence continues at coordinate 2,233 of JBIOUO010000208.1, forward strand.
CGGGGGAGCGCCATCGCCGGTGTCGGCGAATGACACGACCGCGTCGACGCCATCGTCGGCCGGGCTCACGTCGAGGGCGGCGAGCAGCTGCTCAGCCCGCGACGCCACATCGGCGCGCGAGGTCGTGCCGGCGGCCACGTCGAGCGCGACGAGCTCGCTGCCCTCCATCCAGGCGACGAGCGAGCCGTCGGACGAGATCGTGAACCCGCTCGGGCACGCCGCGTCGCACTCCGAGTAGCTCGGCTCGACGCCGGGCAACGAAAGGTGGTCACCAGTGGCTGCATCCGGTGAGCCCGGCACCGTCGCCGTGAAGAACGAGGACGTCACCAGGTCGTGGGCGGTGCCGACCACTGTGCCACCGTCGCTCAGCGACAGCCGGCTGAAGCCCCCCTCCCACGTGTTGACGTCGGCGACCTGCGTCGTCGTCCAGTGCCCGTCCGGATTCAGCGCGAGGGCGTGGACGACCTCGGTGTGCTCGGCGGGTTCCAGCGCGGGGCCACCGGTCCGCACGCCATAGAGCACGGTCGGGACGCCCTCGATGCTGGCGATGTCGTGGAGCCGGTACGACCGGTCGGCGCCGGCTGGACCGAGCAGGTCCTCCACGGATCCGTCGGCGCGCCAGATCTGCGGGTCGCCAGGATCTGCGTCCGTCGTCGCCGGCGCCGGCTGGAAGATGACGGCGCCACCGGGGGTGAGCAGACCGATCGAGGCCGGCGTCGGCAGCGCACGGACCTCGACGCCGTCGGTGAGCACGTGCACGCCGTCGGCCCCTGCGGTGACGATCGTGGTGCCGTCGCCGGTCGGGACGGCACCGGGTGCCGTCGTCGGCTGCACGGTCGTCGGGGCGGCGGTGATGGTGGGCGCCGGTGTCACCGGCGTGGGTGCCCGCCCCGGCACCGTCGGTGCGACCGTCGCCGGCACCGTCTCGCTGGGCGTGCTGATCCGCTCGTCGTTGTCGCCGACGAGCACGAGCGCAGTGATGACGGCGGCAGCGGCGAGCACGGCGGCGCCGCCACCGATCCACCAGCGGCGGTGCGACGGGGTGTGGGACGTCAACGGCACGACGTTCGGGCCCACGTCCGGCGGAGCCGGCGCGTCGGACACGGCGCGGGTGACGAGCTGGCGGATCCGGTCGTCCAGATCCTGATCGGGATGTTCAGGCATCGAGGATCCTCCGGAGGTGATCGCGTGCGCGGGCGAGCTGCTTGCGGATGGTGCCTTCGGCGACCCCGAGCAGCTCCGAGATGTGGGCCGGGGTCATGTCCGCCCAGTAGGTGAGGTAGATGACGGCGCGCTGCTGCTCGCTCAGCGCGGCGAGGGCGCGGTGGGCATCGACGGAGTCGGGTGGCGGGTCGATCGAGGTGGGTGCTCGGGCCGCGGCCCGCTGCTCCCGTGATCGTCGCCGCGCCGTGCTGCGGTGATGGGACGCGCTGTGGTGCAGCACCGCGCGGTACAGGTACGCCCGCCGGTTGGCGACCTCGTGCCAGCCGGCCGACGCGAATGCGGCGAGCACCGCCTCGCTGACGACGTCTGCGGCCTCGGCAGGGCCGACGAGCACGGTGGCGTAGCGGATCAGCTCACCCGCGTGGCGGCGGTAGGTCTCGACGTCATCGGCAGTGGCCATCGCGCTCGTCACGCCTCTGTGACGCCGCCGGCCCGCCGTCCGGGTGACACGGTGAACGAGATGACCGGCTAATCGAGCACGTCGTCGACGGCGTCGTCGAGGACGTCGCGCGTGTGGCGCAGAAGGTCGGTGTCGAGCATCGTCGACTCCAGCGTCGCCTCGTCGATCATCAGCCACACGAAGACACCGACGACGGCGCCGATCAACGGGAAGATGACGAACACCCACAGCTGACTCAACGCGCTCGGTGACGTGTCGGCGAAGATCGCCGTGGCCAGGCTGCGCACCGGGTTGACGCCGGTGTTGTCGACCTGGATCGACACCAGATGGATCAGCGCCAGCGTGATGCCGGCGGCGAGCCCGCCGAAGCCGGGAGCGAAGCGCCGCCCCGTCGTGGCCAGCACGACGAACACGAGCAGCGCGGTGAACACGGTCTCCACGACGATTGCCGACCCGAGCCCGCTGAAGCCGTCTCGGTCCCAGCCGTTGGACGCGAAGCCACCGCGCTCCCAACCCTCACGGCCGCTGGCGATGCCGAAGATCACGACGGCGCCGAAGATCGCCCCGACGACCTGCGCCGACCAGGCGAACACCGCATGGCGCACGGTGACCTTCTTCGTCAGCAGCATGCCGAGCGTGACTGCTGGGTTGATGTGGCAACCGCTGATCGGGCCGATCACGTACGCCATGACGAGGAGCGCGAATCCGAACGCCAGGGCCACCCCGACCTGGCCGATCTCGGGGGCGAGGATCGCCGTACCCGGCCCGGCCATCAGCAGCACCGCAGTGCCGACGAACTCGGCGGCGACGATCGGGGCGTAGCTCGACACAACGGTGCGCGTGTCGGCGATGCCGGCACCCACCGTCGGGTCGCCAGGGCCGGCCGTGGTGACCGGCGGCAGATCGGCCGTCGGCACGGCGCGAGTGGGCCTGGCCGGATCGGGCCGCGGGGGGACCGCGGAGGGCTCCATCGGGCGGACTGTACGCGACCGCAGCGATCCCACGCGTGACGCCGACCGTTAGCGTGAGCGCGTGGCGCGTGCGCGTACCGAGCGGATGATTGTCACCCGGGTGACCGCCGAGGGTCGGTCCCGCCGGCCCGACGAGCTGATCGTCGAGGAGCCGATGACGATCCAGCTCGACGGCGCGGTGGTGGCGACGACCATGCGCACGCCGGGCAACGACTTCGAGCTCGCCGTCGGGTTCTGCGTCACCGACGGGCTGCTCGATGGCGCCGCTGTCACCGGCGTGCGCTACTGCGCCGACGGCCCGGCGGCGGCGTCGAACTTCAACGTCGTGACGGTCGAGACCGGCGGGCTCGCCCCGGTCGCCGCGCCACGCCTCGGGCCGACGTCGAGCAGCTGCGGCTGGTGCGGCAGCGAGCACATCGACGAGCTGCTGGCCCGCCTGGCGCCGCTACCGGCGAGCGAGCCGATCCCCGACGACGTGCTGGCGGGCGTGCCGGCCAAGGTGCTCGGCGGCCAGGGCCTGTTCGGCACGACGGGTGCGGTGCACGCGGCCGCGGCGTTCGACCGCGACGGCCGCGTGATCCTCACCCGTGAGGACGTCGGACGCCACAACGCGGTCGACAAGGTGGTCGGCGCGCTGCATCTCGAGGGCGCCCTGCCGGCCACCGGCCACGGCCTGTTCGTCAGCGGGCGAGCGTCGGTGGAGATGGTGCAGAAGGCGTGGGCGGCCGGATTCGGCGTCGTCATCGCCGTCAGCGCGCCGACCGCGCTGGCCGTGCACGCCGCGCGCCGGGCCGGGCTGGCCCTCGCCGGCTTCGTCCGCGCCGGCAGCTTCAACCGCTACGCCGAGCACCCCGCGCCGCCCCGGCCGTAGCCTGACCGGCGATGCGCACCGAGACCGGCCTCGCCGTCCTGCACCTGTTCTGCAAGGCCCCGGCAGCCGATGGCAGCCGGCCTGGCGTCGACCGGGCGGCCGTCGATCGGGCGTTGAAAGCGGTGGAGGCCGACGACGGCCAGATCGTCACGGCGGCGATCCTCGGCCACAAATGCGACCTCGCCGTGATGGCGCTGCACCGAGACTGGCGGGTGCTGCGGACGATGCAAGGCGCTCTGCAGGCGGCCGGGCTGGAGATCGTCGACAGCTACGTCAGCATCACCGAGGTCAGCGAGTACGCCAAGGGCATGCCCGAGCACCTGCTCAACGAGCGCCTCTACCCGTCGCTGCCGCCAGCCGGCAAGCCCGTCTTCTGCTTCTACCCGATGACCAAGCGCCGCGAGGCGCACGCCAACTGGTACGCCACGCCCTACGAGCAGCGCGACGCGATGATGCGCGAGCATGGGGCGAGCGGCCGCCGCTTCGCCGGCAAGGTGGTGCAGCTGATCACCGGCTCGACCGGGCTCGACGACTTCGAGTGGGGCGTGACGCTGTTCGCCGTCACCCCCGAGGTCGTCAAGGACGTCGTCTACACGTTGCGCTTCGACCGCGGCTCCGCGCTCTACGGCGAGTTCGGCCGCTTCTTCGTCGGCTACCTCGCCCCAGTCGGCGACGTGCTCGACTCGATGGGTCGCTGACCGATCGACGTGCCTCACGCAGACGTCGACATGGATCGGAGTACTCCGGATCTCAGGGCACGGCCAGCGGGCCGATCCCCTGGTCGACGTCGACGCCCTGCTCGTCGAACGTCCAACGGTCGAACAGGTAGTGCGCTGGATCACCGTTGGCGCCGATCTGCACGCTGCCGCTCGGACCGTCGTAGTCGATGTTGCCTCCGTCCTCGACGCGGCCGATGCACGCGGCGAACGTCTCGCAGGTGAACCCGACCGCGCTCACCGCGGGGATCTGCTCGGCGATGGCGGCCGGGTCGTCGGACCCGGCCTGGGCGGCGGCGAGGGCGATCAGATTCACGCAGTCGGCGGCGTTGGTGGCGAACGGGCCCGGCGGCTCGTTCGGCGCGCCGGTCGAGGCAGCCGGTGAGACGCCGATGATGCGCTCGCGCATCTCCGCCGGAAGCTCGGCGATCGGCCCGGCTGACAACGGGCGGCGCATGGCGTCGTTGACGATGATCGCTGGCGCCGCCGCGCTCGGTCGGGTGACCGGCGTGTCGGCGAGCGCGGTGAGCAGCCGCGTTCCCTGCTCCGCGTCGGCGAGGACGACGATGACCCCGGCATCGAGCGAGTTCACCGCCGCGGCCTCGTCGACCAGGCTGTCTTCGTCGGACTCGAATCCGATCCGGTCCTCCACGGTGAGGCCACTCGCGCGCAGCGCGTCGACCGTCGCCTGCTCGAACGGGCGACCATAGGCGTCGTCGAGGTAGACCACGGCGGCGACCCGCGCGCCCGTGCGCTCGGCGAGCAGGGCGATCGCCTT
>JBIOUO010000209.1:0-6250 GCA_044867195.1 Ilumatobacteraceae bacterium
GTGTCTCAGTCCCAGTGTGGCTGATCATCCTCTCAGACCAGCTACCCGTCGATGCCTTGGTGAGCCGTTACCTCACCAACAAGCTGATAGGCCGCGAGGCTCTCCCGATCCGGTAACCCTTTCGTCAGATCACCATGCGGTGGCCCGACGGTATCCAGTATTAGCAGGTGTTTCCACCTGTTATTCCAGAGACCGGGACAAGTTCCTCACGTGTTACGCACCCGTTCGCCACTGGGTCTTCCGCACTCTTGCGAGTGCATGGACCCCGTTCGACTTGCATGTGTTAAGCACGCCGCCAGCGTTCGTCCTGAGCCAGGATCAAACTCTCCATCAAGAACCGGTCCGCCGGGCCACTCGTGGGGGCTCGACGGAACGATCTGTTGTGAGAGCTCCGGCACCGAGCGGAATCACGCTCTGGTGGTGCCGTGCTCCTGCCGGCCGGGTGATTGGCCCGGCCAATGAACGTTCCCCGGCGAACCGGGGTCGTCCGTGTTCGCGACCGGCGGGAACCGGCCGCGTGAATCGACAGACAGCGTCTCGCGCGACCCGGAGGCCGGGCGGTCGCTGCCCGCACTGGCGTTCGTCTTCTCTTCCGTTTTCAAGGAGCCGAAGCTCTGCGCTCGGGCATGCACCTCACTCGGCCGCATCGGCTGAGCGTGGCGTTGGTGCCGTGCCTGCTCGGAGCCGGCAACGGTCCCGAGGGCGAAGATCAAGACTAGCGACGGCCCTGGTGAGCGTCAACCTCGCCGTGCGAAATCTCCACCAGGTGGTAGGTGCGCTTGCCCTTGCGCAGCAGCAGGTACCGGTCGTGCAGGAGTGGCACCTCGGCCAGCATCCCCGCGCTGGCGATGACGACCCCATTGGCCCGCACGGCGCCTTGCTGGAGCTGGCGCCGGGCGTCGCTCTTGGAGGAAGCAACACCCGTGGTGGCGAGCAGCTCGATGGCGTCGGCCAGCTGGGCGGCGGACGCGGTCGAAGCCGGCACCTCGCCCGCCAGCGCGTCCAGCGCGGCCACCGACGCGTGGAGCGGATCCCGACCGAAGAGCAGGTCGGCGGCCTCGGCCGCGGCCCGCGCCGCCTCCGGGCCGTGGACGAGCGCCGTGACCTCGTCGGCGAGAGCCCGCTGCGGGATGCGGCGCTCCGGCGCGACTGAGTGCTCGGCGAGGAGGGCGTCGATCTCGGCGAGCGGACGGAGCGAGAAGAAGCGCAGCTGCTGGGCGACCAGGCGGTCGTCGAGCTGAACCCAGTGCTGGTGGAACCGGTATGGCGACGTCTTGGCCGGGTCGAGCCACAGCCGGGCGCCCGACGTCTTACCCAGCTTGGTACCGTCGGCCGCCGTGAGCAGCGGCCACGCCAAGCCGTGGACCGCAGCCCGCCGCGTGCGCCGGATCAGGTCGACGCCGGAGAGGATGTTCCCGAACTGGTCGGAGCCGCCGATCTGCAGCTCGCAGCCGAGGTGGTCGTGCAGCCACAGGTAATCGTTCGCCTGCAGCAGCATGTAGGAGAACTCGGTGTAGGAGATGCCCTGCTCCGACTCCAGGCGCACCCTGACGCTCTCCCGGGCCAGCATCTGGTTGACGGTGGCGTGCTTGCCGACGTCGCGCAGGAACTCCAGCAGCGTGATCGGCTGCGTCCAGTCGCGGTTGTCGACCAGCTGCCCGCGCTCGCCGCCGACGTCGACGATGCGGCCGATCTGGGCCTTGATCGCGCCCACGTTGTGGTCCAGCGTGACGTCATCGAGCAGGTTGCGCTCCTCGGAGCGGCCGCTCGGGTCGCCGATCATGCCCGTCGCCCCACCGGCGAGGGCGACCGCGCGGTGCCCGGCATCCTGGAAGCGCCGCAGCATCACGAGGCCGATGAGGTTGCCGTGGTGGAGGCTGTCGGCGGTGGGATCGCAGCCGTAGTAGAGCGTGATCGGGCCGGCGGCCAGGCGTTCGGCCAGCGCCCGGCGATCCGTCGATTCGTGGACGAGGCCACGTGCGTCGAGGTCGGCCAGGAGGTCCATCGGGCGGCCATGTTGGCACGGGCAAGTCGCGCCTCAACCCTCGGTACGGCTCGGTTGGACCGCTACCGTGCGCTGGGTGGGCGAGACCGGCGCTCCGCTCAGCCTCCCGGCATCGGCCACCGACGTCGCCGGCTGCGCCCGGATGTTCGAGGAGTTCGCCCGCACCGCCAGCTCGCGAGCGCCGCTGTACGAGCGCATGGCGCGAGGCCTCGCGGCCGACACCGCGCTGGCCGGCCTGCTGCTGCACGCCCCACCGCGCCAGCGTCAGCCCGTCCTGTTCTTCGCATGCGTGCACGCGCTCCTGCTGCTCGGGCACGGTGACCATCCGCTGGCGTCGTTCTACCCGAACCTCGCGGCGCTGCCGAATCCCGGCGATCCGCTCCCTGCTCTGCGTGCGTTCTGCGCCGAGCACTGCGCCGAGCTGGTCGAGCTGCTCGCCGCACGCAGCACTCAGACCAACGAGATCGGCCGGTGCGCGCTGCTCCTGCCGGCGCTCGCCCTGGTCGCCGACGAGGCGGGACCGCTGGCCCACCTCGATGTCGGCGCCAGCGCCGGCCTCAACCTCCTGCTCGACCGCTACCACTACCGCTACGAGCCCGGCGGCGACGTTGGCGGCCCCTCGCCAGTCCACCTGACGTGCGGCACTCGCGGCGGCGTGCCCGTTCCGACCGCGCTACCAGCCATCTCCGAGCGCCATGGGCTCGACCGCTCTCCAGTCGACGTCCTCGATCCCGACCAGACGCGCTGGCTGGAGGCCTGTGTCTGGCCGGACCAGACCGACCGCTTCGCCCGGCTGCGTGCCGCGCTCGCCATGGCCGCTGCCGCCGGGCTGGACGTGCGGGCCGGTGACGCGGTCGACGACACGCCCGCGCTGGTGAGTGCGGCTGCCGCGCACCCCGTCGTGACGAACACATGGGTGCTCAACTACCTGTCCTCCGACGAGCGCCGTGCCTACGTCGCCGCGCTCGACGCGTGCGCTCGGCACCGTGACCTCACGTGGGTGTTCCTCGAGAGCCCGGTCCTGGTACCCGAGCTGCCAGTGGCCGACCCGCGCCAGACGATCACCGCGCTGGTGCTGGTCCGGTGGCGAGGCGGCCGGCGCACCGCCGAGCAGCTGGCGACCTGCCACCCACACGGGTACTGGATGCACTGGGAGCGATGACCGACCACCGCTCCGCGATCTGGGCGGGATCCGTCTCGGTTTCCGAGACGATCCCCGCCCAGATCGCCGGGTGAGACGATTCCCGCCCAGATTGGGGGTCAGCGCGGGACGCGGACGTCCAACACGAGCGTCGACGCCGACCACTCGGCGACCGGGGTGCCGCCGCTCACCGCGTCGCCGCCGACGTCGCGCCGGATCGCCTTGGCGGCCAGGCGGTCGAGCGTCGAGCGGGGCACGGACCGCGTGGCGGGCGGTGGCGGCTCATCGAGTTGTTGCATCGTGAACGACGTGGCGTCGAAGTCGACGCTGCTGACGATGACTTTCAGCCAGTCCCGCACCGACGCGCCGGGTTCGGCGGGCACGCCGCGCGGCAGCGTCGCGCCGACCGGCTCGCCATCGTTGAGGGCGAGCGAACGTCCGGCGCCGAGCTTGAGCGTCGGCACGGCGGGATGGCAGCGGAAGCGGTCGGTGAGGTCGAGCACGGCGACGTACAGGTCGTGGTCGGCGTGGCTGTGCAGCTCCATGAAGACCGCCGGCGGGGCCCATGAGCCGTCGGGCTGGCGGCAGTACTCCAACACGCAGCTGCCGTCGGTCGGCAGCGGTGCACGGTCGGGCGGGCGGCGGGACTCGCCGGGGCTGGCGGAGTACAACTCCAAGGTCACGGCGCCGTCGAGTGGCGAGGGGTGGTCGCCGAGCGCGCGCACGAGCTCCCACGCGGCGAGATGCTCGAGGCGGCTGACAACAAGCCGGGCGCCTCTGCCGGCCGCGTCGCGGACGTCGCCGACCGCTGGAGTGCCGTCGGGACGGGCGATGCGGGCGACGTCCGCCGCCGGCACCGAGACCCGCAGCCGGAGGGCGCCGGGCGACGCCATGGACCAGTCGACGATCCGCACTGACGGCGAGGGCGTGGCGCCGTCGCGGGCGGTCGCCACGGCGTCGCGCACCGCCTGCTGCACGGCCCCGATCTCGGCCGCCGTCGGTCCGCCGCGCACCGCGGTGGCGGGGTCAGTGGGGTCGACGGGTTCGAGCTGCACCTCCGCCGGGGGCAGCGGGACGCCGACGACGACCGCCCGGTACGCCCGGTCCTGTGGTTCCCAGCCGATCGGTTCGACCGCCGAGCGACCGACGTCGACGTGGGTCACGCGGACCATCCCCGCCGCAGTGCCGTCGTCGTCCTGGCACGCCAGCACGAAGCACTCATCGCCGACGGGATCGCGCAGCCCGTGCACGAGCCCGGCGTCGAGCGCCCAGCCGGACGCGTCGCGGGCGACCGTGAACGTCGGGGCCACGGGCACCAGCGCGCCGTCGAGGAACAGCGAGTCGGCCAGCCCGCCGACGTCGAGCGGGAACAGCTCGGGTCGCTGCTGCTCGGCCGTGCGCTCGACCTTCGACCGCACCGTCGCCAGCAGCGACCGGTACGTCGTGCGCGAGCCGAGCACCTCGAGCGCCGCGAGCAGGGCGACGGAGAACGCGCCGCGGGTGATCTCGCCGATCCGGTGCTCCTTGGCCGTCTCGTCGGAACGGCACGCGGCCAGCACGACGTGTGGTGGGCGGGGCGCCGCCCACGTGTCGAGGGCACCGGGCAGGAACTCGGTCAGCGGGCGGGCGGCTGCCAGCTCGAGCAGGACGTCACGGTGATCCGGCGCGGCGCCGGCCGGTTCGGGGCGCCATCCGCGCACCTGGGCGAACGGATCGCGCGTACCGCCGCCCGAGTGGCAGCAGTCGAGCACCACCACGACGTGGGCACCGCCGCTCGACACCTCGGCGATCAGCAGGCTCAGCTCCTTGTCGGCAAGCGGTCGTCGCAGCCGGCCCTCGATCCGCCGCCCGCAGTCCTGCAACACGATCGTCTGGATCCGTCCGGACGGTTCGAGCGCCGCCAGCTGCGGCGGCGCCGGCTCCTCGCTGCCGTGGCCGGCGTAGGCGAACAGTGCCACGTCGCCGCGACCAGCGCGCCCGAGATGCTCCCGGAACGCCGCCACGACCGCGTCCTTGGTCGCCTCGCGATCGATCAACGTCCGCAGCTGGGTGTCTGTGGCGCGGGCGCCCAGGTACAGCTCGAGCGCAGCGATGTCGTTGCGGCACCCGTGCAACGGAGTCAGCGGCGGCTCGTACTCGTCGATCGCGACGAGCAGGGCGTACATCGTCACTGGAGCACCGTCGCGCTGTGCGAGCGATCGAGCGCCAGCGAGGGAGCGGCCGGCAACGGCCTGCGTGGCCGGGGAACGCAGCGTCCAGTCACACGACCGGGTCGTCGCCGGGTTCGGCATCTTCGACGACGCACACCAGCGAGTGGACCGGGTCAGCCAGCGGCGCCGACTCGTCGATCCCCTCGACTCGCAGGCGGTAGTCACCGGGCGGCAGCGGCCGCAGCTCGCCGGTGTGCACGTCGTCGGCATCGCGGCGGAGGATCTGGCGCTCGACGACGCCGCCGGACGCGACATCCGTGACCGAGACCTGCAGCGTCAGGCCGGCGGTGTCGGGCAGCGCTCGCACCGGCAGGCTCTCGCCGACCGCGAGCAGCTCGTCGGCCTCGACGCGCACGCCCTGCACGGCGCGGAACTGGGTCAGCGGGCGGGCGGTGAGGATGCCCCGCAGCTGGGTCTGCACCGCTTCTGCGGTCTGCAGCTCGCCGTGCTTGTCGGACGAGTACATCGGCTGGTACGCGGGGTGCAGGTCGTCGGTCTCGATCGGCGTCGCCGACACGCGCGGCACGGTGCCGTCGCCTCCCAGATCTTCGCCGTCGTAAGACTCGACCATCACCAGGCGATCGCCGGCGAGGCGGGCCGACTGCTTGGTGCCCTGGGTGATCCCGACGATTGAGTGGATCTCGTAGTCGCCGTAGGGATGGTCGGCGGCAGCGCTCTGGATCGCGCGGTGGAAGTCGTGCAGCGCAGCGGCCGCACGGGCGCGGTCGACACCGGGCAGCTCGACCTCGGCGACGCGCTGGTTCCCCGCGCCGACGTCGACGCACGGGTACACCGGCACCAGCTGGTACACCGACGTCAGGGAGCGCAGCAGCTTCGTCAGGTCGGCCAGCCGGAGCGGGCCGAGCTTCTTGACGAACCCGTTGACGAGGAAGT
>JBIOUO010000210.1:0-8989 GCA_044867195.1 Ilumatobacteraceae bacterium
GGGGTCGCAGCGGACGCCGTAGAAGTTCTGCACCCGGCGCTCGGTGGCGAGGCCGTTGTCGTCCCAGCCGATCGGGAAGAAGACGTCCTTGCCGGCCATCCGCTGGTAGCGGACGATGGCGTCGGTCTGGGTGTAGCCGAACACCGTGCCCATGTGCAGCGAGCCCGACACAGTCGGCGGCGGCGTGTCGACGGAGAACACACTGGCCCGCTCGGCAGTGCGGTCGAAGCGGTAGATCCCCTCGGCCTCCCACCGCTCGGACCACCGCGCTTCGATCCCGTCGAGTGTCGGCTTCTCCGGGATCCGGCCCATCGCAGCAGGATACGGAGCGCACGGAACCCATCCGCCACCGGGGCGGGCGCCGCTTCTAGCGTGGCCGGCGTGCTGCGGCTGTACGACACCGCCACCAGGGAGGTGCGCGAGCTCGCCCTGCGCGAGCCCGGCAAGGTGTCGATCTACCTCTGCGGCCCGACCGTGTACGCCCCGCCGCACCTCGGACACGGGCGCCAGAACGTGCTCTACGACGTGCTCGTGCGGTACCTCCGCTGGCGCGGCCTCGACGTCCGGTTCGTCTCCAACGTCACCGACATCGACGACCAGATCATCAACCGGGCGAACGAGGAGGACCGGCCGTGGGACGACATCGCCCGCAAGTGCGAGGGGGTGTGGTTCGACGCCCAGGCCCGGATGGGCGTGGCCCGGCCCGACGACACGCCGCACGCCACCGAGTACGTCGACGAGATGGTCACGATGATCGGCCAGCTCGTCGAGATCGGCCGGGCCTACACCACCGACGACGGCGTCTACCTCTCGGTGGAGAGCGTCGAGGACTACGGCCTGCTGGCCCACCAGTCGCTGTCGGACATGCTCGCCGGGGGCGGCGAGCGCGACGTCTACGGCGCGGCGCAGAAGCGCCATCCCGCCGACTTCGTGCTGTGGAAGCTGGCCAAGCCCGGCGAGCCGTCGTGGCCCTCGCCGTGGGGGGAGGGCCGCCCCGGGTGGCACAGCGAGTGCGTCGTGATGAGCCTGCGCCTGCTCGGCGAGGGCTTCGACCTCCACTGCGGCGGGATGGACCTGCGCTTCCCGCACCACGAGAACGAGCGGGCCCAAGCCGTCGCCCTCGGCAAGCGCTTTGCCAACCACTGGATGCATCACGCCTTCGTCGTCGACGTCGAGGGCGAGAAGATGTCCAAGAGCCTGGGCAACGTCGACAACCTGCTCGACCTGCTCGACCACTACGACGAGCGCAGCTATCGCCTGCTGATGCTGCAGAGCCACTACCGCAGTCCCGTGCGCGTCGGACGGGAGAACCTGCAGGCGGCGGAGAACGCCGTCGCCGGCCTCGACGCCTTCGCCGCCCGCACCGCCTCGGTCGGCGAGACCAGCCGGGCGGACGCCGACGCCGCGGTGCTCGATGCGTTCGTCGCGGCGATGGACGACGACCTCGACACCCCGGCCGCGACGGCGATCCTGTTCGACACGGTGCGGCGGGCCAACGCCGCGCTCGACATCGGGTCGGCGGACGCGCGGCCGCTCGTCGCCGCGGCGCGCGAGATCGCTACCGCGGTCGGTCTGCAGCTCGGCCGCGAGCAGGCGGTCCCGGCCGGCGTGGCCGCCAAGGTCGAGGCGCTCGACGCCGCCCGCGCCGCCAAGGACTACGCCACCGCCGACGCTGTGCGCGCCGAGCTGCAGGCGGAGGGGTGGATCGTCGAGACGACGCCGGCTGGCACGAGCGTCAGGCGGTGATCCCGATCGACGGCTGGAGGCCGCGCCGACCGTGGTGACGCGCCTCGACGGCGCCCCCGACGCGTCCGGCGAGCTCGTGCGGCCGCTCGGGAGAGCGACCACTCGCACCCGGCCGAGGTTCGGCCACCAGCCCGGGCTCGACGGCCTGCGGGCGCTGTCGGTCGCCGCAGTCATCTGCTACCACGCCGGGTTCTCGTGGATGCACGGGGGGTGGGTCGGCGTCGAGGTCTTCTTCGTCGTCTCCGGGTTCCTCATCACGTCGCTCCTGATCGACGAGCGTGAGCGCCGCGGCGACGTCCGCCTCGGCCAGTTCTGGCTCCGCCGCGCCCGCCGGCTGCTTCCGGCGTTGCTCGTGGTGCTGGCCACGGTCGCCGCCGTCGTGCTGGTGGCCGGGACGGCGCAGCAGCGTGGCGACGTCCGGCGCGACGTGCCATGGGCGCTCGCCTACCTCGGCAACTGGGGCCAGATCGTCGGCGGCGTGCCGTACTACGGGGGCGACCCGTCGCCGCTGCGCCACGTGTGGAGCCTGGCGATCGAGGAGCAGTTCTACCTCGTGTGGCCGCTGGCCTTCGCCGCCCTGGCACGTACCCGCCTGCGACCGGCGACCATCGCCGCCGTCCTCGTCGGGCTCGCCGTGACCCTGATGGCGTGGACGTGGTGGCTGCACGCCGGGACTCCGTCGCTCGTCGACGTGTTCGGCGGCGTGGACCGGGTCAACTTCATGTACCTGTCGACGCCGACCCGCGCGACAGGACTCCTGCTCGGCTGCGCGGCGGCGTTCGTCTGGCGGCCGTGGCGGCGAGCGGGGTGCCGGGCGGATGGCCCGAGTGGGCTGCTCGACATCGCCGGCGGCGTGAGCCTCGGCCTCCTCGGCTGTGTCGCCGGCGTCGCCGTGTTGACGGCCGGCTACGTGTACCAATGGCTGCTCCCGGCGGTCTCGGTGCTCGGGCTGGTCGTGGTGCTCGTGACCGTCCACCCTGACGCACGGGCGACACGCACCGTGCTGTCGTGGGCGCCGCTCGTGGCGATCGGCCGGCGCAGCTACGGGCTCTACCTGTGGCACTGGCCGGTGTTCGTGCTGCTCGGCGCCCGTCACGGTTCGATGGCCCGATTCGTGGTCGCGATGGCGATCGCCGCCGCGCTGTCGGAGGTCTGCTACCGCCGGATCGAGCTGCCGGTCCGGCGGGGGGCGCTCGGGGCATGGTGGCGGACGTCCGCGCTCGACCGACCGCGCCCTGCGTTCGTGGCCGCCGGCGCTGTCGTCGTGCTGGTCGCCAGCTACGTCGCCGTCAATCCCTACGATCGCGCTGCCGGCGGGGTGGCCGCCGAGTTCATCGCCCCGACGCCGACGGTCCTCGCGCCGCTGGCCGCGCCGGTCGCCGCCCCGCCGCCCGTCGTGCACATCGCCGTCGTCGGCGACTCGCAGGCCCACGCGCTCGTGGTCAACGCGCCCGACGGCCTCGACGCCACGTTCGACCTCACCGACGGATCGGTCGACGGGTGCAGCGTGTACGACGAGGGACGGGTGCGCAGCCAGCGCGCGTCGTTCCGCAACTACTTCCAGATCTGCGCCGGCTGGCCGCGCGACTGGGCGGCGTCGGTGCAGCGCAACGGCGCCTCGATCGCCCTCGTCGTGCTCGGGGCGTGGGACGTGTTCGACCTGGAGACGGACGAGGGCACCGTGCTCACGTTCGGGACGCCGGCGTGGGACGCCTACGTCCGCCAGCACCTGGAGACCGGGATCGAGGCGCTGCGCGCGGCCGGTGCCCACGTCGCGCTGCTCGAAATCCCGTGCATGCGACCGATCTCGGTCGAGGGCGCCGCGGTGCCGCCGCTGCCCGAGCGGGGCGACGACCGGCGCGTCGCCCATGTCAACGACTTGTTCCGCAGCGTGGCCGCCGCCGACCCCGCCGCGGTGACGTTCGTGCCCGGGCCCGCAGCGTGGTGCGGCGACGAGTCGATCGCCACCGACGTCGGGATGCGGTGGGACGGCGTGCACGTCTACAAGCCGGGCGCCAAGCTGGTCTTCGACACCATCGCCCCGGCTCTGCTGGCCATGTGACGGTGTCGCTGATCGTCACGCGATCGTAAGTTACCGACCGGTAGACAACGGAGTTACCCGCTGGTAACTTGAATGCATGGCCGACTTCTCCCTGACGTTGAACGAGGACCAGCTGCAGATCCAGAAATGGGTGCACGACTTCGCCGAAGGTGTCGTGCGCCCCGCAGCTCCGGAGTGGGACGAGCGGGAGGAGTTCCCCTGGCCGGTCGTCGAGGAGGCGGCCGAGATCGGGCTGTACGGCGTCGACTTCATGATGACCGGGTTCGGCGACCCCACGGGACTGACGCTGCCGGTCGCCGTCGAGGAGCTGTTCTGGGGCGACGCCGGGATCGGCATGGCCATCATGGGCTCGGGTCTGGCGGCCGTTGGGATCGCTGGCAACGGCACGCCCGAGCAGGTGATGGAGTGGGGGCCGCAGTGCTACGGCACGGCCGACGACGTCAAGCTCGGCGCGTTCTGCGTCAGCGAGCCTGACGCCGGCTCCGACGTCTCGTCGCTGCGCACCCGCGCCGTCTATGACCAGGCCACCGACGAGTGGGTGCTCAACGGCACCAAGGCCTGGATCACCAACGGGGGGATCGCCAACATTCACGTCGTCGTGGCGACGGTCGACCCGGCGCTCAAAGGGCGTGGCCAGGCCAGTTTCGTCGTCCCGCCCGGCACCAAGGGCCTCAGCCAGGGGCAGAAGTACCGCAAGCACGGGATCCGCGCCTCGCACACCGCCGAGGTCGTGCTCGACGACGTCCGCGTGCCCGGCCGCTGCCTGCTCGGTGGCAAGGAGAAGCTCGACGGCAAGCTCGCCCGGGCCAGGGAGCGCGGCCACTCCGGTGAGAAGCAGCCGGCGATGTCGACGTTCGAGGCGACGCGGCCGGTCGTCGGCGCGCAGGCGCTCGGCATCGCCCGTGCCGCCTACGAGTTCGCCCTCGACTACGCCAAGGAGCGCGAGGCGTTCGGCAAGCCAATCATCATGAACCAGGCCATCGCCTTCAAGCTGGCCAACATGATCACCGAGATCGACGCCAGCCGGCTGCTGATCTGGCGGGCCGCCTGGCTGGCCCACAACGGCGGGTACCGCAACGCCGAGGGCTCGATGAGCAAGTACAAGGCGAGCGAGGTCGCGGTGTGGGCCACCGAGGAGGCGATGCAGATCCTGGGCGGCTACGGCTACACCCGCGAGTACCCGGTCGAGCGATGGCACCGCGACGCCAAGATCCACACGATCTTCGAGGGCACGTCCGAGATCCAGCAGTTGGTGATCGCCCGGGCGATCTCCGGCCTGCGTATCGAGTAGACGCTCATAGCAACGCGTATCGGATCGTGGTACGAGATCGACGAGGCCGACGTCCGAGTGCTCGTGCTGCGCATCGACCATCGATCGACGGGCTACAAGCCGCGCTGAAACCGTCCGAGAATCACGACGGCCAGGCAACTCGTCCGGCGTCTGTGAACCGTTCGTGACGTCTGGCGGAGGCAATGGAGATCGCGGTGCGGCGAGACCGGTACCGATACGCTGCGACAGTTTGCCGGCCGCGCGTGGCTGCTGGCACGCCGCCGCGCGGGGAGCTTGGAGGGATGCCGATGGACATGCTGATCGTCACGACGGCGTCGCACAGGGCGCTCGCCGACGCCTACTTCCGGCCGACGCTGCCCACCGATGCCGATGCGGTCGTCCTCGAACGTCAGCTCGACGTGGCCGGCGGAGGGGACTTCGCGACCGAGGCGTGGCAGCAGGGTGTGACGGCGAAGCTGGGCTGGGCGCTCGATCACATGGCATCGATGGCGGTGGATGATGCGTTCGTCCTGTCGGACGTCGACATCCAGTTCTTCCCCGCCTTCACCACACGCGACCTTCTTCGCCTCCTCGATCAGAGTGGGACCGACATCCTGTTCCAGAAGGAGCGCACATCCGGCGACTCGATGGAGGTCAACACCGGGTTCTACGTCGCCAGGAACCGGCCGTGGGTGCGAGATCTGCTCGGGGGCGCGCTCACGATGTGCGGCGACATGGACGTGAAGAACGATCAGACGGCCATCAACCGCGTGCTGCGTGACGAGGACTTCGGGCAGCGGTGGGGGTTCCTTCCCCTGACCTACTACGCCCGCACCCAGGGCTTCCCTCCGCCGACTGGAATCGTTCTGCACCACGCCAACCTCAGCGGTTCGGTGCCCGAGAAGCTGAGCCAGTTGAAGCGCGTCCGTGCCTACGTGAATGGCGGTGCCGTCGGCAAGGCGGGCGCCGTCGTCGGAGAGATGTGGGACTACGTCACCTCAGGCAAGCTGCGAATGGTGCTGCGGCTCAAACTGAAGGGCGGGTGAGAGCACCAGAGGTGGTTCAAGCTGCGCCGGACAACGACTGAGTGACGGCGGTGGGTCCAAGGAGGGTGGTCATTCGCCAGCAGGTTGTGGACCGCCATCCCGATCCTGCCCGCTTGATTGCGCGTACAGATCACCACTGAGGTCTGGCCCCTCGACCTCGTCACCATGGTCCGCTCGTTCTTCAACCGGCGTCGGTCCTGGTCCGCCACCGCCACCGCCAGCGGGGCCGGGTTCGTCCGGAGCGCCAAACCGCTGAGGCAGGACAGCGCGGAGATCGGCGACGGAGACCGTGCGGAACGCGACCGACGCTGCGCAGTACACCGCGATTCCGATCACGACCTGAAGGCCGAGCGGTTGGGCTCCCGCGGCCCAGACCACCGCTCCCATCACCAGCCCGGCGGCGACGATGCGCGCAACCAGCGCCACCGTCCGCCGATCGAGGACCCCGGGCGCGCGGAACACCAGCGCCGCAAACATGATGAACAGCTCCGTGCCCACCGTGGCGAGGGCGGCGCCGATTGCCCCGTTGCCGTACACGCGATCGGTGATCGGTATCACGATCAAGCAGGCGAGCGGGTTGAGAAGGGCTGCGATAGTGGCGGCGACGATGTACGGGTTCTGACGGTCGGTGGCGATGAGCGCCACGGCCAGAATCGTGTCCAATGCGGTGAGTGGGATACCGAGTGCCAGGATCTGCATCAGCACGACGGAGTTGTCGAACTCGGGTGGGTACAGGAACGGAATGAGATCGTCGGCGACCACTGCGAGTCCGACCGCCGAGGGGACGGCTGCCAACAGCACGAGCGTGACGGCCTTGTTGACCTGTGCCGCGAGCCCTGCTGGCGATGACTTCGCCAGCGCCGAGAAGGAGGGGAAGAACGCCGTCACGACGGCCGTGGTGATGAATGCGGGGATGCCGATCCACCGCTGGGCCACCGTGTACCAGCCGACCGTGCGCTCGCCCGAGAGGAACGTGAGGATCGGGATGTCGACCGTGCCGTAGACGAGATTGGAGAACTCCAAGGCAACGAGCGGCAAACCGGCGCGGACCAGCCATCGCCAGACACTCGGATCGAAGCGTCTGTGCCCGCGCACCAGCGGCCAGATCATGACGGTCAGGGCGATCGCCGGGATCAGGGTGCCGAAGGTCATGATCGCGCCATAGGCGATGACGCCGCCGCCCAACGCGAGCACGACGACGCCGACCGTGTTGGCGACGTAGACCTGCACCACCCCCCACATCGCAGGCCGGGCCATGCGCTCGAGACCGGCGAGTGCGCTCTGCAAGACCTCGGTGATGAGGATGAAGCCCAGGCCGATGAACCCGATCGCGACGAGCGTGTAGGAAGCACCTGTGGTGCCAAGGATCTTGGCGGTGGCCAGGCCGACGGCCGTCAGCCCGACGGCGAGCAGGAGCTTGAGTAGAACGGCGTTGTACACGTAGCGGCCGAGGACGGAGTGGTCCCGAGCCACGGCCTTGGCCATCAGCGGCGATGTCCCCAGCCCGCCGATGAGCGCGAAGAACCCGACGAACGTCACGGCAAAGGCGAACGTTCCGAGCTCAGCGTCGCCGAGGTACCGCGGGACGAGAACGACGGTGACGGCGCTGATCGCCCACGTGGCCGCCTGAGAGATCAGCAACCAGACGAGGTTCTTGCGGATCCTGCTCACGGTCCGGGATCGCGCATCGGGCGGCGAGGGGCGCGGCGGTCCACGCCGCGATGGTAATCGGCGGTTCGTTCCGGCAGACCGAACATAGGATCGGAGTTTCGGGGGCGGTCGGGGCGGTCGGCGCGGTCGGCCGGACTCTCCACCTTCGCCCAGCAGCGCGCGCAGCGGCCCGGTTGAGTGTTACGTTTCCGCAACGACCGTCACCGTTTCGTAAAGGAGCATGCATGTCCCTTCTCTCCGCACCACCGCCCAACTCGCAGATGAATCGGCGGTCAGGCGGGCGAAAGCGGCTGACGATGATCGCGTTGCTCCTGGTCTCGTGCATCGTCGCCCTCCCGGGCAGAGCTGCGGCCGCGGACGATCTGCACTGGAACGGCTGGACGACGTCGGCAACGGTGCAACCCGCCGTCGCCGAACGTGGCGAACGCGTCGTGATCACGCTCCACGTCGCGGCTGATGTCGCCAGCTCGGCTCTCGTCGACGTGGAGATTCACAGCGCCCACGGCAAGGTGTTCCAGCAGTTCTGGGATGCCCAGACGTTCCTACCAGGGGTGACGCGGAAGTACACCGCGAGCTGGACGATCCCGATCGGTCAGGAGGCGGACCGGTATGCGGTGAACATCGGCATCTTCCGCGTTGGGTGGGGTGCGCTGTACCACTGGAATGGTGGCGCTGCCTGGCTAGAGGTGGTCGCCGCGTCTTCGTCGACGACATCGACGACGACCACGAGTGCTCCAACGACGACCACGTTTCGTCCGACGACCACCACGAGTGCTCCGACGACGACCACGAGTGCTCCGACGACGACCACGATTCGTCCGACGACGACCACGAGTGCTCCGACGACGACCACGAGTGCTCCGACGACGACCACGATTCGTCCGACGACGACCACGAGTGCTCCGACGACGACCACGAGTGCTCCGACCACGAGTGCGCCGCCGCCGCCGGTGGTGGGGTCGCAGTTCATGGCCACGTTCGACACGGCGAGTGACTTCTTCTCCCGCTTCGACCGCTACATCATGTCGGGGGGCAACGGCCCGATCGAACAGGACTGGATGGCCGACCACGACATGGCCTGCGATGCTCCGCCCAGCGAGCGTCCGATCCATGGCGGCGCGATCCACTCCGGACAGAACCCCGATCACCTGTTCTTCTGGTGCGCACCCGGCGGCGACCCGGCCAAGGGCCACG
>JBIOUO010000211.1:0-38493 GCA_044867195.1 Ilumatobacteraceae bacterium
ACGCGGCCGCTCCTGTCATCGCATGTTAACTCGCGAACTCTACCGCCAATAGTAATACCCGTAGTAGAATCCAGATGCGTAGTAGAGGTACTGGTCGCCGTATTGCGTCAGGAACCTTGGGTCCCAAGTGATGGTGTACCCGTACCAAGCGCCGCCAAAGTTGTCGAACCACCATTCGAGGCCGAGCCATGCATTATCGTCGTTGGTAGGGAACCAGTCGGTGTAAATATATTGCGCAGCCGCTGTCGCCGGCTTCAGCATCGCCGCATCAAGCAAGGTGCTCTTGACGAGCCGAGGATGAGTCTGTGCGAACAATGCTCCAGCCGCTCGTGCGGTGTCTCGGCGCTGCGCTGCATCCAAGCGATCAACACCATGATTCGCCTGGAGATCCTGGAAGCGCTCCACAAGACCTTGAGGAGCTTCTCGAGTCGCGAGTGCGAATGGACTGATGTTTGGTGGTCGCTGGGCTGTAACGACCTGCACCTCGCTGCTGGCGTCGACTGCTATCATCCCAACGAATATTGCAGACGTCGCTACGCATGCTGCCGCTACGGGGTATCCACTTAACCGGCCTTGTCCAGGTCGGTCGCTCGGCGCTCGTCGCGAAATGCCTGGTCAGGCAGGCGGTTCCCAGCACAGGTCCGCTTAAGTGGATAGCCCAACTGCCGCTAATCTCTTCACGTTTGTGAGGCTCATACTGAATCCTCTTCTCGTTGATTGAGACGCGCATCGGATCGCGGGGCGACGTACTCCGTTGCCGAGCGTCCGCGTGTCGCTCACTTCATCGGTAGGCGCGCGCAATCCTCCTTTCGCGGACCCGTCGCAAGTCGGTCAAACCCACCACAGTGTGTGACTTCTTGACCTGCTGATCCCTCCCTGCGCACTTGTACCGTACGGGCGATGTGGGGCGTCTGTCAAGGTGAAACCAACGTCAATACAGGGGAGATGATCCGGAACCGCCACAATCGAGCTCTACGCGGCGATGATTGGTTTGACGGCCTGTGACGCCTCAGCCAAGCAGGAAGGCGGCGGCGATGGTTCTCCAAGTTGCGGTAGCCATGCTGGATGCGACAGACGTCGCGACGAGCAGGTTCACGGCTTCGGTTGGTCCCCTTGGAGGCACCGAGGTGACAGGAAGCCGAGGAGCTCGTTACGCCAGCTGTCTGTGCGATCTCACCAACCTGGACTTGCGGCTGGTCGGGCTACCGGCACTCGATCCGGACCGTCGGGTCATCGTCCACAGCGGCGCGGGTGGGCGGTCGGCTTTGGCGGCCGCTGCGCCGGGCGACACAACATGACTTACAGCGCTCCGTCGCCCACTCGATAGCGGGCTTCGGGCTTGGCACGGGGCCCGTGGACCTCATTCGACTGGGAGGGTCCGCCACCGCGACCACGCCCCTACGACGTCGTGGCCGTGCGCCGCGCCTCCAGCCGGCGTCGCTTCCACCTGGCCAACACGTCGCGGTTCCAATTGGACACCGTCGGGTCGGCGTGCGCCCGATAGTACCGGTCCTCGTCACCGAGGGCACCGCTGTCGACGTACCACGGCAGGTGGCGAGCGACGTACGGCGCTCCGGTGCGCAGGGAGCGCGACCCCTCGTGCCGGCGCCCGAGCGGACGGTACAGGGCGAACGTCGAGTCGATGTCAGCGCGGAACACGCCCGGTTCGACCTCGTCCAGCCAGAACTGTCGCTCCCACTCGAGTACATCTGCACGCAGCGCGTAGTGGTGCGGAAGGTCGTCGATGCGCAGGCCGAACCCGACCTTTTCGATGTCGGGATGGCGATCGAACAGGTGCCGGAAGTGGTCGAGCGCGTCGAGCGGGCAGCACCCGTCGGGCACCACGTCGGGGTCCGACACCACGAAGTAGCGCCCGTGCGCGTGCCGTTGGACCGTCCCGCTCAAGAACGGGGACCGGTGGCCGAGGTTGTGATCCAGCCGCACCACCCGGTGCGGTGTGGCCTCGAGGAACTCGAGCAGGGGCGGGTACGTCGACATGTTGTCGATGAGCCAGATGTCCTGCTGGTCCGCAGCCTCGAGCCAGGCGAGCAACGAACGCAACGGCGTCAGGCGATCACGCACGGGGATGAAGACCGGGAATTGCTCACCCACGCGGGCGTCGCACCTTCGCGTACAACGTGCGGGGGAACCGCGAGAAGCGCATCACCTTCGTCGCATGGAGCGCGTGGAGCTCGGCCTCGACGCGATCGAGCTGTGCACGCAGCTTCTGGTTCCGGCCCATCAGCTCCTCGACGCGACGCTCGAGCGCGACCTCCCGCGTAACCGCCTCCTCGAGCAGGTCCCGAAGTTCGATCGTCACGAGCATGAAATGCTCGTTGTCGGCGTCGAGCTGCTCGATGATCGCCCGTGTCTCGTCGTCGACAGGTGCTGCGGGCGACGCCTCGCTCGTGACTGGCACCATCGCGGCCAGCCTAACGCTCGGCCTGCGAGCCGCTTCGGCCGGCGCTCGGTCCGAGCGCCGCGCACAGACCGGCGACGAGCAGCGCAGTGAGGAAGTAGTTGCCGACGAAGAATGACTCCTGGGTGCATCCGATCGCCACCGCGACCACCACCGCCATCGGCACGGCTGATGACACGTCGCCCCGACGGAGTACTGCGCCAGCCGACCGCGAGCCGTTGACTGCGAGCACGATCCCGAGCAGGACCGCGACCACACCGCCGCCGAGCGCGACATCGAGGTACGCGCTGTGCGACCAGATGTCGGTGGCGATCGCCGGGGGCAGATCGACGCGGAACTCGTCGGCGTGCCATGCCGCCATCCAGCCCCAACCGAGCACCGGGCGATTCAGGGCTCCTTCCAGGTCGGCTTCCCAATACTCCAGTCGATCGTGGAAGCCGGGCGGGCGATCGAACGCACGCGAGACCTCGTCGTTGAGAATCACGGCGACCAGGAACGCGATCGTGCAGGCGACCAGGATCACGCGACCGACGACCACCCCGAAAGCCGGTCGTGCCCGTGACCAGGGCAGTGCGTTGGCCACCGTGAGAACCACGACGGTGCCGAGGAAGCTCACAAGCATGAGCCATGACGTCGTCGACTGCGCACGCCGTTGGAGGTCGAGGTCGAACACCACCACGGCCAGCGTGCCGACGGCAAGGAGCACGCGCCAGGGCGGGCGCAGCTTACTCACGACGACCATGGCGATGAGGACCGCACCGCATGCCACGGCGAACACCGCAGGAGGCCCGAGCGAGTTGCGGTTGCCGTAGATCCCGGCGATCCCACCTGCGATGAGGTCCTGACCGGCACCTGGCCACGATCGGTCGATGGCGAGTCGGCTGAGGATGAGCCCCGGCTGCATCGCGACGAACGTGACGGCAACAAGGTCGCGCCAGCCGAACGAGAGCGTCAAGTACAGCCCTGCGCAGCAGGTGAGCGCCAGCGACGCGGATGCAGCGGCGGTGAACGCGGGCGCGGCAGACCAGATCAGACTCAAAACGAGCCAGCCGACGAGGGCGGACAATGCCCACAGCGCGCGGTCCGGGCGGGGTTGCAGCCGCCGCGACGCCAGCGCAACGGCCGGGAGCTGGAGGAGCACGAACGTCCAGTCCACGGCTGCGGCCAGGGCAGCCGGCTCGTCGGTGATGCGGTTCGTCCAGACGTATGTCACCGGCCCGGCGGTAAGCGCGCAGAGGAGGATTACCGCGTACCCGTAGTCGGCAAGCTGCAGGACCGATCGCGCGGTGTTCGCGGCGGTCGGTCCGCTTGCCGCGTCGGCGTCTGCCTTGCGGACGCGTTCGAGGCGACGCAGAACTCTGTCCGCGGTCGGGTGTTCCACCGGTCGAGGTCGGATGGCGGTCATGGTAGGAGCACCCGATCTCGCAGCACTGGCATCAGCAGCCGTGGTGCGGCGGCACCGTGAGGGTACGCTCCGGCCGCCGTGGCCTGGATCGACATGGTCAAGACCGGGAGCTGGCGATGGCCCGGCGGTTCCTGATCCTCACCCAGTATTACCCTCCCGAGGTCGGCGCGGCGCAGGTACGACTCTCGGCGGTGGCCCGCCAGCTCCACGCCATGGGACACACGGTCGAAGTCGTCACGGCGATGCCCAACTATCCGACCGGGACGATCCAGCCGGGCTACCGCCGGAGGCTCTGGCGGCGCGAGTCGATCGACGGGATCCCCGTGACCAGGGTGTGGCTGTACGCCTCGATGGGCCGCGGGCTGCGCCGCCTCCTCAGCTACCTCTCGTTCACGCTCATGTCGATCCTCGGGCTGGCACGTTCCAGGCGGCCGGACTACCTGTTCGTGGAGTCACCTCCGCTGTTCGTCGTCGTGTCGGCGGCGCTGTTCGCCCGCTTGTGGCGGGCCGCGCTGATCGTCAACGTCAGCGACCTGTGGCCGGACGCCGCGGTGGACCTCGGCGTGATCCCGGACGGCGCCGCCCTCAGGCTGGCGCGACGCCTCGAGCGCTGGTGCTACTCGCGGGCGACCGTCATCAACAGTGTGACGGAGGGGATCCGCGCTGTGATCGCCGCCGGCCGCGCTCCGGCGGCGAAGCTGCGCATGCTCCCGAACGGTGTCGATCTGGAAGCGTTCCGGCCGGACGGGGGAGACGCCACAAGGCTCGCCGCGCTCGGGCTCGAGTCCGATGCGCTCTTCGTCTACACCGGGAACCTCGGCTATGCGCAGGGTCTCGACTCCATCGTCCGGGCTGCGCAGCTGGCGTCGCAACGCAGGGCGGGCATCGTCGTGGCGTTCATCGGTGACGGCTCGGACCGACGCTCGCTGGAGGCGCTCGCCGCCGACATCGGTGCGTCCAACGTGCGCTTCGTTCCTCCCCTGCCTCTGCACCACGTGGCCGACGTGCTGCCGCTGACGGCAGGCGTGATCGTGTCGCTGCGCCGGCTGCCGACGAACGAGGGCGCCCGCCCGTCGAAGATCTTCCCCGCGCTCGCCAGTGGCCGCCCGATCCTGTATGCGGCCGAGGGGGAAGGTGCTGATCTGGTAGCGGGTGCCGAGGCGGGGATCGTCGTGGCTAACGACGACGTCCTCCGCATCGCCGAGGCGATGGTTCGGCTGGCCGACGATCGCGCTGAAGGCGACCGCCTCGGCGCCAACGGCCGGGCGCTGGCCCAGGCGCGCTTCTCCTGGGACGCGCTTGTCACTCAGTGGCTCAGCACGCTGCCATAGGCATCACATCGGAACAGCCATCGTTCAGCCGGTCGGCTCGGCGACGTAGAGGTACTTCGCGGCGAGGCTGGGCCGCCCCGACCGCACGCCTGGCACCACGCCGGCGACGGCGCCGGCCCAACGCTGAAGCGGCCCAAGGGCCCCACGCCGATCGGACGGCGGCAGAGCCAGCACGTCCACGACGGTGAAGCCGGCTCGAGTCAGCATCGAGCGAATGGTGCGGTCCGAGAAGAAGTACAGATGTATTGCTGCGTTCAGATCAGTCCATCCTCGACCGCGGACGAGTGGGACCGGTCCAACATGCAACGCCAGACGGTAGGCATAGCCCGGGATCTCGACAGCGAGTGTTCCCCCCGGCCGGATCTGCCCACGAGCGGCTCGAAGCGCGGCCAGCGGATCGGGAATGAGCATGATGACGTCCATCATCGTGATCACATCGAACTGGCGTCCGTTCAGACCGTCTGCAGGGTAGAAGTCGCACACGACCTCGATGCGCTGCCGGGCAAGGCCATCTGCGCCGACACGTGACGGTTCGAGACCGGTCTTGAGCCACTCGTCTCCAAAGTGGCTGAGCAGCTCACCACCCGCAGCTCCGACATCGAGGATCGAACCTCCGTGCGGGTGGCGGGCTGCCAGCACATCGGCGAGGCGAGCGAGGGCTCGACGTCGACGTTGTCCGAAGTCCGTCTCGAGCGCGTCACCAGGATCGAGGTACTCGTCCGAGAAGTGGTGCCGGATCTCGGCCGTGCTCGGGCGGGATGCGGTGTAGGTGAGTCCGCAGCGCGCGCACTTGCGGATTCGGTAGACGCCCTGGTAACTGGCTATGAGCCGGCCATCGCGCCCGCCGCACGAGCCGCAGGCAGTGTCCTCGATCGACGTCCTCAACCCGCCAAGGAGCCTCGGGGACGGCGTCATGGGGTTGGCATACTACCGGCGCGGCGCGCGAGGCCGCCCGAACACCATGTTGCTGCAACTGCGTCAGAACAGCCTCGTCCGCCAGGCGTTCTCGTACAGCCTCGGGACGACGCTCTACAAGTTCCACATCGTCCTGCTCGTCCCGCTCTTCGCGTGGGCCTTCACGGCTGCCGAGGCTGGCCGGCTGGAGATCGCGCTCTTCGGGGCAGGCCTGGTCAGCGCAGTCTCGGCCGCCAACCTCAACACCGTCGTGTCCCAGCGCTACGCGCAGGCGGAACCGCATGACCGCAGCGTGGCATTGGGTCTCGGCGTCGTCACCGCGGTCGTTGTCGCCCTCATCGGGCTCGGCGTGGCGCTCATCCTGTCGGTGTGGTTCACGACCGCTGTCCCGGAGCTCGAAGGCCGGAGCGCGCTGGCGGTCCTCGCCCTCCTGGGCGCCGTGTTGAACGCGCTCGTCGGGAACCTCTGCGTGTTCCTGAGCCTCAAGTCGGCGCCACGGGCGTTCAACGTGACGTACTCGACTTGGGCGCTCATCGTGCTGTTGGGCACTGCGCTGTACCTGCTGCTCATCGGTCCGCGAGCCGACTCGTTCATCATCGCGACGCTGATCGCGGGTGTCGTCTGCACGGTCCTCGCGCTCACCTATTTCCATGCCGAGCTCCACCACGTCGCACGTCACCCGTTGCGGCGGGACCTGGTCCGCTCGGCACTGTCGATCGACCTGCGCAGAGCTGCGCGGCTGCTACCCCTGATCTTCTTCGGCTGGGCGCTGCTGTTCCTCGACCGGAAGCTGCTGTCATCGGCCGCGGGAGTGGAGGAGGTCGGCGTCTACGGGCTTGCGGTGCGCGTCGCCAACGGCGTGACGTTGATCTTCGCTCCCCTCCAGGTCGCGTGGTGGGACGCTGCCATGAACCAAGCGCCGGACGAGTCGCGGGTGACCTTGCGCCGATCGATCCGCGCCCACGGCCTCTTGCTGCTCGTGTGCGTAGCGGGCGCCGTGCTCCTGGGCCAAGGCCCCCTGCCTTCGGTTCTCGGAGATTGGTTCCAGCCGGGCATCCGATACGTGCCGGTGCTGGTGGTCTGTGCCACGCTGATCTCGGCGTACACGATGCCATACGCGCTGCTCACCCGACGTGGAAAGTACGGGGCGATCATCCTGGCGTATGCGACCGCCGTGACCGTCGACATCGCAGGCAACCTGCTCCTCGACACCCGCTACGGGGCCGCCGGGGCCGCCTTCGCCAACTTGCTCGCGTACATCACGCTCAACGCGGTTGCGGTCTGGCCGGTTCGGGACGAGGTCCTCCGCTCACTCGGGCCGAATCGAGTTCAGACCGCATCGGCCGCGATCGCCGGCACCGCCCTTGCGTTGGTAGCGCTCATCATGCCAACCATGGTGCTCACCGGCTATTGACCCGACGCTTTGCCGCGCGACGTCCGCTCTGCCGGAGCTTGCCGCATGGAACGACTCGACTCGCGACCGACGCGCCGGAGGTCGCGCCGCTAGAGTCGCAGGCTGTGTTCGAGCAGCCAGGGCGCCCCTCACTCTCGGCCCGCTGACCTGAGACGCTACGAGTTGACGTGGAGCAACGCGAGGAGCTTCGGCTCGCCGACTACGGACTCGCTCTGCGTCGATGGTGGCACACGGTGCTCGCCTGCGCGCTCGTGCTAGCCGCGGTGGGGGCGTGGGCCGCCATGCGCTCGAGCGGCAACTACTCCTCCAAAGTCGAGATCAGCCTCGTCCGGGACGTTCATCTCGGTGATGACAGCTCCACGCCCGCCGAACCGACAGCGGCGCAGGTCGTCGCCCAGCTCGAGAGCCGACTGCCGCGCTACACTGAGCGGCTGGACACGATCATCACCGTGGTCGCGTCCCCCGACACGGACATCGTCCGCGTCGTCGGCGTGGGTTCCAATCGCGACATCGTGGAACAGGACGCGGTGGCTGTAGCGCGACGCTTCGTGGACGAGCGGCGCGAGGAGCGCCGCGATGATTCAACGGCCGCGCGCGACTATCACTTGTCACGAATCGAACCGCTCGAGCAGCGAGTCGCCGAGCTGAACGGTCAGCTGGAACAGATTGCCTCGGCAGGGGGAGAGACGATCAGCCTGCAAACACAGCTGATCGAATCGCTCGAGACGCTGACCAACCACCAGGAGGAAGCTGCCAAGGATGAGTTCTTGAGCGCCCACGCGAACGGAGGCCTTGATGATCCGGTCGCCGTCAGTACGGAGGCAGTCGGCGCCAGCGTCCTACCCGGTGTCATCGTCGGTGCGATGGCAGGGGCGCTCCTCGGCGTGATCATCGTGGTCATTCGTGCCCACCTCGACCGGCGGCTGCGCACCGCCCGCCAGGTTCGACGTGTGACCCCCGACGCGGCGATCGTGGAGGTCGTTCAAGCCCAGCCGAGGTCCACCGACTTGATCCCACTCGCCTACGGACTTCTGCGGCGAGCGACCGCGCTGCGCGTGACGGTGGTGGAAGTAGCGGGGATCGATGCGTCGAGCACCGAGGTCACGCCAGCGTTCGTCGCGCTCTTGAAGGACTCTCTGGATATTGCGGGCGGCGATCACGACCATGCACCACCCGTTGTGGTCAACGCACGACACGAGATCCTGACGCCTCCGTCGGATGTGCGGCAGGGCGACCGTGTGGACACAGTCCTTCTGGCTTGCTCGGGCAAGGGAACAGAGCACGACCTGGCCCGGGCCGCAGCAGAGCTCCGCCTAGCGGGCACCGCGATCATCGCCGTCGTCCTGTACGGGGTGCCCCGCCGAGAGTTGTCCTGGGCTTTCGAGGACGTCTTCCTTGCCCCGATGCCGGT
Source organism: Ilumatobacteraceae bacterium (assembly GCA_044867195.1). GTDB lineage: Bacteria > Actinomycetota > Acidimicrobiia > Acidimicrobiales > Ilumatobacteraceae > JALZMG01. Next base: position 8,896 of record JBIOUO010000211.1, read on the forward strand.
CCAGAGCGTGCCATCGAACGGAGCGAGCGACCGTCACACGGTTGGAGATGCGGCCGCAACGAGTCGCTCGACCTGACGTTCGAGGCACCACTCCGGCCCAAGCGAGAGCGGGCGTTCAACGTTTCGAACGATGGCCTCGGCGAGTTCCCCAGGATCTGGATCGATCGGGACGAGATGGTCCTCCGGAACCCACTCGCGGTTCGCTGGCAGGTCGGTTGCGATGACAGAGCAGCCGCATGCCAACGACTCCAAGACCGCGGCGCTCGTCGCGTCGCTGTCTGGAATGCTGACCGACAGCCGTGACCGAGACACGAGGTCGAGCACTCGCTCGTACGTGACCCGACCCTCGAAGTGAACTGCTCCCGACGCTACGGCGCGCAGGCGCGAGGTCTGCGGCCCGTCGCCGAGCACGACCAGCCGGTAGCCCTCCAATCGTGGCTGCGCCAACGCCCATGCCTCTACGATTCGATCAACTCGGTAACTCGGCTCGTGGCTTCGTAGGCTGATGACGATCCGGTCCTTCTGCGCGTCGGCACGAAATGCCGACAGCGGTGGCCCGAAGACGAACCGATGGCGGGGGACGTGAGGTGCAAGCTCGGCAACGCAGTCCAGCAGCGATTGGCTGTCACCGGTCACCAGTCGTGCGCGGCGCAGAGCGAAGCGGGCGAGTTCCCGCCGTCCGCGCCGGGCCGCCGTCACCAGCACGTCCGTGCCCCACACCGTCTGCACCAGGTTGGAGCTGTGAGCGAGCGCACCGAGCAGCCCGTAGCTCGACAAGTAGTGGGCGTTGACCACATCGGGGTGAAGTTGGCGCACCAGGCGCCGCAGCGACCGCGCGGCGAGGAAGTACCGCACGTCGCCAGCGCGTGCCATCGGCAGCCGATGGACCGTGATGCCCTCGATGTCGTCGGCATCGAAGCACGCGAGATGGACCTCGACGCCAGCGTTGGCAAGCGCAGCGGCGAGACGTGTCGTGTGGATCGAGCGACCGTCTGCGACGAGAAGCCACCGCATCGCCTAATCCACGCCCCCGATCGGGCGCGCCGGAACACCAGCGACGACGCTGTTGGGTGGGACCGGCTCACCGACGACTGAGCCGGCACCGACGACTGCCGAGGCCCCGACATGGCTTCCCGCAAGGATGATCGCTCCGGCCCCGACCCACGCGTCAGCGCCGATTGCCGTCGGAGCGTCGATGCGTGGAAAGCGGGTCGCCACGCCCGAATGCCCGGCGTCCGCATGGGTCAGGACGATCGCTCCGGGTGCAATGGTGGCGCGTGAGCCGATCTCGAGGGCGTTCGCCAGATCGAGGATGCATCCAGGCCCGATGTGGACGCCGTCGCCGACCGTGAGGTTGCGAAACCCGTTCGGCGTGTCCAGGTTCATCAGTTGGCAACGGTGGACGCGTACCTCGAGACCCACGCGCGCGCCCATCAGCTGCAGCAAACGGGCGCGCAAGGATGGCGGCCATGGCAGCTGCAGTAACCACTCCAGCACGTATCGAAGGCCACGTCTGATGCGAACGCCGAGACAGTAGCGAGCCGCCGGCGAGTAAGGCCTGCGCCCACGGAGCGATGCGTCCGACGGTCTCGCACCCGCGACCGGCCAGTAGCGTGTGGCGGCGATGTGGTCCAGCCATCGGGAGCGGTTCAGCCGTCTCGAGTACCTCGACTACTTCGATGATCTCGGGAAGCACCCGATCGTCGCTGGCGACGTGATTTGGTTCGAGAGTGGCCGCTGCTTCTATCAGAGCTTCCCCTTCCATGTCGTCCACGGGGCCGGCGACGTGGCCGTCGACGAGGTCTTCGACCACCGACGTGTGCTTGCCGCTCGGTTCGCTCAGACTCCGAAGGATCATCCCCAGAGCAGGCACAGGAGCGTGCTCTGGATCCGGACGGCGCCGTACAGCATCTCGGATGTATCGTCCAACTCCCGCAGCAAAATTCGACGCGGGCTGCGCTCCGCTCGCGTCGAGCAGATCTCCTTCGCGGACGTGCTGAGGATGGGCGTCCCGCTTGCAGCGAGCACGGCGCGGCGCCAGCGAGTCGTTTTCGGTGACCGGCACGCAACGGCGTGGCGGCGAATGTGCACGGTGGCCGAACGGCATCCGCTACTCGAGGCGTGGGGCACCTTCATTGGTGGCGCCTTGGCGGCCTTCGCGATCTGTTTCCGGGTCGAGGATTGCTTCCAGATCTCGACCGTCCGCTCCGACAGCGCATTGCTTGGCTCATACCCGAACAACGCACTCATTCACACCCTGCTGGAGGAAGGTTTCACCCGCTGTGGCGTCCGGTCAGTCTGCTACGGGTTGGCAAGCCTGGATCGAGGCACCAAGGGACTCGACGATTTCAAGCAGAGCGCCGGCTTCGAGGCTGTAAACGTCGACGATGTGATCGTGGGGCGGCTCCCGGTCCTCTCTGCACGAGTGGCGGGCGTTGCGCTCGAACGGGTAGCACCCCGGTCGCACCGGCTCGGGCAGCTCGCGACCATCGCCCAGTCGGTATCCTGGTGGCGCAGGTACTGACTGGGGTCCCCGCTGTCGGGTTCCAGTATTCCGGCAACGGACGGAGGGCCCTGCGCCAACGGCAACGTCGCGTCGCAATCGCCTTCGTCTTGCTGGCGTTCCTGCCTCTCCCCACCAACAGTGCGATCGTGCTCTGGGCACTGGCCAATGTGCTGGCGATCGCGTCGTTCATCTGGGGCTCGGACGGTCGACGGCGGTTCCTCCTCGCGCTCACAATGGTGGGGTCGACGCTCGTAGTGGTGGCAGCTATCCGAGGACTCCTACTCGGTGTTGAGCCCCTCAACCTGCTGCGCGACGCCCTGGACGGAGTCAGGTTCGCACCTGCGATCGTCGCTGCCTACAGCCTATGGCGCGGCGGGAACCGCGTGGATCTCACCTCGGTGATCGCGGCCGTGTGTCTGGTCGACGCTGCCGTCTCGGTCGCCGAGTTCTTCGTCCCGGGTCCGTTCCGCCTCCTGTACCTGGCCCACGGGACCGAGCATCACTGGTCCCAGGCATTGTTGATCTCATCACGCGCCGCAGGACTTTACGCCTCGCCCGGCGAACACGGCGCGGCGCTCGCCGTGTTCGGCATCATCCTGCTCTGTCGACTGCTCCGTCGCCCCAGCCCGTTGCTCCTCGTCGGAGTTCTCAGCGCAGCAGCCTCGGTGCTGCTCTCGCAATCCCAGACGTCGTTCGTCGCTTTCGCGATCGGCGCGTCACTAGTGCTGCTGTGGGCGCTGACCCGGCTGCGCCTGCAGCCGACGCGGCGTGCCGTTCGCTGGTTGGTCGTGATGGCGATCCTTGTCGGCCCGCCCGTGATCGCCTTCGTGATCAGCCGGCTTCGGTATCTCGTTTTCTTGTTCACGACCGGCTCCACGCGTTCCTCGTACCGCCTCCGCCAAGAGCTCTGGGACCGCCTCACGGACCGATGGAACGACACCTCGACATCGATCGTTCTCGGTGGAGGGCGCACCTGGCTGGGAAGGGAGCTCACGAGTGTGGTCGAAAGCGATCTCCGCTTCGTCCTCTTCGTTTACGGAGCGGCCGGCCTGACGTTGCTCGTGGTCGGCTACTTGGAGTTCGTCCAGTCTGGACCGGTCGTGCGCGTCGAGGCTTGCGTGGTTGGGGTCATGGCGCTCGTCAGCTCGTGGGCGAGCAGCTTTCTGGCCGACAGCCGGCTGTTGACCGTTGTGGTCCTCACCTTGGTCTTCCACCCGCGAGCGCGGCCTTCGGAGGTCTCCACACCTCCGCCTACGGACCGCCGCACCGGTAGCGTCCTGCATTCGTGAACGTAGCCGTCGTCGCCCTCGGCAAGATCGGACTGCCGCTCGCGGTGCAATTCGCGAGCAAAGGTCACCACGTCGTCGGTGCTGACGTGTCGGACACGGTGGTCGAACACGTCAACGCTGGACGTCCACCCTTCCCAGGTGAATCCGGCCTCGAGTCGCTGCTTGCCGAAGTCATTGACCGTCGACGTCTCGTTGCGACGACGGACACCGCTGCTGCAATCGAGACGGCGGAGACCGTGGTCATCGTGGTGCCGCTTGTCGTGGACGCCTACGGTCTGCCGGACTTCCAGAACCTCGATGCCGCGACGGCTGCCGTCGCCGGCAAGCTCCGCCCGGGCACCCTCGTCAGCTACGAGACGACGATGCCAGTCGGCACCACGCGCAACCGGTTAGCACCGGCCCTGGAAGCGGCCTCCGGCTTGAAGCTCGGTCTGGAGCTGTTCGTCTGCCACAGCCCTGAGCGGGTCTACAGCGGCCGGATCTTCGAGGACCTGCGCAGATACCCCAAGCTGGTCGGCGGCCTCGACGCCGCGAGCGCGTCCAAAGCTGTCGCCTTTTACCGCGAGACGCTGGACTTCGACGAGAGATCTGACCTGCCGCGACCGAACGGCGTCTGGGACGTCGGTTCCGCGGAGGCCGCCGAGTTCGCGAAGCTCGCCGAGACCACCTACCGCGACGTGAACATCGCGCTCGCCAACGAGTTCGCGTGCCTCGCCGACCGCATCGGAGTGGACGTGTTGGAGGTCATCTCGGCAGCGAACAGCCAGCCCTTCTCGCACATCCACCGACCGGGGATCTCCGTCGGTGGCCATTGCATACCTGTGTACCCGCGGTTCTACCTCGAGGGTCATCCGGACGCGGCGCTGCCCGCCGCAGCGCGCCGGACGAACGACGGGATGCCGGAGTACGCCGTGCGCACGCTGACGGCACTCATCGGCGACTTAGAAGGACTGACCGTCGCGGTGCTCGGGGCAGCGTACCGAGGGGACGTGAAGGAGGCAGCGTTCTCTGGAGTGTTCGGTGTCGTCGCCGCGCTGTCGGCCCGTCGTGCAAAGACGTTGGTACACGATCCACTGTACACCGACGACGAGTTGGCCAGGCTTGGACTCACGCCGTATCAGTTCGGCGCGCACATCGACGCAGTGATCCTGCACACGGATCACAGTGCATACCGGAAGGTTCTGCCCGAGCACCTGCCGGGAGCGAAGGTGATCGTCGATGGCAGGCGAATGCTCGACCGGACACCCTTCGAACAGGCTGGCGTTCGCGTCGTCGGCATCGGCGATGGAACGGCTGCCCGCTTCGTGGCGGCCCAGCTCCCTGCGTGAGCAACCATCGGTGGATACTCCCATCGTCGGAGGTCTGCTTCGGTTTCGGAACATGAACATGCGGGCGCGCTCGCGCAACTTGGCGCGACGTCCCGTCAGTGACGAGGAGGGAGCGTGAACCGAGCCGCCTATTCTCCTGGGATGCCTCGAGCCGAGCGTGTCCAGAACTGGATCCATGACATCGTCTTGCGGTTCCATCGGTTCACGCCGGTCGTGCGGGTGGTGCTGGACGTCCTCGCCTGGACGGTCGCCGCGTTTGCCGCCTCGTTCCTGCGATTCGGTCTGACACTCAGCGACGACGTGCGCGAGGGCCTCATCCGCACTATCCCCATCGTCGCCGCGCTGCAAGTGCTGTTCGGATACGCGATCGGCCTCTACCGCCGCCGGTGGCGGTACGGATCGTACGACGAGGTCGCCGCGCTCGTGGTCACGGCGGCTGCGACGACGGCCGGCCTCTACTTGCTGAACGAGTTCTACTTCGCAACGCGGCCGATCCCCCAGAGCGTCGTGCTGGTCGCCGGCGTCATCGGGCTGCTCCTGATGGCCGGCGTGCGTTACGTCTGGCGACTGGTGCTCGAGTGGGTGCGCAAGCCGACGCCCGCCACCGCCGAGCGCTTGCTCGTCTTCGGCGCCGGCGAGGGCGGCCTACAGATCATCACCGCCCTGCTGCGTACGCGCGAGTCACCGTACCTGCCGGTCGGGATCATCGACGACCACCCGACGAGCCAGCGCCTGTCGCTGCGTGGCGTGCCGGTCCTCGGTGACCGCTCGAAGATCGCCAGCGCCGCCCAGCGGACCGGTGCGACGACGCTGCTCATCGCCGTGCCATCCGCGACCGCGCACGACATCTCGGACATCAATGATCTGGCGACCGCCGCGGGGTTGTCGGTCAAGGTGCTGCCTCCCGTGCGGGAGATGCTCGGCGCGGTCGGCGTCGGCGACATCCGCGATCTCACCGAGGAGGATCTGCTCGGCCGGCACCAGATCGACACCGACATCGACGCCATCGCCGAGTACATCACTGGACGGCGGGTCCTCGTCACCGGGGCCGGTGGGAGCATCGGCAGCGAGTTGTGCCGCCAGTTGCATCGGTTCGCGCCGGCCGCCCTGTTGATGCTCGATCGGGACGAGAGTGCGTTGCATCGGGTCCAGCTGTCGATCTACGGGCGGGCGCTGCTCGACACGCCTGACACCGTGCTCGCTGACATCCGCGACGCCGATCGGGTGCTCGAGGTGTTCTCCGAGTGCCGCCCGGACGTCGTGTTTCACGCTGCGGCGCTGAAGCACCTGCCGATCCTCGAGCGTCACCCGAACGAGGCGTACAAGTCGAACGTCATCGGCACGCTGAACGTGCTGCGGGCGGCCGAGGCATCGGGCGTGCGAATCTTCGTCAACATCTCGACGGACAAGGCGGCCAACCCGACGAGCGTGCTCGGCTTGTCGAAGCGCATCGCCGAGCGGCTGACTGCCTACGTCGCGGCGACCGCGACTCTCGGCACGTACCTGTCGGTGCGCTTTGGAAACGTCCTTGGATCGCGCGGGAGCGTGTTGACGACGTTCCGAGAGCAGATCGCCCAGGGTGGGCCGGTCACGGTGACGCACAGCGAGGTCACACGGTTCTTCATGACCGTGCAGGAGGCGGTCGAGCTCGTGATCCAGGCCGGGGCCATCGGCCGCTCCGGCGAGATCCTCGTCCTCGACATGGGCGAGCCAGTCAAGATCCACGACGTCGCGCGGCGCCTCGTCGCCCAGAGCCAGCGGCCGATCGAGATCGTCACGACCGGGTTGCGGCCGGGCGAGAAGATGGAAGAGGAGCTCTTCGGGGATGGCGAGCTGGACGTGCGTCCGTGCCATCCGCTGATCTCGCATGTGCCGGCGCCACCGCTCGACCCGGCCTCACTCGGGACGTCGACGGCGATCACGCGCAGCGCGCTCGTCGACATGGTCTGAGCAACCTGTGTCGCCTCCACTCCGGCTCGCCATCATCGGCGCGGGGATCATGGGCACCAACCACGCCCGCGTCGCCCGGCAGCTTCGCGGTGCCGAGCTGACCGCGGTCGTCGATCGCGACGAGGCCCGTGCGCTGGCGGCGGCGCAAGCCACCGGCGCGCTGGCTCTGGGCTCGCTCGACGACGTACTCGGAGAGATCGACCTCGCAGTGGTGGCCGTACCGACCGCGCAGCATGTCGAGACCTGCTTGGCGCTGGCGGACGCTGGTGTCCACATGCTGGTGGAGAAGCCGATCGCCGGCACCCCAGACGACGCGCGACGCATCCTCGACGCAGCCGAGCACGCCCGGCTGATGGTCGCAGTGGGGCACATCGAGCGGTTCAACGCCGCCGTCGCCGAGCTGCCGCCGCTCCTCGACCAGCCGCTGCATATCGAGGCGTCGCGGATCAGCCCGTACTCGCCGCGCATCTCCGACGGCGTGATCTTCGACCTCATGATCCACGACCTCGACATCGTCCAGTGGCTCGCCGGGGCCGATGCTTCGGTCGAGTCCGTCGAGGGCGTGGCTCGTTCCGTACGCGGGGCGAGCGAGGACCTCGCCTCGGCCACGATTGCCTTCTCGACGGGTCTCACCGCGACGTTCAACACCAGCCGCCTTGGTCAGCAGAAGATCAGGATGATCGAGGTCACCCAGCACGACAGCGTGATCAACGCCGACCTCGTCCGCCAGGACGTCACGGTCCACCGCATGTCGCGCCACGAGTACCTCGCCGACGAAGGCCAGCGCTACCGGCAGTCGAGCGTCATCGAGATCCCGTTCATCGAGCAGCGCGGCGAGCCGCTGCTGCGCGAGCTGCAGAGCGTCGTCGACAACGTCCTGCACCAGACAGCGCCTGTCGTCGCCGGCGAAGATGGGCTGCGCGCTGTTGGCTTGGCCGAACGGGTCGCCGCCTCGGTGCGCCGGAGCTGACGAACCGGGCATTGCTGACCTGACGCGACCGCCTGAGGCGGTCTGGCTCTGGTCGCCGCGAGCGGGCTCAGGCTCAGGTGTCGTTTCGTGTCGTGCCGGCTCTCAAGTCGTCGGGCACGCTTGCGCGGCGAGCGTCCCCAGGTAAGCGAGGATCGCCAGGCGCCGAGCGACCTCCGCGTCCCCTCGGCCTGAATCCCGCGTCTCGCTCACCGCCCGACCGAGCTGTTCTGGGTCGGCAAGGGAGCAGTCGTGAGGCGCGAGGCGGTATCGCGCTGCGGCGTCGTACTGATCGGTCGGCTCCGGCAGCCGTCCCGGGGCGGCCCAATCCACCGTCGACGGCGGTGTCGGAGGAACCGGATCCAGTTGCCGCATGGCGTCGAACGCGACCGTCCCGACCGCCGGGTCGAGGTCGAGGAATGCCTCGACCTCCATCGCGTTGTGCTGCCAGTCGTTGCGCTCCGCGGGCTTGCCGGAGTGGTACGGCCACCACACCCCATCGATCATCGCCGCTCGCTCACGGTCGAGGATCGGATCGACGCGGCTGAGATCGACGTCGAACCCGGCGTCAGCAGCCGACGTCAAGAACAGTGCTGCTGACGCGTTGGCGTTGTCCACGCAGTACGGGCGGTCGGCGGGCGCGGTCGAGTAGGCGATGCACGTGCCCGGCACGTCGGCCAGCGGGAACGACTCGACGATCGAGATGATCTCTTCGACCCGTGCAGCGGGCACTACACCAGCCGCGTAGCCCTCGAGCAGGGTCCGGCCGACGTGATCGGTCAACGTGACGGCGTAGGTCGTGTCGGCCGGGTTCTTGCTGCCGTCATCGAAGGAGTCGTAATCCGTAGCGATGCCGTAGCCGCCGTCGGGGTTCTGGAGCGCGTAGACCTTGTCGAGGTAGTCGGTGACGAGCGGGTCGTCCCACGAGCGACGGGCTGCGATCGAGCTGGCGATCCATGCGTAGCCATGGACCTCGAGGTCCTCGTCGGCATTGCGGTCGTCGAGCTGGACGAACTCGGCGATCGCATAGTCGATCCATTCGGCGAGCGTCTCCGGATCTGAGACCGCTGTCAGGGGGACGGGCACGGCAAGGCTGACGGACGGTGGTGACGGCGGTGACGATGCCGCCGACACGGCGACGCTCGGTGGTGCGCTGACGGTGGCCGCCGTGGACGTGCCGTCACCGTCGTCAGCACGGGTGACGAGCCATCCGACGAGCGCTAGTCCGGCGAGGGCGGCCGCGGCGACGGCGACCCACGCCCACCGGTTCCGGCCACGCTCGTCATCACGGCCCGTCGCACCGGGGGCGCGTCGGCGCGCGCTCGAAGTCCTCGTCACGGGAACCGCGACGGCCGCCCTGCGGGCCGCGCCCTTGGCGACCACGAGCTTCGGGTGGGCGTCAACGCGAACGGGCACACCGAGCTCCTCGGCGACCATCTGCGAGACGAGCGGGATGCGCGATGACCCGCCCACGAGCAGGGCGGCGTTGAGCTCCGTCGGCTCGATGCCTGCCCGCTGGATCGTCTGCTTCACGCCGGCGATCGTCTGCTCGACCATCGGCCGGATCATCGCCTCGAACTCGGCGCGCGTGAGCCGGACCGAGGCCGTGTATGCCGGGAGCATCACGGGCACGTCGGTCGAAGCATCCGACGACAGGGCTTCCTTGGCATCGACGCAGGTGCGACGGAGGTTGGCAATGGCAGTGGTGCCTTCAGTGGACTGGCGGGCAGTGTCGAGGACCGCCGGTGGCACGTTGGCGATGACATGGCTGAACACCGCCTCGTCGAAGTCGATGCCGCCGAGCCGCTCGATCCCGAACGGCTCGATCTCATGCTCGAACCCGTCCCCTCGCCGGCGCAGCATGGCGACGTCGAACGTCCCGCCGCCAAGGTCGTACACGAGCAGTAGCGAGCCCTCCGCGACCGCCGTCGCGGAGGCGTAGTCGAGCGCGGCAGCTGCGGGCTCGGAGATCATCCCTAGATCGGTCAGCCCGACGTCGACCACCGCGTTGCCGAGGACGCCCAGCTGATACTCCGTCCAGTTTGCGGGATGGGCCAGGCAGATCTGCCGCGGCGAGCCACCGAGTTGCTCACTGACGGTGTCGACCACCCACTTCGCCATGAGCGCAGTCAGTCGATCGGCGTGGTACGGCGAGCCGGACAACATGATCGGCACTGGATCGCCGACGCGGCGCTTGAACTCGCGCGCCAGGCCCTCCGGCTGGACAGCGCCACGACGAGCGGCCGGGGCGCCGTAGAGCATCTCCCCCTCGGTGATGAACATGACCGACGGGACGGCGACCTGGTACGTGCTCAGCGGGATCGCCTCGACGACCCCGGCGCGAGAGATCGCCGCCGCGGTGTACGTCGTCCCGACATCGATGCCCAAGTCGTAGTCCACGACAACTCCGGACCCTAGTTGACCGGGTCGCAACCTGGTCTGTCGCGCTCAGGGCAGCAGCGGCCGTCGTCGCAACATCGCCAACGTGAAGCTAACGCTCAGAACCTCACACATCTCCGTCCAAGGACGCGAAGACGGAGACGACTTGCAGCTCCTGCAGGTAGCCCTGGAAGCGAGCTTCGCCGAGCACCCGCGAGGTGCGGCCGCGAAGCGCGTCAGGGAGAGCGATGCGCCGGTCTCCGTTGGGGGCATCGACCACGAGGACGCGACCAGTGATGCACGGGGCGAATGTGAGGAGATAGTCGAGCGCGGCGGCGGAACCCGGGTAGCCACCGAGGACCCACGGGTTGGTCGCGCTGCGGCTCCCCAACGCAATGGCGGTGAGCGGCGTTCCACCCGACAGATCGACGAGGCAATCCCGAGCGTCGTCTGGTACGAGGGGTGAGATCATGTGGAGTTCCGCGAGGTACCGAGCCATCGCTTCTGTGACCTGCACAGTGCCAAGGCTCCCGAGCGATACGTCTGTGTCATTCGCGCTTATCGGCCCAGCCAGTCGATATGGATCGGCAAGAGATGCGCTCAATTGCCCGAACGAGACGAGCCCGGCGATGAGCATGAATACGACCGCTGGCAGGATGCGAGCCGACTCCCAACGGCACGAGAAGGCCACGATGACAGCCTGCGAGACAATGGCGAGAGCGAACAGGCCAGCCGTCAGCGCGGTCTGATGAACGACACCATTGTTGCTTCCGATCGTCGTCCCGAGCGCGCCGAGGAGGATCAGCGGGCCGATCGCCAGCGTTCGAGAAGCGCGAGGCGCCAGGGCCGTGAGGAACAGCAGCGCCCATCCGGTCATCCGGAGCCACCACCATCCGGCTCCGGACGCAAGCGCCCCACTCCCGCCGCGCGCGTGATCGCCCCACAGCACGGCCGCTGTGGTGATCGTGCTCACTGTCATCACGGCCGTGCGGACCCGCAGGGAAGTGATCCCTCTCCACACAACGGCGATCACGAGCGCCACGATCATGAGCCGCACCAGCCACGGCACGACACTCGCCCTGAGGAAGCGCGCTTCCCACACGTCGGCCGGCCGGTACATCCGACCGATCGCCGTCATGTGCGAGTAGCGAGAGACGGCGGTCAGCGTCGTGATCGGCGATCCGACGACGATCATCGTGACGATCAAGCCAGCCGCCAGCCCGAGCGCGACCGACGACGCGGAGGAAAGCGCCGATCGCGAACCGCCGACGACGATCAGCATCGTGAGCGCGACGACGCCGACGCCGACCCCGGCGGTGGCCCTGACTTCCGCCAGCATGATCGCGGAGAAGCCGAGGACGAGGAATCCGCCGTTCGGCGGCCACAGCGGCGCGGGACCGTGCCCCGACGTGGTGGTCCGCAGTCCCGCCAGCGTCCCTCCGAAGGCCGTCATGGCGAAGGTCAGCGCAAGCAGGTTGTACCCGGGCGTGACCAGCCAGAGGGTGTAGTGAGTCAAGGCAACTGCGCTGAGACACACCCAGACCGCGACGAGGACGAGACGGCGGACCGGCAGAGCAACCGGCTTCGGTATCCACCGTGTCACCCCCCACCAGGCCACGGTCGTGCCGGCTACCAGGACCGCCAGGCCGGCGACGCGGAACCAGCCAAGCGAGCCACCCGTGAGTCGCAGCAGCAAGTGCAGGTAGTGTCCGAAGTTGCTGGGACGTGCGACAGCAGCGTCCGGGTCCCTCGCTGCGATCAGGTACAACGCCTCGTCAGAGGGATCGAGACCTTGCGAACGGTGAGCGACGAGCGCCGCAACCCATCGAACCAGTGCCGTTGCTGCGACCGCCGTCGTCAATACGACGGCCACGGCCAAACCCCACGTGCCGGCTCGGACACGACGATTCCCAGCATCTCCGTCCGCGACGTTCGCATCGTCCCGGGGCCCTTCACAGGTGCGAGCTCTCGTCGAGGTGGGTGAGACGTCTTTCGCCGGCACGATCACCGGAGCTTCGCGCCTGGCATGCATGACTTGACGATGTCCGGCTACGAGACTCACGATCGGCGCGGCTGCGCCAGGATCGCCCGAGCCGCCACGATCTCGCTCAGCCAATCGGACCCGCAGCCCGAACCGACGGGACGGCGTGCCTCAGGTGCTCCCCACGAACAGAAGTCCGGCGACATGGTGGCCCGAGCGCACGAGCGCTGAGATCGTGCGTTCGACGTCCACCTGTGTCGTCGTGCCGGCGGCCACAACGACGACGTTGGTCGCATCCGCGCGCCCGGACAGCACGCCGAGTGGCTCGGCATCCAGCGACGCGATCGTGTCGATCTGGACGGTGTCTGCCGGCTCGCGCTCGGCGTCGACGCGAGCGCCAGCTCGTGCCAACCGGTTGTCGACCTCAGCCGGGAGCGCACCCGCCGGCACGATCCTCACCTGCTGAAAGCCTTCCGCACGAGCCGCGTGGTGGATCGCCGCAGCTGCGACCAGATCCGCGACGTCATCCTCGGCCGAGGGCACTGCTGCGAGCACGGTGTGCGGCCCACACACCTCTTCGACGTCGGCGACCGTCCGCATCCGCCGGTCGCGCGCCGCGCTCAGCAGCAGCATCACGACAGCGAGACCCCCACCTGCCACCCCACCCGCCACCGCCAAGGTCACGTTCGTGGCCGTGGGCGAGTCGCCACGTGTCGACGTCGACAAGACCGTGACCGTCGGGTTCGCCGGATCCAGCAGGAACCTGATCGCCTCGAGACGAGCGCTGAGCTCGGCGCGAGTGGGTGCCGTCTCCTCACCTCCGCCTGCTGCCTCGTCGTTCGGCTGCGTCGCTGCGAGCTGGGCTTCGAGCACCCGCTCCGCGCTGTGCAGTGAGTCAGCCATGAGCCTGCGGTGGATGAGCTGCGCTTCGTGCACTGCGCCGTCGAGCACTGCGTCAGCCTGCTCCCCGACCGCCGCCGGCGTGCGGACCTCGATGGTTCGCGCACCAGCATCCGCGGTTGCCACCAGTACGACGTCGGTGCCGAGCTCTGCTGCGAGGCGGTCCTCTGTCTCCTTGCTGTCGAGCTGCCGGGCGAGCAGCCCGAGGTCGACCGGCTCGTAGTCTCCGCCGCGGGTCGTGCGGACGGCAGCCAGGGTCTCGGACTCGTCGGCAACGTGGAGCACGGCGACGGTCCCGGATGACTGCCCACCGGCGGCGAACACCGCGACGGCAGCGCCGGCGGCCGTCGCAAGCGCGACGACCCACCACCGGCGCCGGAGCACCCTCGCCGCGCGCGACGCCTCCATGTGGCCGTGGTCGTCGCGCGCGTCCGCTCCGCGTCGCGCGTCAACCACGGAGTGCCAACGTACTCGGAGCGGCATCTCATTCCTGGTCTGAACTGCTCGACGGCCGAACTGCGTCTCGGGGCGCGCGCCTGGCGCGCCGGCGCCTCGCGCTAGCTTCTGCGATCCGGACCCGGGCGACAGTCCCGGGCCCGAACGCGAGATCAGCGAACATGCCGTCGACCCATGTCCCGTGCGCGATGTGCGCGAGCTCGAAGACATTCCGGATCACGGGTACCGCCACGCGCGACCTACTGCGCTGCCGTGCGTGCGGCGTGCGCTTCGCGTGGCCCCAGCCGGCACCCGAGGAACGAGAAGCGTTCTACCGCGCCGACTACATCCCGGATGATGCCGCTCGGGAATGGAACTTCGAGACGCAGCGGAAGGGCGCACTCGACCGCGTAGCTCGAGCGGTCACGGAGTTCACGAGGGGGCCGCGCATCCTCGACGTCGGAGACGCAGGCGGTGGATTCCTCAACCGCTTCGACCCGAGTGCCTGGACGCGATCGGTCGTCGAGCCCGCTGACGTCGCCAACGACAGCAGGGGCGAAGGCATCGAGGCCTTCCCCGGCCTCTTTCCGGATGCTGTGCCGGTCGACCGTCGATTCGATGCGATCACGATGCTGGATCTGATCATGCTCCTGCCTGATCCCGTGACCGCGCTGCATGCGGCACACACGCATCTCGACACTGCTGGCACATTGGCAGTCGAGATACCGGGCAACCTGTTTCGAATGGTGCTCCACGTGGGTCCTGTCCCGCTCGTGCACAGCCGTCGCATGACCGACCTCGTCCTCGACGTGCACCTGTTCCTCTTCGATCACCGCTCGATCTGCTGGTTGCTCGATCGAACGGGCTTCGAAATCAAACGGATTGTGACGTTGCCGGCCTCACGGGTCCACGATCGGACGATTGATCGCGCACTTCAAGCCTGGTCCAAGATCACCGCCAGTACACCCTTCGTGCGCACGGGACGGCCCAGCATCGGACCCAAGTATCTCTACCTCGCCGCACGGCGATGAGCGCTGCCGACCAGCTCACACAGCGGTTCTCCGTCGCGCCCCTTCGGCCGGCCACCGGTCCCGTGGTCGGAGTCATCACACCGCGGCGCGTCATCGCTCTGTTCATCCTGGCCGGAACCGAAGGGCTGTTGCTCTGGCTGCTGTATGCGGTAGCGATCGTGCCCACGTTCGGTTACCAGCGATTCTCGTATCAGAACCCGGGAGTCGCCTCGCTCGTCGTCGCCTTGACGATCGCCGCGCTACCGTCGCTCACCCTTCCCGCCACGGTCCGCCGCCCCTCATTCGGGGTCCTCTGGGTTCTCTACGTCGTCGTCATCATCCCGTCCGCCGTCATCCCCCACCTGATCCCACTGGGCACGACCGCAGACCACTTCCGCTGGGAGCTGCTGCTCGTTGGCTCATTCCTCCTCGCCACTGCCATCATCCGCGTGCCGACCGTCAGCACCGTCCGTGTGCACGTGCTGCGCCGTCACGCAGTCGGTGTACTCGTCGTTGCCTACACGGTCGTGGCGCTCTACCTTCTCGTGAAACTCGGCGTCTCGTTACGTCCAGTTGGGTTCGCCGATGTATATGCAGTCCGGCTCCGTGCCCGAACAGTGCTGGAGACTGACGTCGCGCTCGCCTACCTGGTCCCCTGGTTCCAGAACGTCATCTGTCCGTGTTTGCTGGTTGCTGGTTGGACTACACGCCGATGGCTGCTGGTGGCGATGGGACTCGCAGGAGAGGTGTACATCTATCAGGCGTTCGGGAACCGTCAAGCGTTGCTTGGCGTGCTGTTCATCGCCGGGTTCCTCATCGTGGTGAGGCAGCTCTCGCTTCGGCACGTCGCTCACTTCATACTTGCAACGGCGTGCATCTTGCTCGGACTGGTGTTGATCGTTCACATCTCGACTGACGCAGTGGTGCCCACCTCGATCATCGGGTTGCGCACATTCGCCATCCCTGGCATCCTCAGCGCCAACTACTACGACTTCTTCTCCGCACACCCGATCGTGCTGCTCCGGGACGGACTGCTCGGTCACTTCGCTCGAAGCCCATACTCGTTATCGACGTCCAACCTGATCAGTGATGTCTACTATGGTCTCCCTTCGAGCACGAGCAATGCCCATGTCTGGGCGGATGGGTTCGCTAACTTCGGCTTGCTGGCCTTCCTTCTCGTTCCGGTCTTGCTCGGATTGGTGCTGTGGTTGATCGATGCAGCGACGGCGAACGTCCCCGTAGCAGTGGTGTTGGCGGGCCTCAGCTTCCTCATCATCTCCTGGGGCAATGTCGGGCTCACCACGTCGCTGGTTACCTCAGGGACGGGGTTGATGCTCGTGCTCCTTCTCCTGACCGGAGGAGCGGTCCTGTCACCTCGGACCTGAACGGTGCGGGGTCATCCCGGCACGCGAACCGCCGCGAGGTCGCGTGGGCGCCACAGCAGCAGATCGCTCCAGCCGAGTGCCGTCAGCCGGTGGATCGCGATCAGGAGTACCAGCGCGAGGAGCAGGTAGGCACCGAGCGAGATCCACGCGGCCCCGACGATGCCCGTCTTCTGGAGGAAAAGGGTCAAGCCACCGATGCTCACGGCGACTGACGCCAGTTCGGCGACGAGGATCGGCTTGGGATGCCCCAACCCACGCAACGCTTCCTCGAGCACCACGTTCAGCCCGCTCACCGCGCCGGCCCCGACGAGGATGCAGGCAGGCACCACCGCGTTCCGATAGCGATCGCCGAGCAACAGCGGAAGCATCACGGGAGTGAGACAGATGAAGAGCGCGGCCTCTGCGCTCGCGATCAGCGTCGCCCACCTCGCCCCGAGGCCGACGATTCGCGCCCGTGCATCGTCGAGCTGACTGGCGACCATCGGAAACAAGATGTTGGCGATCGAGTGCAGGAGCGGGGCCACGATCGAGCTCCAGCCAACGGCGATGACGTACAGACCGAGCTCGCGACTCGGCAGCATGACCCCGATCAACACCTGGTCGAACCGCAGGTTGATGATCTGGGGAACGCTGGCCGCGGCGTTCGGCGCACCGTATCGCAGCAACCGCGACATCATTCGCTGCCGGACGTCGAACCTGCCGACCGTCCGCCGGACGAGCGCGAGCGCGGCCGCCGCGATCAACGCCTGGGCCCCCACGTAGGCAAGTGCGATCGTCACGGGACCGGAGCTGTCACCCCACCACGCCGCAGCCAGGATGG
Organism: Ilumatobacteraceae bacterium; assembly: GCA_044867195.1. Classification (GTDB taxonomy): domain Bacteria; phylum Actinomycetota; class Acidimicrobiia; order Acidimicrobiales; family Ilumatobacteraceae; genus JALZMG01. The sequence goes on from JBIOUO010000211.1 coordinate 25,846, forward strand.
CGAGCCACGCTGCTGCTGAAGCGACTCGGAAGGCGTTCCAAGCAGCCAGCCGGTCGAGGGCGCGAAAGGGCTGGTAGCTGACCGTGTACACGCCCACGATCGGGCACAGCACAAGACTGGCGAACGCGGCCGCGCGCACCGCTCCGTGCCCCGACGGGACCGCGATCGCGACAAGCACGGCGGCGACACCCGCGGCGGCGATCGATGTCAGCGTCACGGTCGCCAACCCGGTGCCGACCACACGCGGCGCGAGTGCTCGTTCTCGAGCACAGAAGTAGACCGCGGCCTCGCCCAGGCCGACGGTCCCGACGACCGCCATCAACGCGGGTATCGTCTGGATCAGCGCGAGGTCACCGCGGCCGGCTGGCCCCAGCAGGCGACCTGCAAGGAGTCCGCTGGCGAAGGAGAGCAGCTGCAAGGAGCCGTTTCCAAGGAGTGTCAGGATGCCGGCGCGCCGCCAGCGGGACGGTTCCGGAGCGGAGGTCACGTGCTGAATGCGTCAGCGAGGATCTCGTCGTACACAGCGACGAGACGCGCCCCCTCCGGTGCCCAGTTGTATGTCGACAAGACGGCCTCATGCCCGCGACGTCCCATGTCGAACGCACCGGTGGGGTCCTCGAGCAGCTGACGCATCCCTGCCGCGATCGACTGTGGATCCGACTCGTCCACGATCACCCCACATCTCAGGTCATCAACGATGTCGCACACGAGGCAGAGACTCCGTGACACCACGACTGGAAGCCCAGCAGCAAGGTACTCGAAGAACTTCGTCGGCAGGCCGGTCACGAGGTTCGGAAGCGGCTTCATGAGGACCATCCCGAACCTCGAGTGACCGAGCAAATCGTCGACACCGTGGCGATCGAGCACCCCGTCGTACCGGACGCCGTCACCGGCCGGCACGACATCACCTGGATCGATCGTCCCGGCGAAGTGCAAGGTGAATCCCGGCACGATGCGAGCGACGGCACCAGCGGCCGCGACCATCTCGTCACGGCATCGCACGTCGATGATCCCTCCGACGTAGCTACCGAGCAGTGGCCGCGCGGTGTAGTCGGCGAGACTCTCGGGAGCGCTGGCCCACTCCTCGATGATCGGGTAGTTGGAGATGGTGGTCACAGCACGCGGGAACTGGCGGGCGATCACGGGAGTGGCGGCAACGACATGGGCAGCTCGTCGGGCGACGGTGTCCTCGATGCGACCTGCGATCGACGCGAGCAAGCGGGCGAGTCGAGGTGTGAGGTATGGCTTCGCACTGACGTCATCGCGCAACGTCTCGTGGGCGTCGTAGATGACGCGGCGTCCACGGAGCGAGAGCCATAGCCCGAGTGGGAGCAACTCTGGGTCGTGGAGATGGATGATCGCGTGATCGCCGCGCCGCAGCGCCCGGTAGACGTCGCAGGTGCCGAGCACCGCGCGCTGAACTCGGGAATGTCGCTGTCGGATCGTCGCCACGTCGACTGTCGTGGTCACCGGCGCGGGCCCGACGGCGACCAGCGTGACCGGGAAGCCGGCCTCGGCGAGTGTGCTGCACTCCTTGACGAAGATGCGCGTATCGGCGGCGGGATGGGCGCTCGAGACGTGGGCTACGCGGTGCTGCGATCGATCCACGCTGCTCATCGGAACGTCCGCGCAGGCTTCGACGCGCTCACGAGCTCCATCCAGAACCCTGATCCATACGCCAGGTGCATCGTCGCCAACGCCGCACTCAGCGCAGCCCGAGTCGACGGCCGCAGGCCGGACCGCGAGCCCGCGACCACAGCGATCAAACCCACGTATGGAGCCGCTAAACCGAACGGGCGCAGCCTGCGCGTCGTCGCGGCTGCGCCCAAGACGCTGGCGAGGAACAGCACCAGCAGCGGCGGCGCCAGCGCACGAAAGGTCGGCAGTCGCCGGTGCTTGCGCAGGACTCTCGCCTTGCCGCGGCCATACCCGAAGTACTGGCCGGCCAAGGCCCGGTACGAATCCCGCGAGAAGTAGCGCACCCGTATCGCCGGGTCGAACCAGATCTTGCGCCCGGCGAGGAGCAGCCGGTAGTTCAGCTCGTCATCCTCCGCACCGACGAGGCTGACATCGAAACCGCCGGACTCGACCAGCACCGCGCGGCGGTAGCCGCCGAACGCCACGGTGTCAACGAATTGCGCCTGACCGCCAGTCCGGAAGCGGGCAGAGCCTGCGCCCAGCCGCGATGACATCGCGATCGCGATCGCGGCACCGCGGCGCGTGCGCCCGACCGTATCGAGCCACCCTCCGGCGACGTCACCACCAGACGTCGCCAGCGCTTCGACCGTGCGCGCCACGAAGTCATCGCTGACTTCCGCATGACCACCAAGGATGATCACGATGTCCGCATCAGACGCGGCCGTCGCGCGATTCAAGCCAGCCGCCGTCACGCAATCCGGGTTGTCGATGAGCCGGATCTGCACGCGTGATGCGCACGCGCTCTCGACCACCTGTTGGCGGGTCGTGTCGTCGGAGCCTCCGTCGGCGACGATCACGTCCATCTTCGGGTAGGTCTGCCGGTCCAGACTGGCCAACAGGGTCCCGATGGTCGACGCCTCGTTGCGGACAGCGATGACGACCGAGACGTGCTCGGCGCTCCCCAGTAGTTCGTCCTCGTCACCGTCCGTGTCGTGGGCGACGCCTATCGAGCTCGACGGTCGCGTTCGTCCGCCGGCGGACTCCCCGCTCACGACCGCGCCCTTGGGCGGCACTACGTCCACGACCTGATGTCCGCTCGGATCGACCCTCTCGACTGCACGCGATCAAGCGCACCACTGAACTGCTGGAGTCGATGTGATCCATGCCTGGCTGCGACCAGGTTCACCGCCGGCCGGAGTGCTTGGACGACGCGGGCCATGCGGGTGACGACGTTGTCGTAGACGGGCAGGGCCGCGAACCCCATCGATGTCTTGAACTGATGAAGTCCGTTCTGGGACGGATCCAAGGATCCCATGCCATAGCACACGATCTCTATGTCAGATCGCGCGAGGACCTCATCGAGGAGCGTTGCGAGCAGCGCGTTGTTCGGGTACGCGCCGAGATGCGATGCTGCCGAACAGACATTGGAGACATAGTAGGCCTCACCCAGACGGAAGCATATGGCTAATGCAGCAGGGTCGTGCGCGACACGAGCCTCCCAGGCTTCCAGTACCGGACTGCGGCTGGCCGCCGAGCACAGGCGACGCCAGTCTTCGACCTGTGAGCCACGGAACGTCATTCCCTGCCGTTGGGCCGTGCTCATGCTCAGCGCGATGCCCCGCTCTGCGAGCTCGGAAGGATCGACTCTCGACACAGTGCAGTGCCTCAGGCCTCGGCGGACCTTGCTGCGAGTGTTGGCGGAGAGGCGCGCGATGTCGAACGGGCCCGTTCTGACGTAGACCACGCCCGTGGTTGCAGCCCCTTCGTTCAAGGGCTCCAGGGTGGTGAATCGCGCCGCCAGCACTCGCCGGTGGCGGAAGAGGTGCTCGATACGGGAGGCCAGTTGCTCTGGCCCCCGGTGACACGGCAGGCACTGATAGAGGCCCGGCCGGACCGCGTACCAGAGGATGTCGTCTTGCATGACGGCGTCGATGCCACGGCACAGGAAGAACTCGGCGAGCATGGGAATGTCGTCCGCGCGACGGGAGGCAGCGATCGTCACGGCAGATTGTGAGAGCCTGCCGTCCCATCGTCACGACGCGGCACCTCGACAGATCGGGAGACGGGCGGAACGCGCGGGTGGGCCGCGACGTCATCTCGATCGACCCGGAGCACATTGCCGCAGCGCACGGCCAGTACCGTACTCGCCGTCGCTCTGCACGTGGGCGCTCGATGGACGACCGATCGCCAGATCTGCCGACCAGTAGTGTCAGCATCCCATCGATCCAGATCATGCCGGGAACGACTCGAGCACTTCACTGCGTGCGGCCGAGCTAGTGAGGGTCGGCGTCGACGACGTGATCAGGACGCCGCTCGTCGCGATCACAGCCGCCGGTCTCGTCGTGTGCACCAACGGTCCGACGGTCTACGCCGCGACGGCATGGCTGCACCAACCGCTGACGTACTCGAGCTCCTCGTGGTACATCCCCTTCGGGCTCGTAGCGCTGCTGGGCATCGTGCTCCTCGGACGCCACCTTGCCGACGACGATCGCGGCCCGATCCCGTGGGTGCTCGCCGTCGTCGTCGCCTACGCCGCGTGGACGCTCGTATCGTCGATCTGGTCTGTTGCCCCTCGAGCAACCGTTGTCAACGGGCTCGTCGGGTTCGGGGTGGTCGCCTTCGGCTCCTGGATCGGGTGGGCCCTTCGCTTCGCCGAGCAGGCGTGGGCGATCGCGATCGCGATGACGCTCTGCTCCGCTGTGAGCGTGTTCGTCGTCTTCGCCCAGCGCGACGTGGGAAGGATGCCCGTTCCCTACGTCGGTGCTGGCGGTGAATGGAGAGGCATCTTCGGGAATCGCAACTCATTGGCACCGGTGACGATGCTCGGACTGGTCGGCGTGGTGTGCGTCGTGGCGCTGCGCCCATCCGTCAAGCGCATCTGCATCGGGGCGGTCATTGCGTCGCTCCACATGATCACGATGATCGGCGCGCGGAGCACGACATCCTTCTTCGCTTTGGCACTCGGGGCGCTGATCGCCGCCGCAGCGCCGGTGGTCACAAGGTTGAGACGCCACGCGGTGGGCGGGCTCGTGGTGTCCGCGCTGTCCGCTGCGGCAGCCGTCCTGGTCGGCGTCTTCCTGCTGCTCAACATCTCCGCCATCAGCACTCGCATCGGCCGTGATCCGACGCTGTCCGGACGTCGTCTCATCTGGGACGATGTTCTCGAGCGCGCCGCCCGGCGTCCCGCGGGTGGCTACGGGTTCGCCGCGTTCTGGGAGCGCGAGGACCTCACCGCTCCACTGTACGAGCATCTCGGCGGCGCCTATGGGAGCGCGCACAACTCGATGCTCGAGGTGCTCCTCGGGCTCGGTGTTCCCGGATTGGCGGCCTACGTATTGCTGGCCGGTGCCGCGATCTTCGGATGTCTCGCGTGGGCCTGGCGGGCACCGTCGATCGCCAGCTGGGGTTGGGTCGCGATCATCACGCTGCTCACAGCCCTGAACGCGATGGAGAGCTTCGTCCTGTGGCATTCGTACGTGTGGGTGCTCACAGTCGCGTCAGCGTTCGCGGCGTGGACCGGCATCCGAGCTGCGAACGGGTCGAACAGCGAGATCGACGCGACCGACATTGCACGGATCTGAGGTGCGGGCCACGATCACGACTTCAACGGGCGTATCTGGCGGGAATCGTTTCGGAATCCGAGCCGATTCCCGCCCGGAAGCCCAGCAGATTCCCTGCCGGAATGGCCTTCCAGAACCTAGCCGGCAAAGCGGCGCACGATCGCAGCGACGACCTCGTCGGCGGCCTCCGACCCCCCGTAGTCGACGAACGCTTCGGACCGCGGCTCTGCGTGGAGGACGGCGTCGACGATGCGCTCTGTGTCCGTCCCAACCAGCACGTTCCATCCCGCCGCCACGGTCTCCACCCACTCCGTCTCGTCGCGGATCGTCACGCACGGCACGCCGAGCCACACCGCCTCCTTCTGCAGGCCGCCCGAGTCGGTGACCACGGCCCGTGCGCCCGACGTGAGAGCGACCATCTCGCGGTAGGCGAGTGGTTCGAGGATGTGCAACCGGGGCACCTCCCGGCGTCCGGCGAGCAGCGACGTCGCGCGTGGGTGGACGGGGAATACGACGTGCAGCCCCTGGCCGGCGATCGCCTCTAGCGCGTCGACGACCGCCCGGGCGCGCGCCGGATCGTCGGTGTTCGACGCCCGGTGCATCGTGACCACGACGTAGTCGCCGGCATCGATCCCGATTCGCTCGGGGATCGGGTTGCGCCCGTCGAGCGCCGTCAGCGTGCGCCACAGCACGCCGTGCATCACGTCGCCCGTGAACTCGACACCGCCGGTGATGCCCTCTCGTGCCAGGTTGTCGATCGACTGTCGACTGGGACACAGCAGCAGGTCGCTGACGTGGTCGGTGAGGACGCGGTTGACCTCTTCGGGCATCCGCTTGTCGAAGCTGCGCAACCCCGCTTCGACGTGGGCGAGCGGGACGTGCTGCTTCGCCGCCACCAGCGCCGCACCGAGCGTCGAGTTGGTGTCGCCGTACACGACGACGACGTCCGGGACGACCTCGAGAACCAGCGGTTCGAGCCGCGCCATCACGTCGGCCGTCTGCTGGCCGTGTCTCGCCGACCCGACAGCGAGGTCGAACGCCGGCGTCGGGATGACGAGCTCCTCGAAGAACACGTCGGACATCAGGCGGTCGTAGTGCTGCCCGGTGTGGACCACGATCTCCTCGACGGGCGCCTCGCCGGCCCGCTGGCGGAGAGCGAGCGACACGGCCGCCGCTTTCACGAACTGCGGGCGCGCACCGACGACGGACATGATCTTCATCGTGCGGCGGACGATACCGGCGCTCCGCGATCGCCGGCCGATTGCCGAGGCGTCGCACGGGCGTGGTGGCAGACTTCGGGCCCATGCGCTCGACGTACCTCCCGTTCTCACCGCCGTCGATCGGTGACGAGGAGATCGCCGAGGTGGTCGACACGTTGCGCTCCGACTGGATCACGACCGGGCCGAAGACGAGGCGCTTCGAGGAGCTGTTTGCCGCGGCGATCGGCAGCCCCGGCGCCGTCGCCGTGTCCTCCTGCACTGACGCGCTGCAGGTCGCCCTGGCCGCCCTCGGCGTCAGCTCTGGTGACGCCGTGTTCACCACGACGATGACGTTCTGTTCCACGGTCCACGTCGTCGAGCACCTCGGCGCGACACCGGTGCTCGTCGATGTCGACGAGGACACGCTGAACATCGATCCCGAAGCCCTCGCCGCGGCGGTGACGACCACACTCGCCGAGGGTCGGTTGCGGCCGCGGGTCGTCGTGCCGGTGCACTACGGCGGATACCCGTGCGCGATGGACCGCATCGACGCGATCGCCGCAGAGCACGGGCTGGCGATCGTGGAGGATGCCGCCCACGCCCTGCCGGCCAGAGTCGGTGGGCGAACCATCGGCGACCCGGTCGCACCCGGTGACCTCGTGCGAGCGACCGCGTTCAGCTTCTACGCCACTAAGAACCTGACCACGGCCGAGGGCGGGATGCTGACGGGTCCGGAGTCGCTGCTCGAGGAAGCCCGCTTGTGGGCGCTGCACGGGATGAGCCGTGATGCGTGGCGACGGTACGGCAAGGGCGGCTCGTGGTCGTACGAGGTCGTGCGACCCGGGTTCAAATGCAACATGACGGACATCCAGGCGGCCCTCGGAATCCACCAGCTTGCCCGGCTGGACGCGTTCCAGCAGCGGCGCCGAGAGATCGTCGAGCGCTACCGCAGCGGGCTGGCGGGCCTCGAGCAGGTGCGGCTCCCGGCACAGGAGCGGCCCGACGTCAGCTCCGCCTGGCACCTGTTCCCCCTGCGCCTCGAGCTCGACCGCCTGCGTATCTCGCGCGACCAGTTCATCGACGAGCTGCACCGCTGCAACATCGGCGCCAGCGTGCACTTCATCCCGGTCCACGTGCACCCGTACTACCGCGACCGATACCACTTCGAGCAGAAGCAGTTCCCGGTCGCGTGGAGCCAGTTCGAGCGGCTCGTCAGCCTGCCCCTCCATCCGCGACTGTCCGACGATGATGTCCGTGACGTGGTCGAGGCCGTCGAGGCCATCGCCACGACCCACGCGTTCTGAGCGCGCCGTGCCGGCGGCGGACTACCGCGGCAAGCGTGCGCTCGACCTCGTCGTCGCTGGGGCCGGGCTCGTCGTCACGCTGCCTCTGCTCGGCGCGATCGCGCTGGTCGTGCGGCTCTCCTCCCCCGGTGGCGCGATCCACCGCGCCGAGCGCGTGGGCAGGCAGGGGCGCACCTTCACGCTCTACAAGTTCCGCTCGATGCGCGTCGGCTCGGGCACCGGTCCGGCGGTGACCCCCCGTGGCGACGCGCGGATCACGCGCGTCGGCGCCGTCCTGCGGCGAACCAAGCTCGACGAGCTGCCGCAGCTGTTCAACGTCCTGCGGGGCGACATGAGCATCGTTGGACCGCGGCCCGAGGACCCCCGGTACGTCGACCGCTACACGTGCCGGCAGCGCCAGATCCTGCAGTGGCGGCCGGGCATCACGTCGCCGGCGTCGGTCGCCTACCGCAACGAGGAGACGATTCTCGCCGCGGCCGAAGACCTCGACGCGGCATACGGCGACGTCATGGCCGCGAAGATCGAGATCGACGCCGAGTACTTGCAGCGGGCGAGCGTGCTGGGTGATCTCCACTGCATCGCGCGCACCCTGACGAGCGTGCTGCAGCGCGAGCGCTGAGCTCAGCGCTCAGCCTCAGGCGTGCAACACCTGCCGCACCGCCTCGACGATGTGGTGCAGGTCGCTCTCGGTGAGGTGGGGGTGCACGGGAAGGCTGACGACCTCGCGAGAGATCCGCGCTGCGATGGGCGTCGCGTCGGCGACGACGCGCTCGTCGCCGCGGTAGCAGTCGTAGTCGTGGACGAGCCGCGGATAGTAGATCCCGGAACCGACGCCCAGCGCGGCCAGGCCGTCGACGAACGAGGCCCGGTCGGCTGCGGCCGCATCGGTGATGCGCACGGTGAACTGGTGGTACACGTGGCTGCGACCGATGGCTGGCTGCGGCGGCACCACAAGTCCCGGAACGTCCTTCAGACCGATCCGCAGGTGCTCGGCGTTGCGCTGCCGTGCGGCGGTGATCTCGTCGAGCCTGGCGAGCTGCGGAAGCCCCACCGCCGCGGCCAGATCGGTGAGCCGGTAGTTGTGCCCGGCGAGCTCGTACCGGTACCGCTCCCGCATGCCCTGGTTGCGCAGCAGCCGCAGCCGGTCGGCGAGCGCGTCGTCGGAGGTCGTGATCACGCCGCCCTCGCCCGTGCTCACGTTCTTCGTCGCGTAGAGGCTGAAGCAGCCGAGGCCGAAGCTCCCGGCCTTGGCACCGTGGTACTCGGCGCCGATCGCCTGGGCCGCATCCTCGACCACCGGCACGCCGTGTCCGGCGGCGAGCGACATGATCGGGTCCATGTCGGCCATCGCGCCGTAGAGATGCACAGGCATGAGCGCGCTCGTGCGGGGCCCGACGAGCTCGGCCATCGCGGCCGGATCGACGTTGAAGTCGTCGCCGATGTCGGCGAACCGCGCGGTCGCGCCGGCTTCGAGGATCGCGTTGAGGGTGGCGATGAACGTGAACGGCGTGGTCACCACCTCGTCGCCGGGACCGACCCCGAGCGCCTGCATCGCGGCCACCAGCGCGGTCGTCCCGTTGCTCACGGCCACGGCGTGGGCGACGCCGTGGATGCGGGCGAACTCCTCCTCGAAGCGGGCGACGTACTCGCCCTGCGCCAGCTGACCGGATCGCAGGACCTCGAGGACAAGTGCCTCCTCCTCGGCGCCGAGCCGCACGGTGCTGACTGGGATCACGGTGCCCCCTCGCTGCAGTCGGGACACGACAGGTGATCCGGCGCCGTCTCGGACCGGGAGACGACCGTCCCGCACCGGCAGACCCACCCGAGGTGGCGGGCCGGGTTGCCGCCGACGAGCTGGTGGGCGGCCACGTCGTGGGTGACGACCGCCCCCGCGGCGACCATGCAGAACGCTCCCAGCCGGTTGCCGCACACGATCGTGGCGTTGGCCCCGATCGACGCGCCCGGCTCGACCCACGTCCCGACGACGGTCCAGGAGTCGTTGAACGCCCGCGGGACCAGGTCGTTGGTGAACGTTGCCGCGGGACCGACGAAGACGTCGTCGCCGATCCGGACGCCCTGGTAGACGCTGACGTTGTTCTGGATCTTGACGCCGCTGCCGATCTCCACGCCGGCGTCGACATAGACGTTCTTGCCGATGTTGCACCGGTCACCCAGGCGGGCCCCGTCACGCACGTGGGCGTGATGCCAGACGCGGGTCCCGGAGCCCACCGTGGCACCGTCCTCGACGACAGCCGTCTCGTGGACGAAGACGTCCGGAACGCGCACGGCGCAGCAGGCTACCGACCGCCGGCGTGGTCGACGTGCCAGGGCGACACCGCCATCGTTCTGCCAGGATGGATCAGTGCTCGAGCGGTCCGCACGGTCGATGAGGTGAGCGCGCGACGGCTCCTGGCGTCCGCCGTGGACGCCATGCACCCCCGCAACGCGATCCAGCGGATCCGCCGCCACCGGGCGCGCAGCGCCTTCGCATCGCAGCTCGAGGAGCACGGTTTGATCCCGCGGCTGTCCGAAGATGTCGAGCAGTGGGCGCCGTTCCTGCGCTTCGCGCCGCCCGGCCACTTCTACTCGCCGATCCCGCGGATGGACGAGATCGAGACCGACGCCGACCGGATCTGGGCTTTTCCCGACCACGTGCCCGGCATCGACCATCGGCCGGCGGAGCAGCGATTGAGGATCGAGCGCATCGCCGAGGCGCTCGACGGCGACGACCTGCCTGACGAGCCGACACTTGGGCGCCGGTACCACGCGCGCAACGTGGCCTACGGCATCGGCGACGCGACGATGCTGCACGGGACGCTCCGCTTGCACCGCCCACGACGGATCGTCGAGATCGGCTCCGGCCACTCGTCGGCGTTGATCCTCGACACGATGGAGCGTCACCTCCCGGACACGACCGTCACCTTCGTCGAGCCGTACACCGAGCTCCTACGGTCGTTGATGCGCCCGGGCGACGAGCACCGCTGCGAGATCTTGGAGACACGGGCGCAGGAACTCGACGTCGGGCTCGTCCGCCATTTGCAGCCGGACGACGTGCTGTTCATCGACTCCACCCACGTGGTGCGCACGGGCAGCGACGTATGCCGAATCGTGCTGGAGCTACTACCCGAGGTGGCGCCGGGTGTAGTCGTACACATCCACGACATGTTCTGGCCATTCGAGCTGCCCCGCCACTGGGTCGAGGAAGGGCGCCAGTGGGGCGAGTGCTACCTGGTGCGGGCGTTCCTGACGGACAACCCATGTTGGGAGATTCTCTTGATGAACGACTGGGTGGGCGTGCGCGAGCGGGAACTGCTGCAACGCGTGCTGCCGCGCTTCCTCGGCAACCCTGGCGGATCGCTTTGGCTGCGCCGGATCGCGTGAGAGTCATGCGGGACGGCAGCCGATTGCGACCACGGACAGACCGGCGGGCAGGCTGACTCGCCGGAGCAGCCGGCGCTCCGCCGCGGCGACCGCTGGTAGCACGCCACCGACTCCGCTGCCGTTGCGGTCCAGATCGCTTGACCTCTCGCCGCGCTCGAGCATCGCCTTGAGGGCCGCCGGGGGGACGAGGAACGTGTAGGCACCGGTCGAGCGCTCGACTGCCAGGCCGTTCGCTCTGAGCAGGTCAGCGAGACCCCGCCGGGAGAAGCGGCGGGCGGTGTGGGTGACTCGATCGTGCGCGCGGCGCAGCCGGCGCACGCCAGGTTCCCACAGGCAGGCCACGCCTCCCGGCCGCAGTACGCGAGCGATCTCGCCGACCACATCGATCGGTGAATCGATCGAGCGGTGGCAGAGCACGGTCACACAGAGGACGGCGTCGAACGACTCATCGGCGAATGGGAGGTGACGAGCGTCGCACGCGACCACCCTCGATGACGGATGGCGCTCGCGGTGCAGCGTCAATGCCAGCGGCTCGAAGTCGGCTGCCACGAGCTGACCGTGGTCAGCCAGCCAGGCCCCTGTCGCACCCGTTCCGGCGCCCAGGTCGAGGAAACGCCCCCCGGGCTTCAGCCGATCGCGCAGCAGGTCCTGCAGCAGGGCACGGGTCGAGCGGTACCACCAGTGGGAGTCCTCGACCTCCGCCATCCGGCGGTACTCGTCGAGCTCCATCAGGTGATCTCCTAGCCTTCGGCCCGATGGCGACCAGAGTGGCCACCTCGCCGCCGCACGCTACGGCAGCCACGGGAACGGCGAGCCTGCGGGGCTGGCTGGCGACCTACGTCCCGTTGCGGACGGTGCTGCTGCCGTGGCTGGCCGCCCGAGTCATCGTTGTGGTCGCCATGCGGCTCCCCGAGCAGCCGGCGCAGCTGCGCTTCGGGCGGCTGATCCTGCTCGACGGGCAGTGGTTCTCGATCATCGCCACGAAGTGGTACGACGGGCCGTACGTGAAGGGGCTCGGGAGCGCCTTCCCGTTCTTCCCGCTCTACCCGACGCTGGCCGGCGGGCTGATCAAGCTCGGCTTGAGCCCGCTACAGGCCCTTATCAGCATCTCGTGGGTGGCCTCGCTCGTCGCCATCGCCGGGGCCTACCGACTGGCCCGCCGTCATCTCCCCCCACGAGCCGCGCCGTGGGCGACGTGGTTCGTGGCGCTCGCGCCCGGGGCCGTGACGATGGTGATGGGCTATTCCGACAGCCTGTACCTGGCGGCCCTGGTGTGGGCGCTCGTCGCCGCCGAGAATCGCCAGTGGTGGGTCGCCGGACTGCTCGGGGCGGTGGCGACGGCAAGCCGGCCCAACGGGTGGATCGCCGTCGTCGCCCTGGTCATCACGGTGTGGACAGCTCGTGGCGGCTGGCGGGCGCTGACCGCTGTCGTCGCACCATCGGCCGCGTTCATTGTCGGCTGGTGCTGGTACCTGTGGTCGGTGACCGGCAACCCGCTCGTCTTCTACGACGCCAAATCGGCCTGGAACGAGATCACGATCGGTGAGCTGCTCGCCGATCCGTTCG
>JBIOUO010000212.1:0-2776 GCA_044867195.1 Ilumatobacteraceae bacterium
GCCCGCCGGCCGGCGCGCCGCGTCACCTCGATGCCGTACTCGGCGACGACGGTCTTGCCGCTCCCCGTCGGCGCAGCGACCACGACGTGGTGGCCGGCATCGAGGGCGTCGAGCGCCTCGACCTGGAAGTGGTCGAGGGGGAACGGATAGCCGCCGACGATCTCGGCCCGCTGGTCGGCGTCGGCGCCCACGGCGCCAGTCTCTCAGGAGATGTGGACGGAACCCGCCGCGCGGCTCAGCGCGCGGTCGCGGTTCGGCGCCTGCGCTGGAAGATCAGCCCGACGCCGTAGGAGATGAAGTAGAGGATCGTCATCGGGATCGCCAGGGCGAGCAGCGAGATCGGATCGCCCGACGGGGTGATCACCGCGGCGACAACGACGATGGCGATCAGCGCGTAGCGCCAGTGGCCGATCAGCTGCTGCGGCGTGATCACGCCGACCAGCTGGAGAAACACCAGCAGCACTGGGAACTGGAAGCCGACCCCGAACGCGGCAACCATCAGGACCACCAGCCGGACGTACTTGCTGACCTGGAACAGCGCGTTGACGTCACTGCCGCTCCACGCGATCAGGAACTCGAGCGCCTTGCCCAGCGTGAGGTAGGCCAGCAAGCCACCGAGCAGGAACAGGAAGACGGACGTCAGGATGAACGGGACTGCGTAGCGCTTCTCCTTGGCGTGCAGGGCGGGGACGATGAAGCGCCAGATCTGCCACATCACGACCGGCATGGCGAGGACCAGTCCGCCGTAGCTGGCGATGCGCAGCCGGGTGGCGAGGCCCTCGATCGGGTCGAAGATGTAGAGCGACGCGTTCCCCGAGCTGGCGTCGAACCCGCAGAAGTCCTCGCCCTTGCGGGCGCAGAGATCCACGTAGGGCTTGGTGAGGAAGTCGAGCACCGGGTCGTAGAAGGCGGCGATGATGATCGCCCCGAGCGTGATGGCGAGCGCCGAGCGGATGATCCGGACGCGCAGCTCGCCGAGGTGCTCGGTGAGCGTCATCACGTCGTCGGGCGTCTTCATGGGCGGCCGCTCGCGGCGGCGCCGGAGCCGGGGGCTCATGTCATCGCGGACGTGCGCGACGGCCGAAGGCCGCCCCGGTCACCGATCACCGCTCCCCGCCGCTCAACGTGCGGTTGATGAGCTCGTCGTCGTCGCTCGCTGGAGGCGGCGAGCCGGCGGCATCCATGGTCGGGCTCGTCGAACTGTCCACCGTCGGTGCGTTCGGCGCCGGAGGAGCCGTGGATGGCTGGGCGGCGATCTCCGTGGGGTCGGTGGTGTCCGTGATGTCGACTGCCTTGCGCAACAGGTCGGCGGTCTGGCGCATCTCGTTCATCGGCTCGTCGAGCACGCTGTGCATCTCCGCCTGGAAGCTGTTGCCCATCTTCTTCAGCTCGGCGTAGGTGCGCCCGGCCCGGCGGATCGCGTCAGGGAGCTTCTCGGGGCCGAGGACCACGAGCGCGAGCAGCAGAATGACGATGATCTCGCTGCCCGAGAGGTTGAACACGCGGCGCAGTCTACGGTCCTGCCATCATCGGCTGGCGTGCAGCAACGGCTCCCGGCGCTCCTCGAGCGGCCGATCGCGTTCGCCCATCGGGGCGCGCGCGCACATGCCCGGGAGAACACGATCGAGGCGTTCGCGCTCGGGCTGCGGCTTGGCGCGACCGGGTTGGAGAGCGACGTCTGGCTGACCGCCGACGGAGTCCCGGTGCTCGACCACGACGGTGTGGTGCGGGTTGGCCGGCGGCGACGATCCGTGCGTCAGGTGGCCAGCGGCGACCTCCCGGCGCACGTCCCGACGCTGGTCGGGCTACTCGAGGCGTGCGGCACGGACTACCACCTGTCGCTCGACGTCAAGGATCCTCAGGCCGGGCCGATCGTCATCGCCACGGTTCGAGCGGTGGCTGCGGACCTGCTGCCGCGCCTGTGGCTGTGCGATCCGGACGTCGACCGGCTGGCCGCGCTGCGCTCGGTCGACAGTCACGTGCGGCTCGTGAACTCGGTGCGGCTCGATCGCCTGCGCCAGGGACCTGAGCGGCGGGCGGCCACGCTCGCGGCCCGCCGGATCGACGCCGTCAACCTGCACCAAACCGACTGGTCGGGCGGGTTGACGACACTGTTCCACCGCTTCGAGCGGGTCTGCTTCGCTTGGGACGTGCAGTTCGAGCATTTGATGCGGCCGCTCCTGCGGATGGGCATCGACGGCATCTTCAGCGACCACGTCGACACGATGGTCGACGCGTTCGTGGCCGAGCTTGGGTGGGGATGAGCCGTGGAGCGGTTCGAGGCGACGATCGAGGCTGCGGATCGCGGCGGTGCTTGCGTGCGCGTCCCGCCCGACGTCGTCACGACGCTCGGCGGCGGGGGCCGTATCCCGGTTCATGCGACGTTCGACGGCGTCGACTACCGGGGCTCGGTCGTGTCGATGGGTGCGGGCAGGGGCGGTGGTGGAGTTGGTGGGGGCGGCGACCGGGTGCTCGGCGTGCTGAAGGCGATCCGACGCCAGATCGGCAAGGAGCTCGGCGACCGGGTGGTCGTGACGCTCGAGCGGGACGACGCCCCGCGGACGGTGACGCTGGCGCCGGATGTGGCCGCCGCGTTGCGCGAAGCGGGTGTGCTGGGAACGTTCGAGGCCGCCAGCTACACCCAGCAGCGCGAGTACGTCCAGTCGATCGAGTCGGCGAAACGCCCCGAAACCCGCGCCCGCCGTATCGCCGCGACGATCGACCGCCTGCGCGCCTGACCCCGGGAGCCGGCGTTTGTGCGTCAGCGCGCGCCTAG
>JBIOUO010000213.1:0-11297 GCA_044867195.1 Ilumatobacteraceae bacterium
CTGACCTGCGGTTTTGCTGTTCGTGACCGGGGTCTAGACACCTCCTGGGCGCCGCCCGCCGAGGCGTCCATCATTTTCCAAATTCAACTCGAATGAGAAACACCATAGGAATTCGATTCGTCGTTTCGATGCCGTGATTCTTGTTGCCAATCTGATTTGAGATACGTTTCAATGGGTCGTCTATTTGAGGTCGATTCAAGAAAGGCTTCGTTCGAACACCGTTCCCGGGGAGGAGCCCTCGACTTGGACGGCTTCACTGCCGGGCCTGCGATCGTCCCCCTGCCCGCGAGGTCAGGGACAGCTACGAACCACGGCCCGTGATCGACGGTGCCGACACCCCCGTCCTTGGGCCTCGTCGACGGCCGTTCCTGGTCAGCAGTACCAAACGATTGAGCCGAGCTCGTGCTCGTCGCCGGCAAGCCAGCCGCAACCGAACCGAGGCGAGGGCGCCGATCGCGACAGGGCGCTGAACCAACGTGGGGCGACGCTCGCTCAGCTCAGAGTCTGCTTCGGCGGTGATCGACTCGTGGACGGCGACGCACGGCGGCAGTCGCGTGGACGCGAGCGACGACCCCTCGGCACGTGCGCACGACCGCGGGCGGGACCGAGTCCGCGGCGTGAGGCCCACCGAGCGCCCCGTGCGGCAGATCCGACCCGGGCTCCCCTTCTCGCCGAAGCTGGGTGAGCGCTGGGGTCTCGACCGCCCGGCGGCGCCAGTGGTGTCCGAGTATGCGTGCGTGACCGGGGACACCGCTTCGAACGTCGGCGTGACGCGCGTCCTGGAAGCGCCGGTCTCGGCCGACGTGCGGCGCGCCCGCTACCACGCGTCCGAGAAGGCTCGTCCGGGGCGGAACGCGTCCTCGAAGTGCCGGTCCTGCCGCTCCGCGGCGTTCGTGACGCGATGTCCGCTTGGCGCGCCCGATACCGCGAGCATCGCGGACCCCGGGCATGTCCTCGAAGCGCCGATCCTCGCGCTGCTCGGTGACCGATAACGCGCGGGAGATAAACCCGCTCTCC
This sequence comes from Ilumatobacteraceae bacterium, assembly GCA_044867195.1. Classification (GTDB taxonomy): domain Bacteria; phylum Actinomycetota; class Acidimicrobiia; order Acidimicrobiales; family Ilumatobacteraceae; genus JALZMG01. The sequence continues at coordinate 1,018 of JBIOUO010000213.1, forward strand.
GGACCAGCGCGGTGCTCTACTTCGGCCCTTCTTGAAGCGCTCGTAACGCTCCGCCGTCGTACTCGAGCGAAGATCGCCGCGGCTCGCGCGATATCGAGCACGGCCACCGCCCGATCGTGCCGGTCACAGAGCATTCCGGCGTCAGCTGCTCGCCATGGTTGTTGAGCGCGTTGCGACCATCGATTCGGCGGTCGAGAATCCGGCCGCCTGTTGTCTTGTCCGGTGTTCTCGGATGGGTTCGACGAAGTCTGGTCTGGTAGGGCCACGCTCCGGTGTCGTTTCTGCGAGTGCGGTCTCGTAGCGATCGGCACCGACGATGTGGGTTGTCGCCTACGCGGGGGATTGCGAAACGTGGGCCGGGTCCGGGCTGCGCCGTGGAGGTGCCTATCGTTCGCCGGTGGCCAGGATCGAACCCAAGCAAGTCACCGCCAACGGGGTGGAGTTCGCCTACTTGAGCTGTGGCGACGGGCCGCTGGCGCTGTGTCTGCATGGCTTTCCCGACTCGGCCCACACCTGGCGGGAGCTGTTGCCGGCCTTGGCCGACGCCGGTTTCCGCGCCGTGGCACCGTTCCTGCGCGGTTACGCTCCGACGTCGATCCCGGCCGATGGCCGCTACCAGGTCGGCGTGCTCGCGCAGGACGCCCTCGCGCTGCATGACGTCCTCGGCGGAGACGATCAGGCCGTCATCGTCGGCCACGACTACGGCGCGGCAGCCGCGTACGGGGCGGTCAACGCCGCCCCCGAACGATGGCGGCGCCTGGTCACCTTGGCGCTGCCGCCCGGCACTGCGCTCGGCGAGGCCATCCTCACGAACATCGATCAGCTCAAGCGGATCTGGTACATGTTCTTCTTCCAGCATCCGCTCGCTGACGTCATCGTCGCCAACGACGACCTGGCCTTGATCGACCGGCTGTGGGCGGACTGGTCGCCGGGCTTCGATGCCAGCGAGGATCTCGCCCTGCTAAAGCCCTCACTTCGAGATCCAGGAAACCTGTCCGCCGCGCTCGGCTACTACCGAGCGGCGTTGGGCGGCGTCGGCGTGGATCCCGCTCTCGACGAGCTGCAGACCGCCTCTCAGCAGATGCCCGAACAGCCCAACTTGTACTTGCACGGCACGACCGATGGCTGCGTGGGACCCGAGGTCGTCGCACTCGCCGCCGCCGCGGCATCGAGCAACGTCAGAATGGAATAGATCGCCGGCGCTGGTCACTTCCTGCATCGTGAACAACCGGCCATCGTCAACCGACACGTGCTCAGTCACCTCACCACATAGTCGACAACTCGCACGACCTCCCGCGATCGCCTGAATGGCTCACCTGACGGAGACACGGTCTCTGCAAGCCTTCCGCCCCGGCGCCACGGTGATCAACGCGCCGTCGCCGAGCGCGCCAGGCGGCGAATCACCGAGCGAGGATGCAGAACTGATCGGCGTGTAGCAGGCGCGGTCGCACGCAGCCGGACCCGCGCCGTATCAGCCGCACATAACGACGGCCGGGAGGCAGCTGGAGGCCGTCGCTCAACACTTCGGCCCGTATAGGGACTATCGATGATCGCGGTTCATTCGCTCCGATGGCGACTGCGGCCCGGTGACGAGCACCGGTCAACCCACGACGAGTGGGTCCGGGCGAGAAGCTCGACTGCGGTTGGCTCATCCGAGGGCGCTCGAACGAAGTGGTGACCACCGGGGTCGACCTGGTCGATCCGCACGATGGACCAGACTACAGGGACACGTCGTTGTCCATAAGCAACAGTCGGCCGTGAGTGATCCTCGCAGTCGCGTCACGCGTTGGCGTCGAAGACCACTCGAGCTGGTGTAGCCCGACGCGTGACGTGCCGGTAGCCGGCTGCGTAGAGGGCGTTGCGGATCCGGGTCTCTACGAACGCGATGAACAGGGTCTGGGTCACCCCGGTGAGCTGCGGGACGTCGAGGGACTCGGCGGCGATGCTGACACTGACGCGGTCTCCCGACCGGGCGTGCCGGCGGAGTTGATCGGTGACGGGCGACGGCTGGAACAGCGAGCGGACGTCGAGCATGACATTGTCGCCGTTGTGGTTGGTGTCGGTGCGTCGGTGATGGTCATACGTTCACGTTGCGCCCGAACGGGGTTGCGAACATCGGCCAGAGGGACGACGTGTCACCGCGGGGTGGACGATGTCCGGCGCGTCGCCTCAGCGGCCAGCTCGGCCCGGTTGGCGATGTCGAGCTTGGTGAAGATGTGGGTGAGGTGGGTCTTCACCGTGGTCCGGCCCATCAACAGCTCGGCGGCGATCTCGGCGTTGGAGCGCCCGGCGGCGACCTGGTCGACCACCTGGCGCTCGGTCGGTGTGAGGCTGTCCCATCCGATCGAGGGCCGCTTGCCCTCGCCTCGGGCGCGCAGCGCGTAGGCGACAGCGTCGTCGAGATCGAGTGCGAAGCCTTCGCCGTAGCCGCTCTCGAAGCCGGTGTCGCCGAGCGCGTCGCGGGCGAGCCGCTCGGTGTCGCTGCGAGCGCCGACGAGCAGGCGGGGCAGCCAGGGCAGGCCGTGTCGCTGCTGGGTGCCAGCGACGGCACCGAGGAGGCGGGCCGCCTCCAAGTGGCTGCCAGCGTCGGCGGCGCAGCGGGCCAGGACGAGCAGCCAGAAGTGGCGATCCGGGGCGGGGTTGCGAACCAGCACCGCGGCGGCGTTCTCGGCGTCGCGGTACCGGCCGTGAGTGAACGCCGATCGGGCCGACGTCACCAGGGCGGCGAAGCGGGCCAGGTCACCCGATGACCGGGAATCGGGACGGGGCATCATTGTCACTCGGTCTTCGCCGAGCAGGTCGGCGAAGACCCACAGGGAGCCGGTGGCGAATCCCGTGAACAACTCGATCCGCTCGACGCCGGGACGGCCAATGCCCGGCCAGAACATCGTGGCGGCCGTTTCCCGCCCATCTCGTTCGGCGTCGGCACGTGAGATCTCGGGCAGGCGTCGCAGCGCCGACGCCCAGGCCGTCACCGCGCCCCAGTCCCGCTGCGCGCGCGAGAAGGCTGCTCGCCCGATCGAACGGTGCCGGCTCTCCGGACAGCAGGCGGTAGAAAGCGAGATTCGTGATCGCGGTCAACCCAACGCTGGGCGACGCCCGGTCGACCAGATGCATGACCTGTTCGAGGCAAGCGATGGCTTCGCCGAGCTGCAGATTGGCGGCCAGCCGCTCAGCGGAAAGGTAGTCGACGGTGAAGCGGAAGGAGCTAGCGTCGAGCTGCTCGGCGATCGCGGCGAGCCGCTCGAGTGCAGCGGGGGCGTCGGGTTGGTCGAGCAGGGCACCGACCCCCGCCACGCACAGGTGCATGCGCGCGGCCACCCAGAGGTCCCCGCAGTCGTCGGCCACGTGGGCCAGTTGGCGGAACTCGTCGAGGTCGGCGATGTCCATGGTCCGTGCCGCCGCGCAGCGCAGCGGCGTGAGTCGGTCCCCGGCTGCGTCGGCGATGGCGCAGGCTTCGGCGACGATCGTCGTCATGAACGTGTGGTCGCGGGCGTAGTAGCGAGGCATCGCCATGCGCCCGACAGCCCGGGCCCACTCCGCTCCTCGCCCTGCGCAGGCCAGGGCCAGGTCACCGAGGGTGACGGCGTCACCGAGCAGGCCGTGGAGGTACCAGTAGATGCCGAGGCCGCCGGCGAGCTCGAGCGCCGCATGCGGTTCGGTGGCCGCCGCCCACTGCAACGCAGCGCGCAAGTTCGGATAGGCGCGGTGGATCGTGTCGAGGTCGCCGTCAGAGGGCGCGTCGGGATGGTGCGCGCCCAGCCATGCCGTCCACCAGGCGGCCTGACGGTCACGCGTGGCCTCCAGCTCGCCAGCGTCGCGACAGCGGTCCACGGCGTAGAGGCGGATCGTCTCCAACAGCCGGTACCAATCGCTGTCGGGATCGTGCACGACGAGGGACTTGTCGACCAGCCGGGACAGCACGTCGAACACACCCCAGCCGGCATCCGGGGCGTCGGCGCAGATCGCGTCGGCGGCCTCGAGCGGGAACGGCCCGGTGAACGTGCCGAGGCGCCGGAACACGGCCCGCTCGTCGGCGCCGAGCAGGTCGTGGCTCCACTCGACCGAGGCAAGCAGGGTCTGCTGGCGAGCCAGCGCCGTGCGCGCGCCGCCGGTGAGCAGCACGAAGCGGCGGTCCAGCTGATCGGCGATCGTGTGGGGCGCCATCGCCCGGCAGCGGGCCGCGGCCAGCTCCAAGGCCAGCGGGATGCCGTCGAGGCGGCGGCAGATCTCGGCCACCGGGCCGGCGCTGGCGTCGGTGAGCACGAAGCCCGGGCGGGCCCGCCGGGCGCGGTCGGCGAACAGGCGCACCGCGTCGAAGCGGGACAGCTCGAGAAGGCCCGATGCTTGATCGGCCGCCGGGGAGGGCAGCGAGGGCACCCTCCAGGCGACTTCGCCTAGCACGCCGAGCGGCTCGCGGCTGGTGGCCAGGATCGTGAGCTGCGGGCAGGCACCGAGGAGCCCGACGGCGAGCTCGGCGGCGGCGTCGACGACGTGCTCGCAGTTGTCCAGCACCAGCAGCACCGCCCGGTCGGCGACGAACCGGGCGATGGAGTCGAGGCTCGGCTCGGTGGTGGTCTCCCACACCCGCAGCACGCCGGCCACCTTGGACGCCACGGCTTCCGGATCGTTCACGGTGGCCAGCTCCACGAACGCCACGCCATCGGGATGGCGCTCGACCCGGTCGGCAGCGGCATGCACGGCCAAGCGGGTCTTGCCGATCCCGGCCGCCCCGGTCAGCGTAACCAGCCGGTCCGCATCCAGCGCCGCGCCGATCGCGGCCAGCTCGTCGTCGCGCCCGATCAGCGGGGTCGTCTGGTACGGCAGGTTGTGGCGGTGGGCGTCAAGCGACCGCAGCGGCGGGAAGTCGCCGGCCAGGTCAGGGTGGACGAGCTGATACACCTGCTCGGGCCGAACCAGGTCCTTCAGCTGGTGGGATCCCAGATCGATCAGATCAGCGCCAGCCGGCAACCGGTCGACGACCAGCTCAGCGGTCGGGCGAGAGACCACCACTTGGCCGCCATGAGCGCAGGCCCGGAGGCGGGCGCAACGGTGCAGCGTCGTGCCGGCGTAGTCACGCTCGCCGCGCACCACGACTTCGCCGGTGTGGACCGCCATCCGCACCCGCAGCCCGGCCGCCTCGGGCCAGGCTTCGGCCTGCAACGCCCGCTGGGCGTCCAGCGCCGCGGCGACCGCGTCCGACGGCCGCTGAAACGCGGCAACCACCGAACCGCCGTCGCCGGGCTCGACCGAGCGCACGCCGCCGTGAGCGATGACGGCGTGATCAACCAAGGCGTCATGACGGGCCATCGCCACCGCCATCTGCTCGGGGGCGCGCTGCCACGCGGCCGTCGAACCCTCGACGTCGGTGAGCAGGAACGTCACCGTGCCCGTGGGCAGACTGCTGGGAGCAGGCACCGCGGCGAATTCTCGCGCCGAGCGCAACGTGGCGGCCTCAGCGCACCATCAGCCCGGCGTCGACGGGCAGCGTCACACCGGTGATGGAGCGGGCCTCGTCCGAACACAACCACACCGCCGCGTTGGCGACGTCGTCGGGCTCGACCAGCTCCACCGGAAGCGCGTTGGCGAGCGCGGCGGCCGCCTCTGGGAACCGCTCGAAGTGCCCGGCGATCGTCTCGTTGGCGATCATCGGCGTGTCGACCCCCGTCGGATGCAGCGAGTTGACCCGGATCGAATAGGGCGCCAGCACCACCGCATAGTGGCGCATCACGCCGATCACCCCGTGCTTGGCGGCGACGTAGCCCCCCAGCCCGGGATGGCTCGCCGCCAGCGACGAGCCGAACCCCTTCATCCCCGCCACCGAGCTGGTCAGCACGATCGACCCGCCGCCGCCCTGGCCCACCATCTGCCGGCCGGCCAGATCGACGCTGTGGTAGGCGCCGGTGAGCAGCACATCAATCGCGTCCCGCCACGCTCGGGGTCCTGGTCAGGCCGTGCGGTGAGCATCCCGATCCCGGCATTGGCCACCGCGATGTCGACCCGTCCCAACTCGGCGATGCCGTCCTCGAGCGCAGCCCGCAACGCCCCCCGGTCGCGCACATCGGCCTGACGGGCGACGATGCGCCGCCCCGTGTCCTCCACCAGCTTCACCGTCTCGACCAGATCGTCGGGCGTCGCCATCGGGTACTCCACCGTGGCGACCTGCGCGCACAAGTCCACGCCGACGATGTCGGCACCCTCCTCGGCCATCCGCACCGCGTGCGCCCGCCCCTGCCCCCGGGCCATGCCAGTGATGACGCCACCTTGCCATCGAGCCTGCCCATCGTCTACGCCTCTCGCTGCCCTCCGTGCGATCGCCGGTGTGGGAGCAGCGAGCGGTCAGAACATCGTCCACAAGGACGACCCCACCCGCCGGGGGGGACGACACAACGAGACTCCCCGGCGGGTGCGATCACACGCGCGCCGAAGACGAGGCCGCATCACCGCCGCCTCGGCCGCAAACGCCGTGCGGTCCTCCATCCCTCGGCCGTGGATGACGTGAGCGACCTTGAACCCCGAGACGTGACGATCGGCCCCGCTTGTTGTCGAGTCGCCCTCAACGGGAGGCGCGGATTGGCGGAAACGGTCCACTACACCTGACCGCCAACCGCGCCGGATTGTCGACAGCCCAAAGACGAAGGGGTCGACCCATGCTATTCGCCGACGCCCCGACGTCCGAACAATCGGCGTCCGGCGCCTGTCAACGTCTGAACGGCCCAGGCGCGCCGCGCTGCATATCGCCAGACATAATCACACGCGACACGTCCTCTGCGGCCGAGCACTTCGGCCCCACTCGACACCGGCGGTAATCACGCCCGTGAGCGGGGCGGTCGAGCGTTCGGGGGTCGCCCGTGACGGGGTTCGCCGGCGACCTCCGCGCCTGAGACTGATCAACGACGCGCCGAGCCCGCTGTCGACCGCGGCAGCGGGCGATCGGTCGGTCCTCTGTGCTGAGAAGGCTGCCATCTCGTGAACTCATCGATCCGCCATGCGGGCGGGGTCGAGCGACGAACGCGTGCTCGCCTTACGCCTCCTTGACCACGGCGTACCAAACGCGTTCGGCGACCCGGTGCACGAGGTCGCCGATCCGGGACAGTCGTCGGTAGCTCTCGCGACGGCTCATGACCTCGCGTAGGTCCGTCACGTCGACCAGTGCAGACATCGCACTGCGGTATGCGTGTTCGACGCGACGCTGGCTCTTGATGGCGGCGTCGGCGCGCTCGGTGGGGTCGCCGTCGTGTTGGCCGAGGCAGGCGAACGCGGCCGCGAGTTGTCGGACCGCGTCGTCGAGGAAGGCCACCATCTCGTGTGTCGGCGCATCGGGCTCGGTCCTCATCACCTCCATCTCGCGCACGAGATCCTTGGCGGCGTTGAGCACCTCGTCGAGGTCCGCTGACAGCGTGAAGAGATCCTCGGCGTCGAACGGCGGTGAGAAGGCATCGCGCAACGCGCCCCACAACGCACGTTTGGCGTCGTCGGCACGATGCTCGCATTCGCGGACCTTCCGTGCAGCGTCGGCGTCGCCGGCCGACCATGCGACGAGCGCGTTCATGCCTTCGACCGTGACGGCTGCCTGGGCTTGCAGCATGCCGAGCAGATCGGCGCTCTCGGGAAGGAACCAGCGCCTCGACGTCATGTCAGCCACCTCCAAGGGATCAACGCCACGACCGCAGCGACGGCGGTCGCGGGGACGGTCACCAGCCAGGCGACCAGCATGGCGCGCACCACCCGCCACCGCACGTGACGCCACCGCCGATGACCACCTCCCACTCCGACCACCGATGACGCGACGATCTGGGTCGTGCTCACCGGCGCGCCCACCACGGTCGCGCCGAGCATCACCGCGGCCGACCCGGCTTGGCTCGCCAACGCGTCGAGCGGGCGCAACAGGATGATGCGGCGCCCGAGCGTCCGCACGATCGGCCAGCCGCCGAGGGCCGTGCCCGCGGTCAAGGCGATCCCGCAGGTGACCTCGACCCACAACGGTGCGGTCAGGTGGCTCAGCTGACCGTCCGCGACAAGGACGACCACCATCACGCCGACGGCCTTCTGCGCGTCGTTCGCGCCGTGGCTCAGGGCGAGCGCGCCCGACATCGCCCACTGCCCCGCACGCACCGGCCCGCGGGCACGACGGCTGGCGCGGCGTCCCGCCCGTCGCGCCAGGCGATCGACGACCAGCCCCGCTACGAATCCGAGGATCGGCGCAGTGGTGAGAACAACAGCAACGCCGATCACCCCGACCGGGACGACCCCATCGAAGCCACCCCAGTTGACTGCCCCCGTCCCCCCTTCCGCGAGCGCGGCGCCGAGGAGACCGCCGAGCAGGGCGTGGCCGGAACTCGACGGCAGGCCCCGCGTCCACGTGATCGCGTTCCAGGCGACGGCACCCGTGAGCGCCGCGCCGAGCACCGCGATGACCTCGCTCGTCGCCACGGTCACGATACCTGCGATGGTGTCGGCGACGGCACTGCCCAACAGCACCGGCCCCACGACATTGCAGGCAGCGGCGAGAACCACGGCGGCGCCCGGGCGCGCCGCCCGCGTCGCCACGAGTGTCGCGATCGCGTTTGCCGCGTCGTGGACACCGTTGGTGAACGCGAAGGCCAACGCCATGACCAGGGCGAGAACCAATCCCGTGTCCACCGGTCGATTCTGCTTTGCGCGGACGCGAGCCGACCGGGTCCCTTGCGCAGTCGAGCGGCCCGCCCGTCACGTCGAGCAATCCGGCCTTCGGGGCCCCGAATCGGCAGTCAAGGCCCGACGATCGTCCTCGATCGGGAGCTGGACCTGCGCTACATCACTGCTCATAACGAAGACGTCGAGACCGCCGCGCCTGCTCGATATCGGCCCTCTTCGGGCGCTCGATAGTACGCGGTGAGCCCCGCGCGCCGGAGGCGGGCGTGGTTGAGGCAGTGTTTCGGCGAGCGCGACGGCGACGAAGCCGCAGCATGCTCGGAGGGGGACGTACGCACGCGCCCATTACCGTCTGAACGTGGAGCAGCCGCGACCGCCCATGATGGCCGACGGAGCGAACTGGCTCGTCATGGTCGTGCTGGGCGACGGCGTGTACATGAGCGCCGAGTTGCTCGGGACGAGTTGGCTGATCGAGCGTGGTGTGTCGGGCACGCTCGTCCTGCCTAGCCCGCCCTCCGATTACAAAAGCCCCGGTTGGATGCTCGAACCCACGCCGATCGCAGGCGCTGAGCGTGCGCTGGCGTGGTTCAGCGAACCCGTCGGTGAGGCAGGCGAACCCGTCTGGGGAAGCGGATACGAGGGCCAGGAGAACCTGCGGTCGATCACGAGGACCTACGTGCGGGCGGGGCTGCTTGTGCTCCCAGCGATCGAGTACGACGCCGACAGCGAGGGTCGTGCCGTACTTGACGGCATCGCGACAGCGATGGACGCATTCGTTGATGACCTCTGCGAGTGGCTCGAAGTGCTCGGCGGCGCCGATGTGATTGCGGGCAGGCGAACGAGTCGAATGACGCCGCGCCACACCCACCCGTTGGCTCTTGTCGTCCGTCCCGACGGCACGCTCGGGCACCTGCCCACGATGCAGCTGCTGACCGGCTACAGCGGGCCGCCCGGGATCGAGCCAGCCAGAGGTATGGCGGGATGCCATGGATCGAACGAATGCCGGCGTTCGGCCACCGGAGGAGCACCTGCTCCTTCGGGATAGTCGAACCGCCGCTCTCCGCAACGATGGCCGCAAGGCAGTCATCGACGCGGCGAGCGCAGTGGAAGTCGCACTTGCACGTGCCATACGGACTCGCCTGACGACCGCCCCAAGCGAGGAGTCCATCGACCGAGTGCTCGAGGACGCCCGAGGAGTCATGGAGCTGTACGACTTGGCCGCCGTGCTGGGTATCGGCCTGTCGCCGAGTCGCGGCGAAGTCGCCGGACGGCTGGCGGGGCGACGAAACCTCGCCGTGCATGAGGGCAAGGACCCGGGCGACGTTGCTGTCCGTGAGGCACAAGAGACCGCTCGGGCGATCGTTGTCGATGCGTCCCCGCTGTAGCCGGCGTCGGACCGCCCTCTCTAGTAGGGGCGGCACGCACTTCGCCGGGTCATGGATGGCGCATGCCTGAGGCTTGCGCCCGCCCTGGAGGCGGACGAGCACCTCTGCGCAGACTCGCGCTGAGATATGCCGTCCAGGGGTCGGCGGCCGTGAGCGACACCAGCCGGGCGAGATGTCGGTGCGCATCGCGCCCACGCGGAGCACAGCGGTGGGGGATGGCGATCATCCATCGCCGAGCCCTCCGCCTCCGAGCACGACCGA
>JBIOUO010000214.1:0-8232 GCA_044867195.1 Ilumatobacteraceae bacterium
CGCGCGCCCGACGAGATCGTCCACCGCGGCGCCTGGCGGCCGTTGCCGTGACCGTTCAGCCGAATCGTTCCAACCGGCGGCGTCAGCGGGCGGCGTCGAGTTGGGCGGCGAGGCCCTCGGCGGTCGATTGCGGGGCCTGGCAGGCGTACTGGCGGCAGACGTAGCCAAGGCCGTCGAGCCTGCCCTCCCACAGCGGCGACTCGTACGGCTCACCCCACGCCAGCACGACCTCCGGGCGCCAGGTCGAGCGCACCGCATCGACGAGGTCCGGCCGGTCGCCGACCACCGCCACCTCGGTGATCCCCCCGACGCGCAGCGCCACCGCGGCGAGGGCGTTGGAGAACGCGCCCGGCGACTGGTCGAGGACCGCGCCGAACAGCTGCAGGATGCGGTCGGCGTGGTTGGCGTAGCGCTGCTCGCCGGTCAGCGCGGCGAGGCGGAGCAGGGCGACGGCGGCGAGCGAGTTGGCCGACGGCGTGGCGTTGTCGAACAGGTCCTTCTGGCGGGCGACGAGCGCCTCGCCGTCGTCGGGCGTCGTGTACAGCCCGCCGTGGTCGGGATCCCAGTGGTGGTCGAGCATCGTCTCGGCGGCGGCCGTCGCCTCGGCGATCCAGCGCGCCTCGCCGGTCGCTTCGGCGAGGTGGGTGAACGCGTCGACGAGGGCGGCGAGGTCGGCGGCCAGCGCGTCGTGGCGGGCCGGTGGCGTGCCCTCGGCGTGCCACGAGCGGTACCAGCGCCCGTCGGGTCGCCGCAGCTCGAGCCGCAGGAAGTCGGCCGCGGTGGCCGCGGCGTCGACCCACGCCGGCTCGTCGAGCAGCGCCCCGGCCTCGGCCAGGGCGGCGATCATCAGCGCGTTCCATTCCGTCAGCACCTTGTCGTCGAGACCCGGCCGCGGGCGCCGCTGGCGGGCTTCGAATAATCGCCGCCGCGCGTCCTCGACTGCCGGCGAGCGCTCGAACGAGCCGCGGGCGTGGAGCCGGTTGGGGATCGAGCGGCCCTCGAAGTTGCCGCTCTCGGTGATGCCATAGTGCTCGAGGGCGACCTCCGCGTCGGCGCCGAGGACGTCGCGGATCTCGTCGACGGTCCACGTGTGGAACAGGCCCTCGTGGCCGTGCCCGTCGGGGCCGGGCGAGTCGGCGTCCTCGGCCGAGGAGAACCCGGCGCCCGGCTGGCGCAGGTCACGCAGCACGTACTCGATCGTCTCGGCGACGACCTGGCGCCAGCGGGGCTCGGTGAGGGCGACCGCGGCGTGGGCGTACGCCCGCACCAGGAGCGCCTGGTCGTAGAGCATCTTCTCGAAGTGCGGCACCAGCCACTCGCGGTCGACCGAGTAGCGGGCGAACCCGCCGCCGATGTGGTCGTACATCCCGCCGGAGGCCATCGCGTCGAGCGAGGTCGTGACGATCTCCCGTGCCCCGGCGTCGCCAGTGCGGGACTGGGCGAACAGCACGAGGTCGAGACTCATCGTCGACGGGAACTTCGGCGCCGACCCGAACCCACCCCACTCCCGGTCGAACGACGCGGCGAGCGACTGCACGGCCCGGTTGAGATGCCCCACATCGGGCACGCTGGCGGCCGGCTGCAGGCGAGCGGTGCGCGACACCGCCTCGCGCAGTGCGGCGCCGTTGTGCGCCACTTCGTCGCGGCGATTGGTCCAGGCGTCGTCGATCGCCGACAGCAGGCGCAGGAAGTTGGGCTTGGGGAAGTACGTGCCGCCGTAGAACGGCTCACCGTCAGGCGTCGTGAAGACCGTCATCGGCCACCCGCCGCGACCTGTCATCGCCTGCACCGCGTCCATGTACACGGCATCGACGTCGGGCCGTTCCTCACGGTCGACCTTGACGTTGACGAAGCGCTCGTTCATCGCCGCCGCCACCTCGTCGTCCTCGAAGCACTCGTGGGCCATGACGTGGCACCAGTGGCACGCCGAGTAGCCGACCGAGAGCAGGATCGGCACGTCGCGGCGGCGGGCTTCGGCGACCGCGTCCGGCCCCCATGGGTACCAATCGACCGGGTTGTCACGGTGCTGGCGGAGATACGGCGAGATCTCGCCGGCGAGGCGGTTCACGATCCGACGCTACCCGTGGCGTCTGCCAGGCTGTCCGGCCTGGAGTCACCACCTCCCCCCGCCACCGGGCCTGCGCCGGCGTCATCGACGTCTCGACGCCTGCTCTGGGGCGGGCTCGCCACGATCGCCGTCGCCGTCGTCGTCGGGCTGGTGCTGATACAGCGGGCGGCCACGACCTACCGCGACGGGCTCGACGTGGCGGCCGACTCGGCCCAGCTCGCCGCCGACGCGGCGGAGCCGGTGGCGTCGATGAACGCCGACCTCATCGACTTCGCCCGCGCCGCCGAGAGCGGGCTCAACTCGGCGCGCGAAGTGGTCGCCTCGGCGTCGACGTCACTCGACCAGCTCGGCGTGGCCGCCGAGGACGACCTGGCGGCCACCGCCCAGGGGTTGGCCAGCCTGGCGGACCGCGTCGCCGGGGTGCTGGAGACGATCGAGCGGTTCATCCCCGGCAACAGCGCGTCGGCGGCCGAGGACCTGCGCACGATCGCCGACGGTCTCGAGCCGGTGCCAGAGCAGCTGCAGCAGCTCGGTGGGCAGCTGCGGACGACCGCCGACCAGCTGTCGGAGGTCGACCCGACGCTGGCGCGCATCACTACCACGGTCCGCGATCTCGGCGACGGACTCGTCGCCCTCTCGCCGTCGGTCGACCAGCTCGGGGCGACGGCCGACCGCCTGCTCGAGCGGGTCGACGACGCCCGCGCCCGCGTCGCCGTCGACCTGTGGCTCGGCCGCCTGCTCGTGATCCTGCTCGGCGCGATCCTGGCGACGGGCTTGGTGCTCGCGTACCGGCGCGACTGACTACGTGCCGACGGCGTGGAAGCCGCCGTCGACGTGGACGATCTCGCCGGTGGTGGCCGGGAACCAGTCCGAGAGCAGCGCCACGCACGCCCTGGCGACCGGTTCGGGGTCGTCGATCGCCCAACCCAGCGGCGCCCGCTCGTCCCACACGTCCTCGAACTTGGAGAACCCGGGGATGCTCTTGGCGGCCATCGTGCGCACCGGTCCGGCGGCCACGAGGTTGAACCGGATGCCCCGCGGTCCGAGCTCCTTGGCGAGGTAGCGGCTGACGCTTTGCAGCGCCGACTTGGCGACGCCCATCCAGTTGTAGGCCGGCCAGGCGACCTGGTTGTCGAAGTCGAGGCCGACGAACGCGCCGCCGCCGCTCATCAGCGGCACGAACGCGTCGGCGAGTGCTTTCAACGAGTACGCCGACACGTGCACGGCCACTGCGACGTCATCCCACTGGGCGCCCATGAAGTCCTCGCCGAGCGTGGCCGGAGGGCCGTAGGCGATGGCATGGACGACACCGTCGACGCGGCCCCACCGCGCGGCCACGGCGTCACGGACGGCGGCCAGGTGGTCGGGCACCGTGACATCGAGCTCGAGGACGTCGTCATCGCCCTCCAGGCCGAGCTTGCGCGCCGTGCGCCTGGTCAGGCTGAGACCACGTCCGGCGCCGGTGAGGACGATCGCCGCGCCCTCGGACTGCGCCCGCCGGGCGACGGCGAACGCCAGCGAGGCGTCGGTCAGGACGCCGGTGACCACGATGTTCTTGCCGTCGAGGATCCCCATGGCGGCGACCGTAGTGGGCTCCCCGCCGGCTGTCGTGCATAGGCTCGGCTCATGCGCATCGGCATCCTCGGCGGCACGGGGCCCGCCGGCAGCAGCCTCGCCGCACGGCTGGCGAGCATCGGGTACGAGGCCGTGATCGGGTCGCGGTCGAAGTACCGGGCGATGGAAGCGACGGACCACCTCATCGAGCGCTGGCCCGAGCTGCAAGGCCGCCTCACGTACGGCGACAACGTCGTGGCCTCCGACTGCGACATCGTGGTCATCGCCACGCCGTGGGACTCGGCGGCCACGACGGCACAGGAGCACGCCGCGGAGATGCGCGGCAAGGTGGTCATCAGCATGGCCAACGCCCTGGTCCGGGTCGGTCACGAGTTCCAGCCGCTCGTGCCGCCGCGCGGCAGTGTCGCCGCCCACGTCCAGGCAGCCGTTCCCGACTGCCGCGTCGTCGCCGCCCTCCACCACCTGCCGGCGAAGGAGCTCGGCCAGCTCGGCGAGCCGATCGACTCCGACGTGCTGATCTGCGGTGACGACGCGGCCGCGGTGCAGGAGGTGAGCGAGATCGTGTCCAAGATCCCGGGCTGCCGCCCGCTCGACGCCGGCGAGCTCTCGAACGCGACGGCGATCGAGGCGTTCACCGCCGTGCTGCTGCAGCTCAACGTCCGCTACAAGACGCGTGTTGCGCCCAAGCTGACCGGCATCCGCCACGACCCGCGGCGCCCGGCGGGGCCGGTCCCCGCCCCCGAAAGCCCGGCGCAGCAAGCAGAGCAAGTTGAACAAGCAGCCGCTGCCGATCCCGTCGCCTCGTGACGGCGCCTCGATCCGGCGACACTGGCCGCGGGCCGATGCGGCTCTACGACACCGCCCGCCAAGCGATCGTCCCGTTCGAGCCCGGCCCCGAGGTGCTGATGTACACGTGCGGCATCACGCCCTACGACGCCACGCACATCGGCCACGCCGCCACCTACCTCGCCTACGACGTGCTGCAACGGCGGCTGATCGACCGTGGCCACCGCGTGACGTGCGTGCGCAACGTCACCGATGTCGACGATCCGCTGTTCGCCAAGGCGCGCCAGCTGGGCATCCACTACCTCGACCTCGCCGCCGGCGAGGAGGCCCGCTTCGACGCCGACATGGAGGCGCTCAACGCGCTCCCCGTCGCCTCCACCCCGCGTGCGTCGTCGGCGATCCCCGACATCCGCGGGTTCATCGGAATGGTGCTCGACCGCGGCTACGCCTACCAATCCGGTGGCGCGGTGTACTTCGACGTCAGCCGCTTCGAGTCGTTCGGCGCACTCAGCCACTACTCCACGGCGACGATGCTCGAGCTCGCCCGGCAGCGCGGCGGCGACGTCGACAACCCCGCCAAGCGGAACCCGCTCGACTTCGTGCTGTGGCAGCCGTCGGCTCCCGACGAGCCGTCATGGGACACGCTGTGGGGTCCCGGGCGACCCGGCTGGCACATCGAATGCAGCGCCCTCGCGCTGCGCGAGCTGGCGACCACGATCGACCTTCACGGCGGCGGCACCGACTTGATCTTCCCCCACCACGAGTGCGAGCGGGCGCAGTCCGAGGCGGCGACCGGCGAGCCGTTCGTCCGCCACTGGATGCACACCGCGCTGATCTCCAAGGACGGCGAGAAGATGTCGAAGTCCGTCGGCAACCTCGTGTTCGTCGATGCCCTGCGCAAGGAGTGGGATCCGATGGCGATCCGCGTCGCGATCGTCGGACATCACTACCGCGTCGAGTGGTCGTGGGACGACGACCTGATGCTGGCATCCACGGCGCGCCTGGAGAGGTGGCGGGCGGCCGCCGGCGGGACCCCCTGCGACGTGCTGGAGGACGTGCGCGACGCGCTCGACGACGATCTCGACACGCCAGGCGCGTTCGCCGCGATCGACGACGCCGCCGCCGCCGGCCACGACAGCACCGCTGCGGCGGCGCTGCTCGGTGTGCTGGTGTGAGCGCAGTGAGCGAGGCGATTGACACAGCACGTTTACGTGCTGATGACGCGGCGTGCCATCTCTTGTAACAGAAACGGCGTACGATGGTCCCTCTATGACCCGAGGGAGTGGCGCCGGAGCGGCGCAACGACGCACACGACGCGTGCTCGGGCCCGTGACGCGACGGCTGTGGAAGATCAACTTGACCGGGTACGAGCAGCTGCCCGCCGACGGGCCGGCGATCCTGTGCCCGAACCACATCTCGTTCCTCGATTCGGCGTTCCTGATGATGACGCTGCCGCGCAACATCAGCTTCGTCGGCAAGGCCGAGTACATGGATTCGTGGAAGACGAAGTACATCTTCCCGGCGCTGGGGATGATCCCCATCGATCGCTCGGGTGGCGAGAAGTCGGCGTCGGCACTGGAGACCGCGGCCACTGTGCTGCGCCGTGGTGAGCTGTTCGGCATCTTCCCCGAGGGCACGCGCAGCCGTGACGGCGTGCTGCACAAGGGACGCACGGGCGCGGCGCGGCTGGCGGTCGAGGTCGGCTGCCCGATCTATCCCGTCGGCATCACGGGGACCGACAGCATCCAGCCCCCCGGCGCCCGGCTGCCCAAGCCGTTCCGCGACTGCGCGATCACGATCGGCCGGCCGGTCCGCCCTGAGCGCTACCGCGACCGGCGCGAGCCGCACCTGGCGTGGCGCTCGATGATCGACGAGGTGATGTTCGAGATCCGCGAGATGACGGGCCAGGAGTACCGCAACCACTACGCCGGCGAGCGCGTCGACGCCTCCACCGACGTGCCCGTGATCGCCCATCCGGCGACCGTGACGGACCGCGTCTCGGACGGCGACCGCGAGCTGGTCGTCGCCGCCGCACCCGCGTAACGTCGCCCGACGGGCGCCGGCCGGATGCCGTCCGGCGCATCGGGCTCCGCGAAGCTCGGGCCGTGAAGCACCTCATCGTGCCCGTGAACGGGATCCGCCTGCACGCCGTCGCAGAGGGCGAGGGGCCGCTCGTCCTGCTCATCCACGGGTTCCCGGAATCGTGGTACTCGTGGCGCCACCAGCTGAGCGTGCTCGCCGGCGCCGGCAACCGTGCCGTGGCCATCGACGTGCGGGGGTATGGCCGCTCGTCCGCGCCGGCGGAGATCGAGGCCTACCGGATGCTGCGGATGGTCGCCGACAACGTCGCTCTCGTCACCGCGCTCGGCGAGCGGCGGGCCGTCGTCGTCGGTCACGACTGGGGCGCGCCGATCGCCTGGTTCTCGGCGCTGCTGCGGCCCGACATGTTCCGGGCCGTGGCCGGGCTCTCGGTGCCGTACTCGGCACCCGGCGACACCCGGCCGTCCGACGCGTTCCGCCGGATGGGCGGCGACGAGGAGTTCTACATCGAGTACTTCCAGCAGCCCGGTCGCGCCGAGGCCGAGATCGAGCAAGACGTGCGGCGGTGGCTGCTCGGCTTCTACGTCTCCGCCTCCGGCGACGCCCCGCCGATGGTCCCTGGCGGGGGCACGATGGCGACGATCCCGCCGGGCGGCGCGATGCGCGACCGCTTCCTGTATCCCGACACCATGCCGGTCTGGCTGAGCGCGGAGGACCTCGACGTCTACGCGGGCGAGTTCGAGCGCACCGGCTTCACTGGCGGGCTCAACCGCTACCGCAACGTCGACCGCGACTGGGAGGACCTGGCGGCGTTCCGGGGAAGGCCGATCGAGGTCCCCGCGCTGTTCATCGGCGGCGAGCGCGACGGCCCGACGATCTGGGGCGCGCCGGCGATCGCCCGCTTCCCCGAGACGCTGCCGAATCTGCACCGCTCGATCATCCTGCCCGGCTGCGGCCACTGGACGCAGCAGGAGCGTCCGGCCGAGGTCAATGCCGCGCTCCTCGACTTCCTCGGCAGCGTGTGAGTGCGGATTCGACAGCGACGATGGCCCAGCGCTTGGCGCTCGAGGAGCTCGCGCCGGGCGTCTTCGTCACTGCCGAGCCGCCATCGCCGGGCCACGTCTTCGGCGGACTCGTCGTCGCCCAGTCGCTCCGTGCTGCCCAGCTCACCGTGCCCGGCGGCAAGCCGGCGCACTCGCTGCACTTGTCGTTCGCCGTCGCCGGGCGCGGCGGCGAGCCGATCCAGTACGACGTCGAGCGCACACGCGACGGGTCGAGCTTCGCCACTCGACGGGTCGTCGCCCGCCAGCCGCATGGCGTGGTCGCCGTGCTGACGGCCGGCTTCCATCGCGATGAGCGAGGCGTCGACTACCAGACCCCGGCGGCGCCGGGCATCCCGGGCCCCGACGGCCTTCCCGCCGGGCGCTACGACAACCCGTACATCGAGTCGCGTGACGTGCCGATCACCGACGAGGTGCCCGACCGCGTGCCGCACGCCCGCCGGGCGTGGTATCGGCCCAAGGCTCCTTTGCCCGACGACCCGCTGCTGCACCTGCAGACGCTCGCCTACCTCAGCGACCACGGTCCGACCCGGGCCGCCCGCCAGCCCCACGCCCACCTCGCCGACGACGCCCGGCGGATGTCGGTGTCGCTCGACCACAGCGTGTGGTTCCACCACCCTGTCGACGTCAACCAGTGGCTGCTGTCGGAGCTGGTGCCTCTCGCCACCGGTCGCGGTCGAGGCCTCGCCCTCGGCACGATCC
>JBIOUO010000215.1:0-7144 GCA_044867195.1 Ilumatobacteraceae bacterium
CGGTTCGGGCAAGACGA
This sequence comes from Ilumatobacteraceae bacterium, assembly GCA_044867195.1. GTDB lineage: Bacteria > Actinomycetota > Acidimicrobiia > Acidimicrobiales > Ilumatobacteraceae > JALZMG01. The sequence goes on from JBIOUO010000215.1 coordinate 18, forward strand.
TCTTCGCCCGCTCGATCATGAACCTGCTGCCGAAGGAGAACGTCGTCCGCTCGGGGCGGGTCGAGTTCATGGGTCGCGACCTGATGAAGCTCGACCCCGACGAGATGCGCGCGCTGTGCGGCAAAGACATCGCGATGATCTTCCAGGACCCGATGAGCTCGCTCAACCCGGTGATGACGATCGGCAAGCAGATCACCGAGTCGCTGCGCCTGCACCTCAAGATGAGCCGCGGCGAGGCCAAGCTGACTGCCGTCACCCTGCTCCGCTCCGTGAACATCCCCGAGCCCGAGCGCCGCTTCGACGAGTACCCCCATCAGCTCTCAGGCGGCATGCGCCAGCGGGTGATGATCGCCCTCGCCCTGGCCTGCGGCCCGCGCCTGCTGTTCGCCGACGAGCCGACGACGGCCCTCGACGTCACGGTGCAGTCGGAGATCCTGAACCTGCTCCAGGACCAGCAGAGCGATCGGTTCATGGCGATGGTGCTGGTCACCCACGACCTCGGCGTGGTGGCCGGGCGCACCGACGAGATCGCCGTGATGTACGCCGGGCGCATCGTCGAGCAGGCACCGACGCCGGTGCTCTTCGCCCGCATGCGGCACCCCTACACCGAGGCCTTGCTGCGGTCGATCCCCAAGCTCGACAATCCGAGCCACACCCGCCTCCGGGTCATCATCGGCCGCCCACCCGACCTCGTGTCGCCGCCGCCGGGGTGCAAGTTCTCGCCGCGCTGCCCGTACGCCCAGGAGCGCTGCAAGGTCGAGGAGCCGCCGCTCGAGACGGTCGGCTCGCGGGGCCATCGCTTCGCCTGCTGGTACCCGCTCGGCACGCCCGAGAACGCGGCCGCGCTGGAAGCCAACCTGGCCGCGGGCGTGCCGCAGGCACTCGCCATGCTCGACTCGACCGAGGGCGAGCTCGACCACACCATGGACTTCGCCGCCGAGGCCGCGGCGCACGACGCGGGCGACGGGCTCCATGATCTTCTGGTAGGAGGTGACGACACCAGCACGGCACTATCACCATCACCGCTGCGCAGCGTCGATCGCAACGACGCGGCGGACACGACCTGATCAATCACCCGTTCACGGCTGCGGCCGTGGACCCGACCACGAGCGGTCAGCGACATCGCGGCCGCCGCCAGCGGCTCACCCGGGCCGAGTACCACACAAGGGGGAAATCCAGTGCATCGAACCAAGCGCCGATCGGCCGTCCTGGCGACGTTGTCGGTCTTCGCGCTCGTCGCCATGGCATGCGGCGGAGACGACGACGACAGCACCGAGGGGTCGGAAGCCGTCTCCGGAACGGAGGCCGAGACGCCCGCGACGGGCGAGGCGACGACACCGTCGGAGGGCACGGAGACCGCAGCAACGGAGGGCAGCACGCCTTCGGCGGGCTCCGAGGCGCCATCGGAGGGGGGCCCCGTCCCAACTTCACCCGGCGAGCGCCACATCAGCGACGAGGGTGAGCCGGTGCAGGGCGGTGATCTGGTGTACGGCATCGAGGCCGACTCCGCCAACGGATGGGCCCCGTATCGCACGAGCTGCGCGACCTCCTGCGAGTTGCTGCTGTCGTCGGTCTCCGACCCGTTGTTCTACGTCACCGCAGACAGCGAGATCGAGCCGATGCTCGTCGAGTCCTACGAGAGCAACGACGACGGCACCGAGTGGACGTTCCACATCCGTGACGGCATCACGTTCCACGATGGCACGCCGCTCGACGGGGCGGCGGTCAAGTTCAACATCGACTCCTGCCGCTTCTCGACGCTCACGGGTGCCGCGTTCACGTTCATCACCGACACGGCGGCGTCGGGCCAGGACGTGGTCATCACGACGACGGGCGACGTCGCCTTGCCCCGCTTCTTCAACGAACGCCAATGCGCGAAGATGTTCTCTCCGACCTGGCTGGGCAGCCTGGAGGACATTCCGCAGCGCGTGGAGGGCAGCCCGATCTACGACGCCGAGCTGGCGGCGACGCCGGCGGACGGCGATCCCGCTGCGCCGGTCGGACTCGGCGCCTTCAAGTTCGAGTCGTACACGCCTGGCAATGGCAACTCGTTCAAGCTGGTGCGCAACGAGGACTACTGGCGGGGCCCGAACGGCATCACCGGCGAGGAGCTGCCGTACCTCGACTCGATCGAGGGTGTCGTGGCCGTGGACATCGACAGCCGCACCAACGGGCTGCTCGGAGGTCAGTTCGACGTCATCCACACGGCGAACCCGGATGCCATCAGCCAGTTCCTGGACGACGACTCCGTGGAGGTGACGGCGTCGAGCAAGTTCGGTGACACCGACTACCTCATGATCAACGTCGCCCAGGGCGCGCAGGACCCCGAAGGTGCTAACGCTGACAGCCCGATGATCAACGTGCATTGCCGGCGGGCGCTGGCGTTCGCGACCGACCAGGAGCGGGTGATCGAGGAGCGCGCCGCCGGTCTTACCCTTCCGGCCACCGGTCCATTCCCGCCGGGATCGCTGGGCTACCTCGAAGACAGCGGGTATCCGACATACGATCCGGATCAGGCCAACGAGGAGATGGACCAGTGCCTGTCCGACCTCGGCACCGACCACATAGAGTTCACGTTCAACACGACGAACGACCCGTTCAACGTGGAGACGAATGAGCTGATCCTGTCGATGTGGCAGGAGACTCTCGGTGCCGACCGCGTGCAGGCAACGATCTCGCCAATCGAGCAGGGTCAGTACATCGGACTCGGCCTGAACGGGACGTTCAACGTGTTCGGCTGGCGCAACCATGCCGGCGTCGATCCCGACACCCAGATCTACTGGTGGAACGAGGCGAGCGCGGCGCCGATCGGCTCGATCGCCATCAACTTCGGCCGTATCGCCGATCCGGACCTGGAGACGCAGTTCGACATCATCCGCACCAACCCGGACGAGGCAGCACGCAAGGCGGCTGCCGAGGAGGTCAACCGCATCTTCGGTGAGAAGGTGTACAACCTGTGGCTGGGGTGGACGCTGTGGGGTGTCATCACCCAGCCGTATGTCAATGGCATCGAGCGCAACGTCCTCCCGGATGGCGGCGAGGGCGTCGGTCTCGCCTTCGCCGGCCGGCACATGACGAACCAGATCTGGTGCGACAACGGGAAGTGCGAATGACAGAGGTGTCCGAGCGGTGAAGTTCCTCCGGAACCACGTGGGGACGGTCACGGTGGTCGCCGCCGTGGCCGTCCTCGTGGTCGGCGGCTTCGGGGGCCTGCCGATGGGCCTGATCTTCCTGGTCGCGTTCGTCCTGATCGTGATCGGGGCGACGATGATCAACGGCACGTACGTGCTGCGCCGCCTGATCGTCGTGATCCCCACGATCTTCCTCGTCACGGCGTTCACGTTCTGGCTGCAGAACAGCCGGGGGAGCAAGCACGACCTGGCGTTCATCATCCTCGGTCCGGGTGCGACGGAGGCGGGTGTCGATCAGGTCGTGCAGGAGTTCCACCTCGACGAGCCGATGTGGCGCCGCTATCTCCTCTGGCTCAGCGACGCCCTGCACGGGGACTTCGGCCGCTCGGCGATCCAGGGCCAAGAGGTGTCGACGGCGATCGCCAAGGCGATCCCGGTCTCCCTGCAGCTGATGCTGTACGCCCAGATCATTGCCCTGCTCCTCGCCGTGCCGACGGGCGTCTACGCGGCGTACAAGGCGAACCGGCGGGGCGACCGTGTGACGAGCACGGCCGCCCTCGCCGCTTTGTCCATCCCCAACTTCGTCGTTGCCATCGTGCTCGTGCTCTTCCTCGCCCTCGGCGGGATCTCGGTCTATGGCCACCAAGTGGGATGGGAGATCTTTCCGGCGTCACGGTACGTCCCGTTCGGCGAGGACCCGGTCGAGCACTTCAAGTCGATGGCATTGCCGGTGATCGCCATCGCCCTCGGGCAGGCGGCGGCGTACATGCGCATCTTGCGCTCGGACATGATCGCCACGCTGCAGGAGAACTTCATCACCACGGCCAAGGCCAAGGGTGTGTCCGACCGGCGGATCCTGTGGGGTCACGCCTTGCGCCCGTCGTCGTTCACGCTGCTCACCGTGTTCGGCGTGCAGACCGCGGTGTTGATCGGCTCGACGCTGATCATCGAGACGATTTTCGCCCTGCCGGGGCTCGGCACGACACTCGGCACGGCGATCTTCTCCAAGGACTTCCTCGTCGTCCAAGGCGTGGTGGTCGTGATCGCCGTCGGCTTCATCCTGATCAACTTCCTCGTCGACCTGTTGTACGCCGTGCTAGATCCGAGGGTGCGCCATGTCCGCGCTTGACATCGTCGAAGTCCACGAGGCCGAACTGGCTGCCGAAGCCCCCATCGAGCCCGAGGAGCAGTACCGCAAGCGCAAGCTGGGGTTCTTCTTCTGGGCGTCGGTGGTGTGGCTCGCCCTGCTGGTGCTGTCGGCCGTGTTCGCCAAGCTCCTGCCGCTGAAGGATCCCAACGAGACGTTCCGCGGCGTCTCGCGGCAGGGGCCATCCGCCGCCCACTGGTTCGGCGCCGACAACATCGGCCACGACGTGTTCGCCCGGAGCATCTACGGTGCCCGCCGCTCGCTCGCCGTGGCAACAGTGGCCACCAGCCTGGCATTGCTGTTCGGGGGCACGCTCGGCATGATCTCCGGGTATTACCGGCGCGGTCTCGACAGCGCGGTGAGCGCGCTGGTCAACGTGCTGCTCGCCATACCCGGGCTCGTGCTGCTGCTGTCGCTCGTCGCTTTCGTCGCCCCGCCCGATTCGGCGAGCCCGACGAAGCAGACGTTCTGGGTCACGATCGGGCTGGCGATCGTCGCCTCGCCGTCGATCGCCCGCGTGACGCGGGCGCTGACCTTGGTCTGGTCCGATCGCGACTTCGTGATGGCGTCACGTACGCTCGGCGCCCGCAACAAGCGGATCGTCGTGCGCGAGATCCTTCCCAACATCGTGCCGACTCTGGTTTCGTTCGCGTTTGTGGGCATCGCCGTGCTGATCCTGCTCGAAGCCGCGCTCTCGTTCTTCGGTGTCGGTGACGTCACCGGCATCAGCTGGGGTCTGATGATCAACAACGGGCGCTCGCAACTCGAGCGCTCGCCGCACATGGTGCTGTTCCCGGCACTCTTCATGTTCCTCACCATCCTCGCCCTCAACTTCATCGGCGACGAGGTACGCCGGTACTTCGACATCCGCGAGGCCGGCATCTGATGGCTGGCTCCGGCACCGCTCACCTGCGCCAGTCCGACGACGACCTGGTGCTGAAGGTCGAGCATCTCGTCGTCGAGTTCCCCACCGCGAGGGGCAAGGTTCACGCTGTCAGCGACGTCAGCCTCGACCTGGCCAACCGGGAGACGCTGGGCATCGTGGGCGAGTCCGGGTGCGGCAAGTCGACCACCGGTAAGGCGATCATGCGCGTGCCGCCGCCCACGTCGGGTCGGGTCTTGTTGCAGGGGGTCGACCTGTCGACGCTCGATGCCGACGAGCTGCGCGAGGCACGCGGTCGCCTGCAGATGATCTTCCAGGACGCCATCTCGTCACTCAACCCCCGGCGCAAGATCCGCGACGTCGTCGCCGAGCCGCTGATGATCCGCTGGCTGGAATCGTTCAAGCGCTCGTCCGTGATCCGGGCATGGGAGACCTACGTGCCTTGGATGCTGCGCCTGTGGCGGCATCCCGTGGTCCGCAAGGTGCTCGTTCCCGCGATTGCCGCCTTCTTCGTGGGGTTGATCGTCTGGGTCATCGCCACGGCCATCGGCGACGTCGGCGAGGACGGGATTCGCGACGGCGGTGCCGGGGCCGTCGTCGGCAACGTGTTGATGATCGCCTCGATCGTCGTGGCCGCGCCGTTCATCATCATGTTCGTCGTGACGGGGGCGATCTGGCTCGTGCTGACGATCTTGATGCCGATCACGGCGATTCCCCGCTCGCTGCGCATCCGCCGGGCGCGCAAGCGGTTCATGGCCGATGCCGAAGTGAAGGTCCGCGAGGTGCTCGACGATGTCGGCATCGACCCCGATGTGGCACTCGACAAGCGGCCGCACGAGTTCTCCGGCGGCCAGGCCCAGCGCATCTCGATTGCCCGCGCCCTGATCCTCGACCCCAAGGTGATCATCTGCGACGAGCCCGTGTCGGCACTCGATGTGTCGGTGCAGGCGCAGGTGCTCAACCTGCTCGAGGACCTCAAGGTCAAGTACGGCATCTCGCTGATGTTCATCGCCCACGACCTGGCCGTCGTCAAGAACATCTCCGACCAGGTCGTCGTGATGTACCTCGGCAAGATCTGCGAGGTGGCGCCGCCCGGCGATCTGTTCGCCCGGCCCAAGCACCCGTACACCGAGATCTTGATGAGCTCGATCCCGGTCACCGATCCGTCGGTCGATCCGCGTGCGGCACTCGCCGTGCGCGGCGACCTCCCCTCGCCGATCGATCCCCCGTCGGGGTGCCGGTTCCGCACCCGCTGCTCGCGGGCCGGCGACGTGTGCGCGACGGAGGAGCCGATCCTGCGGACGTTCGGCAACGGCCACTTCGTGGCCTGCCACTTCCCGATCGAGCAGTCGAGCGTGCCCGAGACCGTCCACACCGACGCCGCCGTCTCAACGCCCGCGTAGGGCATCCCAGGTCGAGGCGCTGGCGAACGAGATCGTCGGCCGGCAGCGGTCCGGCAAGGTGGCGATCACGCATGCCAGCGAATTGCCTGCCCAGATAGTGAGTGCGTGACAACCCCCCGCCGCGGCTCTGCCCACCGACGGGACGCTCATTATCGTCGCCGCCACGTGTCCTCATTCGGGGACCGAGCAACGAAGGGGGATCCGGGTGCAACGCAACAGGCGCCGAGCGAGAGTGCTCGCCACATTGTCCGTCGCCTCGCTCGTCGCCATCGCCGCGTGCGGCGGTGACGACGACGACGAGACCAGTGAGACCCAGGCCGTGTCTGGCACGGAGGCCGAGACGCCGGCGACCGGCGAGGCGACGACACCCTCCACGCCGAGCGAGACGTCGGAGACGACGGGCGAGACGGCGACGCCCGGCACGGAGGGCGGCGAGGAGGCGGCCGCACCGGTGGGGCCGGGTGAGCACCACGTGGAGGAGGACGAGGGCGAGCCGGTGAAGGGTGGCACGCTCGTCTACGGCCTCGAGGCCGACTCCGCCAACCCGTGGGCGCCGTACCGCG
>JBIOUO010000216.1:0-3964 GCA_044867195.1 Ilumatobacteraceae bacterium
TCAGGAAACGAGGGCGGACGCGAGCACGTTTGGGTCCACGGTGCACACGGCACGGATCGAGATCATCGAGCCGTCGGTGTTGCGCAGGTCGAGCGTGCTCTCGTAGCGGGCCAGCGAGACCTCCACGGAGCCCGCATCGGGAGCGACGACGTCGAAGCGGGCGGCGGGGAACGTGACCTCCTCACCCCCCGGGATCGGCGTCGCCAGCCCGAGGCTGACCGTCGTCTGGTCGCTGGTGGCAGGCGCGTTGTCGGCGGGTGTCTGGGTGACGGACCCAGCAACGACAGAGCCACCGGTCACGGCGAAGACCCGAACGAAGTCACGCTGGGCGACGACCTCGTACTGCTCGGTGGTTGCCAGCAGGTACTGCGAATCGATGGGAATGCTGACGCTGAATACCGTGCCCGGCGCCACCTCGTCGGGCATCTCCGCATGCGCCACGGTGCTGAAGCCGCGCACCCCGGAGCGCACCGGCGTCGTGCCCGTCGTGCCGTCAGGTCCGACGACATAGACGTCGCACGCCATGGAGCCCATGCTGGGTTGGGTGCCCGATCCGCAGCCGGCTGAGGGAGCCGGCGCGCCGGCGATCGTCAGGTCCGAGATGCGCATCGTGAGCTCGTCGTCCACTGCGTTCAGAATCCGATCGACGCGCACGTCGACGGGGTAGCCGAGCGACGCGTCGTAGCAGGCGACGATGCGGTCGGCGCTCAGCTCGGACTCGAGCCGGTCGAAGACCTCCTCCATCGTCGTGGGGATCTCCGACAGGTCGATGGGCCCGGCGTCGGGTGCGGCGACCGGCTGATCGAGCCTAGTGAGGACGCCGGGTTGACCATCGACCACCGTCACGCGGTAGTCGCCGGCAGACAGGTTGAAGACTTCCCAGTGCAGCGTGAACTCGTAGGTGCGCACGCCGGCCGCGTCCCACTTCGCTCGCTGCGCCGCGATCGTGCTGACGAGCTCGTCACGGGTCGGGCACACGATCTGCAGGTCGCGTCCCCTCACAGCAACCGGGACCGACCACCTCAGATCCTGCCCTTCGGCAGGACGCGCGGCCACCTCCCCCGGCACCAGCTCGAACGACACCTGCTCGGGACCACTCACGACGAACACCGGCCAACGGCGACCGGCGCAGTCGACGTCCGGCTCGTCCAGCTCCACGACGACACGCGTCCAGCCCTCGACCGCGTCGTCCCCGGCGAGGTCGACCAGCAACCACACCGAGTCCTCAGCACCCCATGTGGCGACGAGCGTCGCCCGGACCCGCGCGTCGTCGTCGTCGCCGGCCGGCACAGTTGCGGCCTGCTCTGCCGGCACCGTCGACTCGCTCGACGGGGGCACGGTCACAGCCCCATCGGCTGGCTCCTGCACCACCGACTCGCTCGACGGCGCCGGCTGGGTCGGTGCAAAGGTGTCCACTGTCGGTTCGTCGGCTGAGCTGCCGCCGCCGCACGCTGCGCCGACCAGCAGGCAGAGCGCGAGCCAGCGCGGGCACCGCCCGATGCTCATGATCCGTCCCCGTCGTCGGGCACCGGGAGCAGGATCGCGGCGAGCTCAGCGCGTCGAGTGATGCCGAGCTTGGTGTAGGCGTTGTGAAGATGGTTGTCGACCGTGCGCACCGACAGGACCTCCCGTGCTGCGATGTTCCGGTTGGACAGACCGCGAGCCGCCAGGACAGCGATCTCGTGCTCGCGTGCCGTCAACGGCAACGTCGCGTCGAGACCGTCCAGCAATGGGGTTCGGGCGTCGTCACATCGTGCAATGAGCCGCCGCGCCGACACTGCCATCGTCAGGGCGCTGCCAGTCCTGCCGCCGGATCGGAACGAATGGGCCGCGGCCGCGGCGGCCTCCGCGGCGTACAGCACGGCACCCATCTGCTTGAAGCTGCGGGCGACGCGCTGCAAACTGGCGGCGTCCCGGTTCGTGAGCGCCGCCACATGGTCGGCGAACGTCGGGATCAGCTCACCGTCCACGCGGCCAGCCAACTCGCGCAGCGGTTCCAATGCTGCGGCGGGGTCGCCGAGCCGGGCGAGGTCGTGCCAGGCGAACGCCTCGAACACAGTCTGCTTGTACGACGCGCACCCCGCTGCGCAGTCACGTGCGAGCTGTTGGGCCGCGGCCAGCTCGCCCTCCGCATACGCGGTCCACGCGGCTGCCGCTGTGACGTACCAGTAGTCCATGACGAACGCGGGCACCCTCACCGCCTGCGCCTGATCCAATGCCCTGCGCGCGGCGCCGGACTCGCCGAGCATCGCGTAGCAGTGAGCGAGCTCCCCCAGGCAGGCTGCGTACTGCCGGTAGAAGTCAACGTCGCGCAACACCGCGCTGCTGTCGGTGAAGACCTCGATCGCGCGGCGAAGACGCCCCATCACTCGCAGCACCCAGCCGTAGGCGAAGCCGGCAACCGCGCGCTGGGCGTCACCGCCGTGCGTCGTGCTCTCGTCGTGAGCCGTGCGTGAGATCCGCTCGGCCGCCAGCAGATCGCCCAGTACCACGTTCCCTGCCGACTGATTGAGCATCACGATGTGCGAGACCGTCGTGGCGTAGCGGCCGGCGGCTTCCGGTGCGCTTCCCGGCAGGCGTTGGTTGAACGCCAGCGCGTCGTGCACACGTCCGGCGACGATGCCGCCCCACGTGGCGACGGAGACGACCTCCGACGCGATCTCAGGCTCCAACTCTGTGCGCCGCACGATGTGCTCGACAGCCGAGAGCGCGTCACGGGCAGAGCCGCCGAACAGCTCCTGCCGTGCCCGAGCCGAGATCAGCGCGTCTCGCCAGGTCGGACTTGCGATGTGGTCGAGCCCGCGCGCCAGCACGTCGAGCGCCTCGTCGCCACGGCCCAGCGGCCCGTAGAGGTTGTCGCTGCGGCGCAGCGCCGCGCGGGCGCGCTGCTCGTCGTTGGCGGCGTCGCGCTCCAGCTCGGCGAACACGCTGTCGGCCACGTCGTACTGGCTCAGCCCGACCAACGCGGTAGCCAGCACGAAACGCGCCTCGAACGAATCGCTCACCGTGAGCGCGGCGCGGGCCAGCCGCTCGGCCAGGGCGAAGTCCAGCAGCGCCACCGCCTCGCGGGCAGCGGTGACGAACAGCTGTGTGTCGGTGGAGTCGCCGGCTCGCAGACGCCATGAGGCGAGCCGCAACACGTCGCCGGCGCGCCGCGCGCCGGACGCCTCGAGCACGGCAGCGAGACGTCCCCAGATCTCGTCCACCCTCGACATCGGCGTGGCCGCGCGCAGCGCCTCGGCATACAGCGGATGTGAGAGACAGACCGTGCGCCGACGGTCGACGGCAACCGTTTCGAGCAATCCTCGGCGTTCGACCGACTCCCGGTCGCCGGCATCACTGAGCGCGTCGAGAAAGGCAGCTTCCAGCGGTTCGGCCTGGGCGACGATCTCGAGCATCCTGCGCTCGTCGGCGGTCAGGTCACCGAGCCGGGATGCGACCACCTCGACCAGCCGGGGGGTGGCGATCGTCGGGCTGCACCAACGCCACACGCCGTGCTCCGAGCTCAGGAGCCCGGAGTCGAGGCCACCGAGCACGAGCTCACGCAGATAGAGCGGGTTGCCCCCGCTCAGCTCCCAGCGCCGATGCTGTGTCGACCCGTCCACCTGGCCGCCCAACGCCGAACGCACGAGCGCTGCGACCTCCTGCTCGGCGAGCGGCTGCAGGTCGATCCGCTCCACCACGCCGTCCTTCCACAAGCTGACGATGGCATCAGGAGCGGGCTCGCGGATGCGGACTGTGACCAGCACGAAGCATGCATCCGATGTCGCCAGGTGACGAACGAGCGCCGCCGATGATGGATCCAGCAGGTGGGCGTCGTCGACACCGAGCACCAATCGTCCGTCGATCGCCCGTGAGGCCACTGCCTGCCCGGCGACGCCGAGCAGGTTGACCGGGCCGGCGTGGCTGAGCTCAGCGGGGAGCAGGTGCGCAAACGCGCCGAACGGCACGGCGCCGGCCGAGC
>JBIOUO010000217.1:0-3851 GCA_044867195.1 Ilumatobacteraceae bacterium
GACGAACTGTGCGACCGCGGCGAGGAACGCGGCCTGCTGGGTCGGGGTCAGACGATCGAAGTCGGCGCCGAAACGGGCCAGCCAGGCGAACGTCGGCACCGGCAATCAGCGTTTGCGTCGCCGAGCAGCAGGCTTCGCCCGCGCGCGCAGCGCGTGGAGAAACTCCTCACCCGAGTTGAAGGTCTCCTCGCGGCCAGCCGCAAGATCGGCGTCGGCCGAGCGCTCTCCCTGCTGCCACTGCGGCGTCCAGAACCAGGCCTGCGTGGCATCGATGACCTTCTGCGGGCGCAGCAGGATGCCTTCCGGGGTCATCTCCGCCTCGAGGAGGTCACCCTCCTCGAGACGCGCGGCCGCCCGGATCTCCTCGGGGAGCGTCAGCTGCCCCTTGGCTCGGAGCGTCGTGCGGGGCACAGGAGAATCGTACAGTCGGAAAGTCTTACCCTTCGCCCCCGTACCCGTCTGCGACGTGTCATCCGCTCTGGGTGTCATTCGCGACACACAGTGAGCGGTCGGGCGTCACATCTCGATCGGAGGACTTTCAATCGCGTCACTCGATGTGGTTAGGTTCCCGTGACTTCACGTTCGTGAGGCTGAGGGAGTCGGCCGGGGGGCCGAGAAAGCGGGGACTGACCGATGAGTGGGTACTCGCGGTCGCGTCGCGCCTTGGTGGCGCTGACGACGTTCGTGTTGATCGCCAGCGCGGCACCGGCGGTCTCGGCAGCGGATCCGCTCGGGGGCGCCGAGCGCACGACACTTGGTCGCGAGCCGCAGCTGACGCCGGCGGAGATCGGAGACGGGTCGATCGACGGCCTGCAGTTCGGTGATCCGACGGAGAACCTGGCGTCGATCGATCCGCCTGCCGCGAGCAGCGATGGTGGCGCCCACCTCTCGTACCCGCTCGTGATCCCGAAGGGGCGGGGGATCACGCCCGACCTCTCGTTGGAGTACGACTCGGGTGGCGGCGACGGCTGGGTCGGTCAGGGTTGGGATCTGGCCGTCGGTGAGATCAGCGTCGACACGCGCTGGGGCGCGCCGCACTTCGACGCCGACAAGGAGAGCGAGAGCTACCTTCTCGACGGCGACTTGCTGGTCCCCAACGCGCTGGGCGCGACGTGGGAGGACCGAGTCCACGGCGATCGCCAGGACTACACCCGCCAGGTGGAGACCGAGTACCAGCAGATCATCCGCCACGAGGTGCCGGGCGAGGGCACGAAGGGCTACTTCTGGGAGGTCCACGACAAGGGCGGCAACGTCTACTGGTACGGCGGGCAGCCGGACCAGGGCGGGCCGGACGGGTACAACTACCTCGACGACGACCCGAGCAACGACCTCACACCCACGATCGACCGCTCGGCGATCGTCACCGACGAGAACGGCAACGGTGTGCGCTGGCTGCTGTCGGCGCAGCGCGACGTCGGCGTCAACCAGATCAGCTACCACTACACGACCGCCCACTACCAGTACGGCGCCGGCGGCTGGTCCGCCGTCGAGTCGTGCACGCCGTCGGGCGACGTGCTGTGCGCGGAGCACACCTACCTCAGCAGCATCGACTACACCGAGGGCGCGGACATCGCGCCGGCGCCGGACGGCGACGCGGAGTACGAGGTCGTCCTGCTGCGCGACTCGCAGGTCAACCCTGGCGGCACGGTTCGCGCCGACCCCGTGGTCAGCGCGATCGGCGGCTACGTCGATCTGACGACCGACCGCCTCGCCCGCGTCGAGGTCCGTCACGGCGACTACACCGTCACCGGCACCGATGCCGACGGCAACGAGACCCGCGCCCCGCGCGTCTACGACGAGCTCGCCGTGCGCTACGACCTCAACTACACGACCGGTGCGTTCGGCAAGTCACTGCTCGCGTCCGTCACCCAGGTCGGCACCGACGAGACGACGTCGGCGACCCATACGTTCACCTACCACGACCGCGTCTCGACCGGCGCCGACAGCTACGACGGGTTCGGCCCGGCCGAGGATTGGGACACCGGCAGCGATCTGCCCGACCGCCTGCTGCTCGACAGCCAGGCATCGATCGGCGCCCTCGGTTCGTCGGAGAGCAACTCCGGCGAGGGCCACGCCTACATCGGGTTCAACCCGATCTCGCCGAGCAAGGTCGGCTCGTTCGGCGGCTCGCTGCAGATCGGCGGCGGGGCGACCGAGTCGATCGCCGAGTGGCTCGACATCAACGGCGACGGCCTGTCCGACAAGGTCTACCGCGACTCCGACGGCGTCGACGGCGACACCAACGACGTCAATCGCAACGGCCCGATCCGCTACCGCCTCAACCAGGGCGGCCCCGGCGGATCGGTCACGTTCGGCGACGAGAAGACCGTGAGCGGCATCTCCCGGCTGTCGACGGAAGGCAACTTCGGGCTGGAAGGCGCGTTCGAGGCGTTCCCCGGCATCACCGTCGCCTTCGGCCTCGGCGCAGAAGTGTCGTGGGGCGATGCATACTTCAGCGACGTCAACTCCGATGGCCTGCCCGACTACGTCAGTGGCGGCCGGGTGTGGTTCAACCACCTCGACCCGGCCACCGGTGACCCGACGTTCGTCGAGGGCGACAGCGCGGCGACCGAGGTGCCGATCGAGGACGCCAGCGCCACCGTCGCCCTGCCCGACGAGGTGCAGGACATCCAAGACGACCTGGCGGCCAGCAACCCGCTCGTCGACACGGTCCGCCGTTGGACCGCGCCGTTCAGCGGCACGGTCTCGATCGACGCCGAGGCGACGCTCAACCCGGCCAACGGCGATTCCACGGACGGCGTGCGCGTGGCGATCCAGCACAACGGGGGCGAGATCGCCCAGGCCAACCTCCTCGGTACCGGCTCGCAGGCGTTCGGCGTGGCGCAGGTCGTTCCCGTCGCCGCCGGCGACCGCATCTACTTCCGCGTCGGTTCGGTGAACGACGGGGCCAACGACGAGGTCGACTGGAACCCGACCATCACCTACACGGCCATCGACGGCGTCGCCGACATCGCGAGCGTTCCGCTCGACGTCAACGGTCTGTCCCAGGTCGAGTACGTCGCGTCCGACGACTTCACGCTGTCGGGCCGCCCCGACACGCTCGTGTTCATGCCGTTCCAGGGCTCGGTGCACTTCTCGGCGACGATCGACAAGGCGCCCACCACCGACGACGTCCACGTCGTGCTCCTGCACAACGGGACGCAGGTGGCGATCTCCAACGGCACGCTCGGCGCCGACTTCAACGGCGAGCGTGTCGTTGCCGCCGACTTCGCCGTCGCGGCGCCAGTGCAGCCATCCGACCCGAGCCAGCCCGGCACACAGGACAGCGTCACCGTCAAGCTGGTGACCGACACCCCGATCGACCTCCACGCCATCTCGTGGAATCCGCGGATCGCGTACACCTCGGCGATCGGCACCGACGGCCAGCCGAAGGAGCATCCGGAGCTCATCGCGTTCGACCTCACGCCCGAGATCGAGCAGTACCCCGGCACGTCGCCGGCCACCGTCTCGACACCGTGGCGCACGGGCAGCGCGACCACCCGCGACGCAGTGGTCACGCTCAACCGGACCGTCAACAGCCCCGCCGGCACGGCCGTCGTGACGGTCAAGACCCGCGCCGGGGTGGTCGCCCGCGTCCCGGTGGGCGTGCCCGCGGCCCCGCTCGGCGGCTCGACCGCCGTCGCCGCCGACCTCAACGCGCAGCTCGCCGCCGACACCGACTACTGGTTCGACGTGACGATCCGCGACGCCAGCCTGTCGGACACCGTCACCTCGCTCGGCGGCTTCACATTGACCGACGGGACACCCGCCAACGACATCAGCGTGCCGGCGACATTGCACTGGACGGGGCGCCAGGGCATCTTCCCGCTCGCCTACCGCGGCTGGGCCGT
>JBIOUO010000218.1:0-4153 GCA_044867195.1 Ilumatobacteraceae bacterium
CCGATGCGATCGGCGACCGGGTCTCGGGTGAGAACAACACGGGCCGATCCCCGCCATTCGGTACAGCGGCGAACCAGATCTCACCGCGCTGCATCGTCTCGCCGATCGGCCCAGTCCGCCCAGTCCGACCAGTCCTCGGCGGGACCCAATCATCGGCGGCGTCGAGGGCCACCTCATCGGCCGTGAACGGCTGCGCTTCGAAGGCAGCGACCTCGTCTTCGGACGACAGCCGCGCGAGATGGCTGGTGAGGGCGTCGCGGAGCAGTTCGGAGCGCTCGACGCCGAGGCGTGCCGCCCACCGATCAGCGGCGGTGACGTCCTCCTCGTCGGCCCGGAAGCTCACCATCACGGACACGCTGGGCAGCGTAAGACCTGGCCGGCGCTGCTCGATACAGGGCCCGCCTGCGGACCGACCGCCGTGCGCCAGCGGCTCGTAGGCTTGGCTGGTGCCCGGCACGCTGTACATCACCGGCAAACCAGAGGCCGACGACCTGCTCAACACCGACGGCACGGCCTTGCTGATCGGCATGCTGCTCGACCAGCAGGTGCCGATGGAGTGGGCGTTCGCCGGTCCGGCCACGCTGCACCGCCGGCTCGGCCACCTCGACGCGGCGAAGATCGCGGCGATGGACGTCGAGGACTTCGTCGCCGTGTGCTGCGAGAAGCCGGCGATCCACCGCTTCCCGGCCTCGCTCGGGCGGCGCATCCACCAGCTCTGCACGGTCCTCGCCGACCAGTACGGCGGCGACGGTGCCAACGTGTGGGCCGGCGTCACCAGCGGCGACGAGCTCTACCGCCGGCTGCGAGCACTGCCGGGATACGGCGACGAGAAGGCGCGGATCTTCGTCGCCATCCTGGCCAAGACCCAGGGCGTCGCCCCCGATGGGTGGCGCGAGGCGGCCGGCGGGTTCGGCGACGACGTCCCGCGCTCGGTCGCCGACAGCGTCGACCCCGACTCGCTGGCCGCGGTGCGGGAGTGGAAGCGGGCGCGCAAAGCGGCCGGGAAGGGCAAGCAGGACCGCCCGCTGGCGCCGAGCTGACCAGCGGCTGGCGCAGCGGCGGCCTCAGCCGCGGAAGCGGTCCTCGATGTGGCCCGTGACCCCTGCCGCCCGGTCACGGGCGGCGATGACCGCCGGCTGGCCGCCGAACATCGTGTCCTCCAGCCGCTCGTCGTGGACGAGCAGCCAGATCAGCGCGCCGAGCACCCCGCCGATCAGCGGGAACAGGATGAACACCCACAGCTGGCTCATCGCCTGGGTGCCGCCGTAGAGGGCGGTGCCGATGCTGCGGGCCGGGTTCACCGACGTGTTGTCGACCGGGATCGTCGCCAGGTGGATCATGCCCAGCGTGAGGCCGGCGGCGATGCCACCGAACCCGGCGGGGTAACCCTTCCCGGTCGTCGACAGGACGACGAAGATCAGCAAGGCGGTGAAGACGATCTCGACGAACATCGCCGCGCCGATGCCGAAGTCGTTGCCGATCTTGGAGCCCCACCCGTTGGACGCGAAGTTCCCCGTCTGGTCGTGGCCGCTGCGCGAGATGACGAAGATCGCCAGGCCGCCGAGCACCGCGCCGACCAGCTGGGCGATCCAGTAGTAGACCGCCTTGGTGACGGTCAGCTTGCGCGTCAGCAGGAATGACAGCGTCACGGCCGGGTTGATGTGGCATCCGGACACGTGCCCGATCGTGTACGCCATCGCCAGCAGCGCGAACCCGAACGCGAACGCGACGCCGAACGGGCCCATCGCGTTGACGCCGAGGATCGCCGAGCCCGGACCGACGATCATCAGCACGAACGTCCCGACCGCCTCGGCCGCGAACAGCTTCATGTTTGACGGCCCGACGGCCGTCAGCTCGGCCATGGTCGGCGGCGTGGGCGCCACGGCGGTGGGGGCGACCGTGGTGGGTGCGACGGGGGCGGGGGGCGGGGGGGTTGGGGTCGACACCGGTGGGGGCGGCGGCACGTTGGACACTCGGACTCCCTTCGTCGCCAGTCGGGGGGTGACTTGCGCGACGCAAAGGCTCGCACAACGCCGCGACCGGATGGCGGATCTCGGGAGCCTGGCCCCTTCTCCTGCATGCGCCCGATCGACGCGGACTCCTCCTGCGCGCCTCCGACCTGCATCGGCGTGGGCTATGTGCTGGGGTTCGCAATTCCGAGCACGTATCGAGAGAGGCTCACGCAGCGCACTGGTAGTCGGGTTTGTCGCCGAGGCATCGGCATCGGCTTCCCCTCTCGGGGAGACCCATACGTAACCGTAGCCCCCTGACTACACGATCGTAGTTACCTGACTGTAGTCAGGGCTGATCACACTAAGCCAAAGCGGCCGGCCTACACGACGTCGTGCAGCCGCACCCGCGCACTGCCAGGATCCTCCACCAGACGACCAGCCTGGCGTGCAGCCACCCGATCACCGAAGCGCTGACGAGCCGCCTGACGGCTCACACCCAACGCCACGCCGATCTCGGTCCATGACAGGTCAGCCGACCGGGCGGCAGCAACAGCGTCGAGGAGGTTTCGGTCGGCGGCGTCGACGACGATCATCGCCGACGCGATCGCCCGCAACGGCGAGGCATCCCGCCACTGCGAAGCGTCGATGTCGGTGCGCTCGACATGGTCGGCGAGCTCATCATCGGTCATCGTGGCTGTCGAAACGGACGAAGTCATGGGCATCACCTGAGGTACTTGTCGCGGGCGGGCATGGCATGGAATATCACGAGGCCGTCGTCGGACTCGCGGACTCCGACCTCGAGCAGCTGGCCGGCACGGTCGGGGCCGATACGCATCACGTAGTCGTCCTCGAACGCGGTGCGCACGGCGTTGACCACGGCATGCACGATGTCGTCGTCGGCGATGCCGTGGCGGCGAGCGCTCGACGTTATCTCCACGTCGACAAGATTACCTTGCCAGCACCCTCTCGACAAGGAGGCCTTGTCGAGATGAGCATCGAGACCAGCGCGACGATGGCCCATGTCGGCGGTGCGTCCTCCGACGTTCGACATCGACGACCCACGATGACAGTCAGTTCCCCTGTACCGCTGAGCCCGGACGTTCGCGTGGCTATTAGGATGACCATATGACCCGTCAGATGACAGCGACTCAAGTGAAGGCCGCCATCCTCGGCCTGCTCGATGAGGTCGCGGATGGTGAGGAGATCGAGATCACGAAGCATGGGCGGACGGTTGCCCGCCTCGTGCCGGCGGTCGGCGCCAACGCGCTCCGCGCGTGCATGGTCGGGACCGCCGTGACGAACGCGGAGGAGTCGGAGCTGTTCACCACCGGTGCGGGCTGGGACCTGCCGTGAGCGAGCGACTGTCCGAGCGAGCGAGTCTTCGAGCGAGCGAGGCAATTGAGCACTTCGAGCGAGCGAACAATCCGGCACGGTCCTTTGCTCATTGGTGCCTCGAGAGGTTCGACGACGTGGTGACGTCGCATGATTACAGGGTGCACCAATGAGCGAGCGACTGTCCGAGCGAGCGAGTCTTCGAGCGAGCGAGGCAATTGAGCACTTCGAGCGAGCGAACAATTCGGCACAGTCTTTGCTCATTGGTGCCTCGAGAGGTTCGACGACGTGGTGACGTCGCATGATGACAGGGTGCACCAATGAGCACCGTGCTGCTGGACACGCACGTCGTGCATTGGTGGTCGGCGGAACCCGATCGCGTGAGCCGGGCCGCAGCGGCAGTGCTCGAGGAGGCGAACGAGCTGGCGGTCGCTGCGATCACCTGGTTCGAGTTGGCCTGGCTCGCCCGCCACGAACGCATCGTCCTCAGCACGCCGCTGCGCAGCTGGCTGGGCGAGCTCGCCGGACGGCTGCGAACGGTCGCCCTGACACCGTCGATCGCGGCGACTGCCGTCGAGCTTCCAGCAAGCTTCCCCGGAGACCCCGCCGACCGGCTGATCTACGCGACGGCCGTCGAGCGAGGTTGGCCCCTGATCACGAAGGACCGGGGATTGCGCGCCCATCGACACCCGCGAGAGATCACGGTCTGGTAGCCGAGCCACCCAGTCCGGTCACCTTGCGTATGGCGGTGCTAGACACGGCGGTCGTGCAGATCCGGCCGCTGGCGATCGAGGGCGCCTTCGAGGTCACGCCGGTCCAGCACGCAGACGACCGCGGCGTGTTCCTCGAGTGGTTCAAGGCGCCCGCGT
>JBIOUO010000219.1:0-7030 GCA_044867195.1 Ilumatobacteraceae bacterium
CGATGTGCTGGGCCTGGCCGTCGCCTACCACGACCCCGGGATCAAGGGCCTCGGGCTGCACAACACGCTGCTCCCGGTCGGCACCCAGCTGCTGGAGATCGTCGCCCCGATCGTCGCGGGGACGACCGCCGAGCGCTTCCTCGAGCGCCGCCGCGGGCCAGGCGGCTACATGGTCATCACGCAGACCGACGACCACCCGCCGCGCCGCGCGCGCGTTGAGGAGCTCGGCATCCGCATCGTCGGCCAGTTCAACGACGACCACTTCACGAACATGCAGCTGCACCCGCGCGACACCGGCGGCTCGTTCCTCGAGATCGATCAGCAGGCCGGCGGCGAGGACCCGATGGGCCCGTGGAGCCCGGCCGGACCGGACTGGCAGCAGGCGATCCGGACCGACCTCGTGTCGGCGATCACGGCCGCCGAGATCCAGTGCGACGATCCCGCCGCGGTGGCATCGCGGTGGTCGGAGATCGTCGAGATCGGCCGCACCGACCGCGACGGGGTGCCGGCGATCCCGCTGGAGAACGCCACGCTGCGCTTCGTGCCGGTCACCGATGGCCGGGGCGAGGGTCTGACCGGCATCGACTTGGCGTGCGCGGACCCCGACTCCGTGCGCGCCCGGGCGCGCACCCGCGGTGTGCCCGTGGAGGACGACCACGTCGTCCTCGTGGGCATGCGCTGCTACCTGCGGTGACCCACCGTTTTGGTCCGGAAACGCAGTGGTCAGGGCGTTCCGCGCCGCGGGAAGGCCACCAGCATCACGACCGCGGCCACGGCCCCGGACACCGTCGCCAGCACCCACACCCGCGTGTACGGCGTGACCGGGTCGCCGCCGGTCGCCGCGTCCAGGAGCGCGACGGCGACAGCGATGCCGACGGCGGTGGCGAGCTGGAAGATCGTGCTGCGCGCCGCACCGGCCATCGAGTACCAGCGCGGCGGGATGCGGCTCATCAGCGCGCCCGTCAGCGTGGCGAACCCGCCGGCGATGCCGAGCGATGCGAGCACCATGCCGGGGAGCACGTCGGTCACGTAGTCCGGCTGCTCGCCGACCATCAGCGCCCACCACAGCGCCCCGGCCGCTCCGAGCGCGCACTCCACGGCGACCAGCTCGCGGTGCCCGATGCGGTCGGCGAGGCGGCCGCTGAGCGGCGACAGCACGGCGCCGAGCGCGGCGGCCGGCGCCAGCCCGAAGCCGGCCTTCAGCGGCGAGTAGCCCCACACGTCGACGAAGAACGACGGGAACAGCACCAGCCAGCCGAACGCCGACGAGACGTACAGCGCCTGGGCGATCGTGCCGACCGTGAAGCTGCGGATGCGGAACAGCTGGAGGTCGAGCAGCGGCGCCGGATGGCGGGCCGAGCGGATGACGAACGCTGGCAGCAGCACGGCGGCGAGGGCGATGGCGGCGAGCGTGCGCGGGTCGTCGAGGCCCCACTCGTCGAGCTGGACGATCACCAGCACGATCGCTCCGACACCGATCGCCGCGAGCGGCACGGCGACGGGATCGAAGCGCTCCCGTAGCCGCTCGCCGCCAGTTGGCAAGACGGCGATCCCGGCGACGATGGCGGCGATGACGAACGGCAGGTTGATGAAGAACACGGCGCGCCAACCGGCGGTGTCGACGAGCAGCGCGCCCAACGTCGGGGCGATCGCCCCGCCGAGCCCGGCAATCCCGCCCCAGACCCCGATCGCCATCGACCGCCGGGCCGGCGGGAACTCCGGCAGCAGCAAGGCCAGTGACGCCGGGTAGATCAGGGCGCTTCCGACCGCCTGCAGGACACGCCCGCCGATCAGCACCTCCACGTTCGGGGCGACCGCGGCGACCAGCGAGGCGAGGGCGAACACGACGAGACCCGCCAAGAACGCCTGGCGGTGGCCGACGCGATCGCCGACCTTGCCGGCCACGAGGAGCAGTCCGGCGAACGTGATGTTGTAGGCCGTGAACACCCACGCCAGCACGGTGGCCGGCTCGTCGAACGAGTCGCGGATCCCGGGCAGGGCGACGCTGACGATCGTCACGTCCATCGCGACCAGGAAGATCGACACCGACGTGATGAACAGGATCTGCCAGGCGCGGGCACCGATCGTGACGTCGCCGGCGTCGATCGCCGCCGACCGTGGTTCGGTCGTCAAGATGCGCACCGTACCGCCGCCACCGCGCCCGGCCGGCACGGAGGCCCGGGCTCAGTGCGCCGTCGGAATGCCCCGCGCCCGGTCGCGCTTGTCGGCCTGCAACGAGGCGAGGATCGCCGCGACCAGCACGGCCAGGATCACGCTCAGCGACACGTACGTCGGCAGGTGCACTTCGAACGGCTCACCGATCAGGAGCATCTTGACGCCGACGAACGCGAGGATCACGCCGAGACCGATGTTGAGGTAGCGGAACCTGCCCTGCATCCCGCCGAGCAGGAAGTACAGCGAGCGCAGGCCGAGGATGGCGAAGGCGTTGGAGGCGAAGACGATGAACGGCTCGCGGCTGACCGCGAGGATCGCCGGCACCGAGTCGACGGCGAACACGACATCGGTGGCCTCGATCAGCACGAGCACCGTGAACAGCGGCGTCGCCACCCGCTTGGCATTCTCGATCGTGAACAGCTTCTGCCCGTCGTAGCGGTCGGTGGTCGGCACGATCCTGCGCACCGCGCGCATGGCGATGTTGCGGTTGTAGTCGACCTGCTTGCTGTCGTCGTGGCGAGCGATCTTGACCGCGGTGTAGAGCAGGAACGCCCCGAAGACGTAGAGGATCCAGTCGAAGTTCTCGATCAGTTCGACGCCGGCGAAGATGAACACGGCACGGAGCACGAGGGCGCCGAAGATGCCCCAGAACAGGACGCGGAACTGGTACTCACGCGGGACGGCGAAGAACGAGAAGATCACCGCCCAGACGAACACGTTGTCGACCGAGAGGCTCTTCTCGATCAGGAAGCCGGCGTAGTACTCGCCCGCCGCCTGGCCCCCCTGCCACATCAGCATGACGATCCCGAATGCAAGGCCGATCGAGATCCAGATCGTGGACTCGATCGCCGCTTCCTTGATCGTGATCACATGCGCCGTCTTGTGCACGGCGAGGAGGTCGATGATCAGCATCGCCGTGATCGCGCCGATCAGAGCCAGCCACGCCCACAGGGGGACGTCGAAGCTGGCGAAGCTCGAGCGCGAGCCCTCGGCCGCGACGAAGTGGGTGGTCAGCATGACTGGCAACGCAGATCCGGACCGAGGCTACCGGCGGGCGACGTGACTACGCCGCGTCGCCGTCGTCGTGGCTCAGCGGGATCGGCATCCGCCGGCAGTGGCACGCTGTCGCCGATGAGCCGCACCTGGTTCACTGCGGACTTGCACCTCGGGCAGCCCACCATCATCGGGCACTGCGATCGCCCGTACTGGGGAGTGGCGCAGATGAACGCCGACCTCGTGCGGCGTTGGAACCGCGTCGTCGCCGACGACGACACCGTGTGGGTGCTCGGTGACGTCGGAGCGGCTGCCGCGCTGCCGCTCGTTCGCTTGCTGCGCGGCACGAAGCACCTCATCAGCGGGAATCACGACACGTGCTGGCCCGGGAACGGACCGCTGGCCGATGCGACGCGGTGGATTTACCTGGCGGCGGGGTTCGCCACGATCCGCACGACTGCGGAGATCGAACTGGGCGGCGAGCGCGTCGCGCTCAGCCACCTTCCGTACACGGGCGACAGCCACGGCGAGGACCGGTTCGTCGCTTGGCGTCCACGGGACGAGGGCCGGTGGATCGTCCATGGTCACGTGCACACCGCATGGCGGCACCGCGGCCGCATGATCAACGTCGGCGTGGACGTGTGGGACTACGCGCCGGTCGCCGAGGAGACGCTGGTGAAGCTGATCCGCGGCCGGACCGGATGACAGCCCCGTCGCGCCGCTGGGGCCTCGTATCCTCGTGGTGTGGCGATCCCGCCACGTTGGGTCCGCGGGTGTGTCCGCGGGTGTGGAGGTGTGCATGTCCGAGCCGCAGATGGAGAGATTGCGTTACGGCAAGGATGTGGCGACCCTCGACGCCGACCACCCGTGGCACCGGATCCGCGCTCATGTACCCGTCGCGGCTCGAGTTCTCGACGTCGGGTGCGGCAGCGGCGAGCTGGCTCGCCTCCTCGCCGATCGATCGGATCAAATCGACGGGATCGAGCCGAATCCCGAACGGGCCGAGAACGCCCGGCGGTACATGCGCAACGTCATCACTGGAACTGGCGGTCCGGTGGTCGACACCAGCCTGCCGGGCGAGTACGACGTCGTGATCTTCGCCGATGTGCTGGAGCACATGGGCTATCCGGAGGAGACGCTGCAGTGGGCGAGCTCGAAGCTGAGCCCGGACGGCACAATCCTCGCCTTGATTCCCAACAGTGCCAACTGGAAGGTCCGGCGTAAGATCTTGAAGGGCGACTGGTCCTATGCCGATACCGGATATTTCGACCGCGATCATTTACGCTTCTTCGACATCCGGACGGCTCGCGAGCTGGGTCGAGACGTCGGGCTCGTCGAGGATGACATCGAATTCATCCCGGGCGAGCTGCCGAAGCCCCTTCGCCATTGGTCCCGAGGGGCGAGGTTCGCCACGGATCGTGCGCCAAACCTCTTCGCCGGACATGTCCTGGTGATCTGGCGCCGCAGTCCGGCCGCCAGCTGACGAGTGTCCGGCGCCCGCCTCAATCCGGCGACGCCACCGCGTCGCCGCCGAACCGCTCGAGGAAGGCGTCGACGTCGCCCCCGTTGAGGCTGTCGACGTGCGCCAAGATGACGTCCTCGGGCCAGTCCCACCACCGGATCCTGAGCAGCTGCTCGCGTTCGGCCTCGGAGAACCGATGGGCGACCACACGCGCCGGGTTGCCGGCCGCGATCCCGTAGGCAGGAACATCTCGTGTCACGACGGCCCGCGCGGCGATCACCGCGCCGTCTCCGATCGTGACCCCCGAGAGGATCACCGCCTCCTGCCCGATCCACACGTCGCTGCCGACGATGATGTCGCCCTTGCTCGCCGGATGACCGTCAGTGCCGGCCCCGTCGAGCCCGTACCGGATCCGGAACGGATAGGTGCTCACCCAGTCCGTCCGGTGGTTCCCGCCGGGCATGATCGCCACGCCCGGTGCGATCGAGCAGTACTTGCCGATCCGGACCACCGCCGTGTCGCCCTCGTGATAGTGGACGATGGGCTGGCCGTAGGTGCCATGATCCGCCGTGATAACACCCGATCGCCAGAGATCGGCTTGCGACTGGTCGAGCCACATTCGATAGCGAGCGCCGGCTTGGGCAAGCAGTTGTCGTGGTGTACGAAGCACGAGCGCCTCCTCGTCGGAACGAGCTACGTGGCTCACAACCTAGTGCTCTAGAAGGCTGGGCTTCTGGGCGTGAATCGTCTCGGATACCGGGACGATTCCTGCCAGATACGAATCCCGCCCAGATCGGCCGATACGATCGCCGCATGGTCACCGAGGAGTTCGGCGCGTCGCTTCGGCTGCCGCATCGCCATCTTCCGCTCGCGTCGCGGTGACCGCTTCGGCTCCCCGCGTCTCGGTGGTGGTGCCCGCCTACAACGCAGCGGACTACCTGGCGGAGACGCTGCAGGCGGTATGCGGGCAGACATTTCGTGACTGGGAGCTGATCGTCTTCGACGACGGCTCGCGGGACTCCACGGTGGCGGTGGCACGCGAGTTCGAGCGCTGCGACCCGCGGATTCATGTCGTCGAAGGAACCAATGGGGGTGTCGCCAGCGCCCGCAATCGGGGTTTCACCGCCACGGCGCAGGACTCGGAGCTCGTGATCTTCCTCGACAACGACGACGTCTGGGAACCCGACGCGCTGCGCTCGCTCGTCGGCGAGCTTGACGCCCATCCCGAGTTCGTGTCCGCGCACGCCATTGCCACCTGCATCGACGACGAAGGACGCCAGCCGACGGGCGACGACCTCGAGGAGCACCTGCGGGCGCGGCTGGGCTTCGGTACCCGCGGTGTCGTCACGAGATCGCCTGCAGAGCCAACGACGTTCGCCGATCTCGTGCACTCGAACTGGGCGGTCACACCAGGAGTGCATCTGGTGCGCCGTCACGTCCTCGAGGCGGTGGGCGGCTACGACGCCGGCGCGGTGCCTTGCGACGACTGGGACATGAACGTGCGCATCAGCCGGTGTGGTGACATCGCGTACATCGACCGCCCGCTCCTGCGCTGGCGTCGCCACGCAGATGCTCAGTCATACCGCTCCGCGGGATGGAAGCGCGGCTACTACTACGTGCGGCGGAAGATGCTCTCCGATCCATCGAACACCCCGGAACAGACCAGAGTGGCGCGTCTCGGCTTCCGGTTGGTCAGCAAGGGTGTATTCGGGGATGCACGACGGCTCCTGGCCAGCCGCCAATACGGTGCCGCAGTTCGGCGCGTCGCGGCGGCGCTGACGGAACGCGCCCAGTACGTTCGCGCCTCCACGGCCGTCTACGTCCGGCGACTCGGCCGAGCGACGTGATCAGCGGACGACGGCGGCGAACGCCCCCGATCCCCTCCTGTGGACCCGACCACAGCGGAATGCCTTGAGCTGACGGTTCATCGCCCGCTCGACTGCATTATGGTCATCGGCGTGTGAGGTGAGACGGGCACGCCCGCTCTGTCACGGAGGAAAGAGAGAATCCCGATGAAGCGCCGTCCCGTGCTGCGATCAGCGGCCAACCTCCTTATCCCATCGATGATCCTGCTGAGCGGCTGCCCCCAGCAGTGTGCGCCGGCACCTCCGGCCGCCCCCACACCCGCACCTCCGGCCGCCCCCGCGGCGGCGCCGGTGGTGGGGTCGCAGTTCATGGCCACGT
The DNA here is from genome assembly GCA_044867195.1 of Ilumatobacteraceae bacterium. Lineage (GTDB taxonomy): Bacteria > Actinomycetota > Acidimicrobiia > Acidimicrobiales > Ilumatobacteraceae > JALZMG01. The sequence goes on from JBIOUO010000219.1 coordinate 6,815, forward strand.
TCGACACGGCGAGTGACTTCTTCTCCCGCTTCGACCGCTACATCATGTCGGGGGGCAACGGCCCGATCTCCGAAGACTGGACCGCCGATCACGACATGGCCTGCGATGCTCCGCCCAGCGAGCGTCCGATCCATGGCGGCGCGATCCACTCCGGACAGAACCCCGATCACCTGTTCTTCTGGTGCGCACCCGGCGGCGACCCGGCCAAGGGCCACG
>JBIOUO010000220.1:0-3075 GCA_044867195.1 Ilumatobacteraceae bacterium
CCACGTCCGGAAGTCCTTCGCCGAGACCTCACCGCCGATGAGCGCCTTGACGTAGCGGTTGACGTCGTCGGACGTGACGTCCTTCCACTGCCGCCCCACCCGGTAGGCGAGCAGATCGGGGCCGCCGCCCCGGCGGCGGCGGAGCTCGGCGACCGCCTCGACGACCTTGCGGTCGCGCACGACGACGAAGCGCTCCTGCGCCGACTTCGCCGTGTACTCGAAGCGCACCTCGCCGGCGCGGACCCGCACGTGGCGCTGCTGGATCGTGGCCAGCCCGAAGCTGCCGTTCTCCTCGGCGTACTGCTCCCCGCCGATGCGGAAGAAGCCGAGGTCGAGGAGACGAAACGCGGTGCCGAGCGCTCGCTCTCGCGGCATGCCCGGCAGCGTCAGGTGCTCGGCGACGACACGCCGGGCTGCCGGGAGGCGCCGGGCGACCGTGAGCACCCGGTCGTGCTTGGCTCGGTCGCGCTGCTCTCGCCACACCGGGTGATAGAGGTACTGCCGCCGCCCGGCGTCGTCGATCCCGACGGCCTGGATATGGCCGTTGGCATGGGGGCAGATCCACACGTCCCGCCAGGCCGGGGGGATGACGAGCCCGACGCAGCGAGCCACGTCCTCGGGGCCCAGGCGGGCGCCGGTCTCGTCGACGTACTCGACGCCCCGGCCCCGCCGCCGGCGCGACCATCCCGGCGAGTCGGGGTTGACTCGACGCAAGCGCGGCACGCCGACCGGCCGTACCCACTCGCTCGATCTGTCAGCCGTATCTGGCCCGATCGGGCCGATTCCGGCGGACAGCTCGACGATGTCGACGTGCCCCTCCGGGAGCGCAACGGCTATCGTGGGCCAACCCGCGGATGTAGTTCAATGGCAGAACATCAGCTTCCCAAGCTGAATACGGGGGTTCGATTCCCCTCATCCGCTCCATCAGATGACCAGGCCCGCTACTGGCCGGGACGGACCGCTTCGGTAGCCCGTCGTACCACAACGACCGGCACCCGGACAGCAGGGTCTACCGCTCGACGTGGTCGGCATGAGGCCCGATGGTTGAACGACGATCAGCCGTCGATGACGACCTCCACCCGCCCCAGCCACAGCGGGCTGTTGGCGAAGTCGACGAAGCGCGCCTCGTCCTCCATGATCATCTCGCGCACCGCCGCCGCACGATCAGGATCGGCGGTGGCCTCATCGCGCCAGATCTCGCTGACCCCGTCGAACGGCGCCGGCGCGCCGCGTGCGATCGCCGGCGCGAAGGACTCGGCATCGTCAGGCGTGTGCAGCTGCACGTAGTGGCGGAACCCGAACACGTCGGGGTTGGCCAGGGCGAGCGGACCGTGCACCTCCCGCCAATGGCGCCGGAACTCCTCGCGGCTGATGCCAGCGGCGCGGCGCAGTGCGGCCGTCAGCCGAACGCCCGTCGTCGCACCGGTGCGCAGCACGACCTCCTCCGCCATCCAGATCGGCGACTCGCCGAGATCGATGAACCGACGCTCGTCGTCGAGCAGCTCCTGGCCAGCACGGCGAGCGTCGTCGACCGTGCCGGAGCGCAGCGACTCGTCGAACCACAGCTCGGCGATGCCGTCGAAGCCGGGCACGGTGCCCTCCCGCCCGCCACCGTCGATCGTGTGGACCTGGTGGTACCTGCGGATCCCCAAAACGTCGCGCCGGTCGCTGACGAGCGGTGCGTGAACCTCCCGCCAGTCGCGCTGGAACTCATCGCGTGAGAGCTCCGGCCTCCGGCGCAACAGGAACAGCAAACGCTTTGACATCCCACCTCCGATCCGTGCGGCGCAGTGCTCGCACCCTTCCTCGACCGAGCCAAGTACCTGACGGCGGCGCCCGGGCGATGCACCTGACCCACTCTCGGAGGGTAGGCGACAGACGGGGCCCACCTCAGCCGATCCGCCTGTCGAGCTCCACCCAAGCACCCGCCACCTGCCGGCGAGCCGCTCCCGATCGGGCAACCGGTGCTGTCATCCACCTGAGCCAACGTTCAGGTGGAGCAAGCCAGAATGATGCTCGGTGTGAGGATCGGCGTTTGCTCCGACGTGCATGGTCGGCATGACCGGCTCCTGGCTGTGCTCGCCGCCATGGCGGCAGCCGGGGTCGACGAACGCTGGTGTCTCGGTGATCTGGTCGGAGGCGAGCCGGTCACGGCTGAGCTACTTGGCGCGGCTCGTCAACTCGACCTCCTGATCGCCGGAAATCACGACGCCTGGGCGCTCGGACCAGACCGCGTCGTCGCCCGCGGACGCGACGTGTTCAGGTTGTCGAGCCGTGCAAAGGCCAGCCGTCACGGCATCGACTGCTGGCACGGCTCGCCGCGCCACCCCCTGCTCGGGTTCCTCACCGAGGCGTCTGCCGCCAAAATCCTGCCCGACCGCCCGGTGGGCTCGCTCGGGCTCGTCGGCCATACGCATGAACCGGCGCTCTTCGCCTACGACGGCACCGCTCTGCGCGCGGTGCGGCCTGTTCCGGGCGAGTCCTACGACTGGCTCGCGACCGGCGCCTGCATGGCCAACCCGGGGGCGGTCTGCGGCAACCCGCGCGACGCGGCGAGCTGGTGGCTCATCGTCGACATTGACGCCCGCGTGTTGCGGTGGCACCGCAACGAGTTCGAGTCCGCAAAAGCTGGCGCTGCCGGCGTGTGAGCCGCGTCGCAATCACTTCATGTCGTAGCTCGAATGGGCCGGTATCGCAGGGCGACCGTCCCCGATCGGAGCTCATGGCGATGCACGAGCTCGAGCTGGATCCGCTCCTGCAGACCGGCCAGCAGCGTCGGCCCATGGCCCGCCAGAACCGGCTGCACGAGGAACTCGTACTCGTCGATCAGTCCCAGATCCGCCAGGGCCCGGGGGAGGGCCACACCACCCACCAACAGGCCCTCGCCTGGCTCCTGCTTCAGCCGCTGAATCGTCTGCCCCAGGTCACCCTGCACCAGTTCGGCATTCCAATCGACCCCGCCCAGCGTGCTCGACACGACGTACTTCTTCGCCCGGTCGATGGTCTCGGCGAACGGGATCTCCCACTCATCCATCCAGTCAGGCCACGTGCCCGTCGCCGGCTGCCGCCACGCCG
>JBIOUO010000221.1:0-2297 GCA_044867195.1 Ilumatobacteraceae bacterium
CGCGCGGCACGCGCGGCGCGGCGACGTTCGCCCTCTACAAGGCGTCGATGCGGCGGGCACTCGGCCTGCGCCGGCCGTGGCGCCAGAAGGTTCCGCCGTTCGTGCTCCTCGGCATCGTCACGATCCCTGCGATCATCAACGTCGGTGTCGGATACGTGACGCGGGACCAGCCGATCGTCGACCGCGTCGAGCTGATCACCTACCGCGACTACGTCGGCGTCTCGTCGGCGCTGCTGCTGTTCGTGGCCATCGTCGCGCCGGACGTCATCTGCCCCGACCGCCGCCAGCGCGTGCTGCCACTGATGTTCGCCCGCCCCCTCACCGGTATGGACTACGTGATCGCCAAGGTCGGGGCGATCGCCACCATCCTGTTCGCCTTCTCGTTCCTGCCCCAGGTCGTGCTGTTCGTCGGCAACATGCTCGTCAGCGACGGCGCCCTCGACTACCTGCGCGGCCACCTCGACATCCTGTGGAAGGTGCCGGCGGCGGTCGCCCTGCTCGCCGCGTACTACGCCGTGGTTGGCGTGGCGATCGCGTCGCTCACCGATCGGCGCATCGTCGCCGGCGCGGCGGTGATCGGGCTGTTCCTCGTGACGTCGATCGCCGCGGGGATACTCGTCGACTCAAGCCCCAACACCGGGTCGCTCGCCGCGCTGCTCAACGTCCTCGCCCTGCCTCTGTACCTGCGCGACCTGGTGTTCCTCGGCCACGTCGATCCGACCTCGCCGCTCGGCGACGCGGCCGGAGGCGGGCCGCTGGCCGTCGCCCTGTACGTCGCTGTGCTGACGACAGGAGCCGCGGTGCTGCTGTGGCGCTACCGCTGGGTCGAGCGGTGACCGCACTCCCGCCGCCGACGCTGCCGGCCGATCCGGCGTTCGCCGCCCAGGCGACCGTGGAGATCGACGATGTGTCGGTGTGGTTCGGGCCGAAGGTGGCGCTGTCCGACCTCAGTTGCTCGTTCGGCTCCGGCGTCACCGGGTTGCTGGGTCCCAACGGCGCCGGCAAGACGACGCTGATGCGGGCGATGACCGGCATGATCGGTGTCAACCAGGGCGCGGTGCGCGTCGGCGGGCGCGATCCGCGACACGACCGGCAGGTGCACGCGCGGATGTCGCTCGTGCCGGAGGACGAGGCGGTCCCGGCCGGGCTCACGGCCCGCCAGTTCGTCCGCTACACCGCCGACCTCCATCGCATCGCCGGCCGGGAGGCGCCCGACGCCGCACTGGCGTCGGTCGGCCTGCTCGACGTCGCCGACCGCCGCGTCGACGGCTTCAGCAAGGGCATGCGCCAGCGGACGAAGGTGGCCTCCGCCCTCGTCACGGATCCGCACGTGCTGGTTCTCGACGAGCCGCTGAACGGCGCCGACCCGATCCAGCGGATCGCCCTCATCAACCTGTTCAAGCAGCTCGGTGCCGACGGTCGCACCGTCATCGTCAGCTCGCACGTGCTGAACGAGGTCGAGCGGCTCGCCGAGCGGGTGATCGTGCTCGTCCACGGGCGGCTGGCGGCGGCCGGTGGGCACCATGCGATCCGTGACGCGATGGACGACCGGCCGCGCCACGTCCTGGTGCGATCCGACGCCGGTCGTCGCTTGGCCGCCGCGCTCGTCGGCCTCGACGCAGTCGGCGGGGTGACGTTCGACGCAGCCCGTGACGCGGTCGTGATCCAGACGCTTCGCGCCGGCGAGCTGGCGGTGGCGCTGCCCCGGCTCGCCCGCCAGGCCGCGGTCCGGCTGCTCGAGGTGCGTCCGCTCGACGACTCGCTGGAGAGCCTGTTCCGGGAGCTCGTGCGATGACGGCCACCACCGTCGATCGCCCCCGCTCGCGACTGCTGGCGATCCTCGTCTACACGCTGCGGTCGTGCCTCCCGCCGCGTCGCTGGGCGGCCGTGCTGGCGGCGTGCGCCGGGGCGCTGCTGTTCGGCCTCCTCGCCCGCGCCGTCGACGCCTCGACCGCCGATCGGGCGTTCGCCAACGTCGCCGCCGAGGGAATCCTCGGGCTCGTGGTGCCGATCGCCGCGCTCGTCATCGGCGACGCTGTGCTCGGCGCCGAGATCCGCGGCGGCACGTTCCTGTTCACGTGGATGACGCCGACGCCGGTGTGGCAGATCGTCGCCGGCCGATGGATCGGCGGCACGCTCGTCGCCCTGGTCACCATCGCCCCGGCGTGCGCGCTGGCCGCGGTGATCGCCGGTTCGTCCGGCAGCGTCGGCCCGATCCTGGTCGCCTCGGCCGTCGAGGCACTGGCGTACGTCGCGCTGTTCATCGCCGTCGGTTGCCTCACGCGGCGCACCGCCGT
>JBIOUO010000222.1:0-6529 GCA_044867195.1 Ilumatobacteraceae bacterium
CGGTCATCGGCCCATCGCCGGCTCCCGGGCGCCGGCGGTAGGAGCGGGTCACATACGCCATCCCCGTGTCGCCCCTGAGGTCGGCCACGCTCCGCGCCGAGAGCAGCGAGAGGCGACCGCCAGCGTCGACGACGAGATCGGACTCGACTGCGACTCCGTCGACGACGACGCCCACCACGTCGCCGTGTCGCTCGACGAGGCCGTCCACGTTCCCGACCTCGAGCGTGAGCCCGCCAACGTCGGCGGCCGCAGCGCGCAGCGCACGCTCGTAGGTCGAGCGGCGCGAGCGGACACCGACGACCCGGCTGGGGACGCCGGGGAGGGGCCTGTCGACCTCAACCGCGCCGAGCGCGAGCCACGTGCTCCACGCCTCGGGCCACTCGGCGAGGAGCAGATCTCTGACCTGCGGACGGAAGCCGTGCGGGTGTTCGAACTGCATCACGCCTCGCCGGCCCCACGAGCCGTCACCAGCCGGTCCGGGATCGCGGTCGACGGCGACGGCGCGGTGGCCGCGCCGGGCGAGGGCGGCGCCCAGCGTCAGGCCGGCGGGGCCGGCGCCGACGATGATCACGTTCATGGTGGTCGTCTCCACTTCTGCTGCACTGAGAGGTGCTTGATTACACTACGAGTGTTGTCAAGTACGCTGGCCTGGCCGTGACGGTTCCCGCCCGCCCCTACCGCTCCAAGCTGCGCGACGACCAGGCGCGCGCGACCCGCCGGCGGATCGTGGAGGCGGGCGGCGAGCTGTACGTCGCGCAGGGCTACGGGGCGACCACGATCGACGCCATCGCCGCGCGCGCCGGGGTCAGCCGCAAGACCGTGTTCACGTCGGTCGGCGGCAAGGCGGCGCTGTTGAAGCTGGCCTTCGACTGGGCGCTCGCGGGCGACGACGAGCCGGTCGCCATCGCTGATCGGCCGGAGGTGCAGCGGATGATGCAGGGCCAGGATCCCGCCGCCCTGGTGGCCGACTGGATGACGATGAACGCGGCGATCGCCGGGCGGCTGGCGGCCCTGTACCACGTGCTGGTGGTGGCCGCCGACGCCGACTCAGAGGCCGCCGCCATCCTCGCCACCGCCGACCAGCAACGGTGGCACGGCACACGGGTCTTCACCGCCCGGCTGCAGGCGATCGGCGGGTTGCGAGCTGGCCTCGACGTCGCACGGGCGGCAGCGATCGCCGAGGTCTTGATCGACCCGCTGCCGTACCGCCGGCTGGTCCTGCTTCGCGGCTGGACACCCGCTGAGTACACCGAGCTCATGCAGCGGATCGCAGCGGCCGCGCTCCTCCCCTGACGGCGTTGGAGTGTTTCCGCCGTTGGAGTGTTTCGGCGGGGGGCCACCCGGCCGAAACACTCCAACGGATCAGGCGTCAGCGAAGCAGGCGGTGACGAAGCGCTCGAACGCGGCGGGGTCGTTGGCGATTCTCAGGTGACCATCGCGGCGGGTGATGTCGAGCGCCGGGCAGAACCAGCTGTCGCCGGCCACGAAGAAGTGCGGCGAGCCGATCACCCCACGCCGTTGGCCCTCGCGCCAGTCGGCGACGACGTCGTCGTCGGTGCCGGCGACCGCCTCGGCGATGCCTGCCGTGGCGGCGATGGCGGCGAGCTCGGACGGTTCGGTGATGTCGCGTCCCTCCTCGAACAGGGCCGTTCGCATCGCGAGGCTGACCAGCTCACCCGCGTCGAGGCTCTGGCGGTACGCCGCCGCGGCCAGACGCAGCCCCGGCAGCGAGCTGGCCGGGAAGCGGTCGGGGTCGAAGCCGGCGAACAGCTCGGGCGCCACTTGGGCCCGCAGCTCGGCGACCTCCTCGGCGATCAGCAGTGCATCCAGAGGAGCCGCGTTAACGAGCTCGAGTGGCCACGCGCGCACGCGCAGCCGAATCGCGTCATGGCCGAGGGCGTGACGGCGCTCGACCACACGTCGTAGGCCGACGTGGGTGAACGGGCAGCGCAGATCGGCGAACACCTCGATCGTGCCGGTCGGCGTGCTCGCCCCGGCGTTCACGGCAGCATCACGTAGCCGTGCCGTGCCTTCCACAGGAAGTACTTCTCGAACGCCAGCTTCATCGCGTGGGACTGCGGGCCGGGGATGAGCACTCCGTGCTTGCGCGGCGGGAGCATCTTGTCGGCCAGGATCAGCACGCCGTTGTTGCCGGCGTCCATCACGCAGACCGCGGGGATGTCGCCGAACTCCTTGTGCGCCTGGGGCAGCTCACCGCGGATCTGGCTGGCGATGTTCTTCGCCGCCACGTGGGCCATCTGCTCGGTCGGTAGGCCCGTCTTGGGGATGCCGACCGCGGTGGCGGTGGTCCACGGCGCGTTCACCGCGGCGGCGATACCCACGGCGTAGACATCGTCGTATTTCTCGGTCTGGTACGTGTCTCGCACTGCGACGTACCCCTTCTCGTCGGAGATGTCCGGCGTCTGGCGGATCACCTCCTGGCCGAGGAAGGGCGGGACGATCATGGCGTAGGCGAAGTCGATGCCGGTGCCGTCGGCGAGCACCACCCGGCCCTCGTCGACATGGTCCATCGCCGTGTCGATCACGGACGCGATGCGCTCCTTCTTCAAGAACATGCCGAGCAGCCCTTCACCGTGCGGCAACCCGCCGATGCCGAAGTGGCCGAGGAACGGCTCCGGGCTGACGTACGTCAGCTGGACCTGCTTCTTGAGGCCGGCCTTGCGCAGCTGGTGCGAGACGTTGAACAGGTACTCGTACGCCGCACCGAAGCACCCCGCGCCCTGAGTGGCACCGACGACGATGTCGCCCGGCGCGGCGAGGAACCGTCGCCAGCCCTCGCCGGCATGGATGGCGTCCTCCAACGTCGTGATCGTGTAGGCGTTGCCGTCAGGACCCAGGCCGGGAATGACGTCGAAGTTGTTGCGGTAGCCGGTCGCGATCACGAGGTAGTCGTATGCGTAGCTGCCGGCGGCCGTCTCGACCTGCTTGGCCGTCAGGTCGAGCCTCGTCGCCTCGGCGTGCACGAACTCGACGCCGTGGTCGTCGAACGTCGGGGCGACGGGGAACGTGATGTCCTGCGGCGTCCGCTTGCCGAACGGCAGCCAGATGAGCGACGGGTTGAAGAGGAAGCGGTCCGACGCCGACACCACGGTGACGTCGACATCTCCCTTCAGCTCGTGCTTCACCGCCAGGGCGGCCGTCAAACCGCCGAAGTTCCCGCCCAGGACGAGCACCCGCTCTCGTGTCATCGTGACCTCACTCCAGTCTGGGTCGAGCCGAGCCCGACGTCACTGCCAGCGAACACCGGCCGCGGCCGGCGGCGGTAGAGGCACAGGTCCCGGCTCGGCAGCTCAGGCTGGGCGACCCGAGGGCGCGCGCCGGGACGTTTGGCCCTGTAGATCGCCGTTCCTGGTCGCGATGCTGAGACTGGATGACAACTTGGAAGGGGTGATCGATCAGCATGACTGCTGTCGCTGTCGCGCGCGCTGCCGTCCCACCGCATCACGCGGTGCTGTCGGGCACGGCGGTGGGCGCGGCGATCGTCCAGAACGGTGCACGGTGATGTCGACGGCGCCGCCATCGACGGCGGACACCGCGAATAGCCGGCGACCTCGGCGCCCGCTGCTCGGTCTGCGCCGGGTCCCCGGCCGCTGCGCGCTGGCCGTGTTCCGGATGCCGCTCCGGTTGTACCGGCACGGAGGCGGATGGGTGCTCGGCGACACGTTCCTCCTCCTCGTTCATGCCGGCCGCCACACCGGCCGGCGGTACGAAGCGGTGGCGATGGTCCTCAGCTACGACCCTGAACGCCGAAACGCGGTGGTCTGCTCAGCGTGGGGGCCGGACGCAGACTGGGTCCGTAACCTGCGGGCCCGCCCGGCGCTCGAAGTGTGCATCGGGCGAGAGTGCTTCGTTCCCGAGCACCACTTCCTCACGGCCGAGGAGGCGTTCCACGTCGGCATCGACTTTCGACGCCGTCACCCATGGCGGCTGCGGCTCGTGAGCGCCATCCTCGGTTGGGGAGACCTGCGTTCCGACGACGCGCTCCGGCAGTTCGTGGACGACCATCCCTTCGTCTCGCTGCGGCCAGCCCACCGATTGGGACAGTGACCTGATCCCGATCCAGCAGCGGGCTTGGCGTCGGGTCGACGTCGGGCACGAGTCATCTAGCCGATCTGGGCGGGATCCGTATCTGGGCGGGAATCGTCTCGGAATCCGAGACGATTCCCGCCCAGAAACCCATCTGAGACGATTCCCGCCCAGTTCGCGGGTGCGGTCGGTCGTCGGGCGACTGTCGGGCCGAGTTCGGCTGGCACCGCAGCTACCGGGCGGGTGTAACACGGCGCGCCTCGGTGTGACGGTGCCGCCATGAGCTCGACTCCGATCGCCGACCACGCGCTGCTGTCCGACTGCCACTCGGCGGCGCTGGTCAACACGGCCGGCTCGATCGAGTGGCTGTGCTTTCCGCGGTTCGACAGCCCCTCGACGTTCGCCCGGATCCTCGACGACGCCGCCGGGCACTGGTCGCTGCGCCCGCTTGGCGTGACTTCAGTGGCGAGGCGCTACGTCGAACGGACGATGGTCCTGGAGACGACGTTCCGCACGCCGACCGGTGCGGTGACGCTGACGGATGCGCTCAGCCTCGCCCCCGGCACCCGGGGCCACGACATCGGCAAGCGCTCGCCACACCTGCTGCTGCGCCAGGTGGCGGGCGCCGACGGCGAGGTGGACGTCGAGGTCGAGTTCGCCCCGCGGACGGAGTACGGCTTGATCCACCCGCTGCTCTCCGCGGTCGATGGAGGCGTCGCCGGCCGCGGTGGCGCCGACTCGCTGGTGCTGTCCTCACCCGTCGAGCTGGAGATCGACGGCGCTACGGCACGTGGCCGGTTCACTGTCCGCGGCGGTGACAGCCTCGGGTTCGCGCTGCACCGCCGCTCGACGAGCGAGGAACCGCCCCGGGCGTGGTCGCAGGACGAGATCGCCGAACGACTCGACGACACGGTCGCTGGCTGGCAGTCGTGGTCGGCGCTGCACCAGCATTACCGCGGTCCGTACGACGAGCTGGTCCACCACAGCGGACGGGTGCTGCAGGCGCTGACGTTCCGGCCGACCGGCGCGATCGTCGCCGCGGCGACGACGTCGCTGCCGGAATCCACTGGCGGCGAGCGCAACTGGGACTACCGGTACTCGTGGGTGCGCGACGCCAGTTTCACGATCCAGGCGCTCTGGGTCGCCGCATGCCCCGACGAGGCCGACGAGTTCTTCGACTTCATGGCGACCGCCGCCGCCTCGTCGCTCGCTCGGGGCGCCGACTTGCAGATCATGTTCGGCATCGGTGGTGAGCGCGACCTCTCCGAACGTCACCTTCCGCACCTGGCCGGTTGGCGCGACAGCCACCCGGTGCGGGTCGGCAACGGGGCGTGGAACCAGCGCCAGCTCGACGTGTACGGCGAGCTGCTCGACGCAGTCGCCGCGCTCTCCGCCAACCTCGACGGCGTCGATGACGCCACGCTGCGGTTCTTCGTCGGCCTCGCCGACGCCGCCGCGTCGCGGTGGCGCGATCAGGATCAAGGCATCTGGGAGGTGCGCACCGAACCGCGTCACTTCCTGTACTCCAAGCTGATGTGCTGGGTCGCTCTCGATCGGGCGATCAACCTGGCCCAGCGCCTGCCGGTTGGCGACCGGGTGTCGGCGTGGAAGGCGACGAAGGACAAGATTGCCGGGGCCATCCTCGGCGAAGGTTGGAGCGACTCCGCCGGCGCGTTCACCCAGTCGTTCGGCTCGGATGAGCTCGACGCCTCGAACCTGATGATCCCGATCGTCGGGTTCCTGCCAGCGACTGACACGCGGGTGCTGGCGACGATCGATGCGATCGAGCAGCGGCTCACCGACGACCGCGGGCTGGTGTACCGGTACCTCGCCGCCGACGGCCTCGACGGCGAGGAGGGGACGTTCCTGCTGTGCACGTTCTGGCTCGCCCAGGCGCTCGCCATGTCGGGGCAGCCCGCCCGCGCGCGGGCCGTGTTCGACCGGGCGGCGGCGTTCGTCAACGATGTCGGCCTGCTCGCCGAGGAGATCGACCCGCAAAGCGGCGAGCTGCTCGGCAACTTCCCCCAAGCGTTCAGCCACATCGGCCTGATCAACGCGGCGTGGGCGATCAGCCAGGCCGAAGGCGCCGGCGACTGACGGGCGGCGTCCGGTCCGCGTGACGTCGGCCACGAACTGCAACGAACGACCATCCCCGGAGACCGTGGACCATGCGTCTCAAGACCACACTGCGCGATTGGCTCACCCGTCGCCGCGAGACGATCGCCTGCCGCGCGGCAGTGGACCTGATGACCGCCTATCTCGAGGGTGCGCTGGACGATCCCACGCGACGCACCTTCGAGATGCACCTCGCGACCTGCCCGGCGTGCACCGCCTACGTCGACCAGATGCGGGTGACGATCGCCGTGCTCGGACGCCTGGAGCCCGATCGCCTCGACCCCGACGTTCGGGCCGAGTTGGTGGCGCTGTACCGCACGTTCCACGCCGCCTGATGTCTTCTGAGGAGCTCAACGCCGCGGTCTCC
>JBIOUO010000223.1:0-2089 GCA_044867195.1 Ilumatobacteraceae bacterium
GCGTCGCGGATGGTCAGCTCGCCGCCGGCGACGGCGACAGCAGACACGTACGTCGCGGCCTGGATGCGATCGGGCACCGTGCGGTGGTCGGCGGCATGGAGGGCATCACGCTCGACGCCACGCACGACGAGCGTCGACGTCCCGATGCCCGAGATGTCGGCGCCCATCGCCACCAGCAGCTGGCACAGGTCCACGACCTCCGGCTCCCGCGCCGCGTTCTCGATCGTCGTCACGCCGTCGGCGAACACCGCGGCCGTGACGATGTTCTCCGTCGCCCCGACGCTGGGGAACCCGAACGTGACCTCCGCCCCGTGGAGGCGATCGGCGGTCGCCTCCAGCTCGCCGTGGCTGAACTTGAACGTCGCCCCCATCGCCTCCAGCCCGGCGACGTGCATGTCGATCGGCCGGGCGCCGAAGTCGTCGCCACCGGGCATCGAGAGGCGCACCCGCCCGCAGCGCGTGAGCAGCGGCCCGAGGACGTTGATCGACGCCCGGATCCGCTCGACCAGCTCGTACGGCGCGACCGGCGACAGCTCCCCGCGGTTGGTCATACGCAGCCGGCCCCGCTGCGGCACCTCGGTGACGACGCCGATCGCGGCCAGCAGCTCGGCCATGATCGTCACGTCACGGATCGCCGGCACGTTGGTCAGCTCGTAGACGCCGTCGGCGAGGATCGTCGCCGCCATCAGCTTGAGCACCGAGTTCTTCGCCCCCGGCACGTCGACCACGCCATGCAGCTCGCCGACCCGGCGAACGACGATCTGGTCGTCCGGACGCGGCGGTGACCCTAGATCGACGGTCATCGGCGAACCATCGACACCATGTCGATGGCTCGCTCGCCCTCCGGGCTCGCTCATTGGTGCACCCTGACGTCATGCGACAGCCCCAAATCGTCCAACATTTCCGGGCACCAATGAGCAAAAGACCGTGCTGAATTGTTCGCTCGCTCGAAGACTCGCTCGCTCATTGGTGCACCAATGTCATCGTGCGACGCCATCTCCTCGTCAGACCTTCCGGGGCACCAATGAGCGAAAGACCGTGCCGAATTGCTCGCTCGCTCGAAGACTCGCTCGCTCACGGCCGCCAGTATGCTCCCGCGGTGCTGCCGGGCGGTCACGACGTCGACCGTGCTGCCGAGATGCCACCTGTCCCCGGTCGGCGGCGCACGATCGTGCGTGACTGGCCGGCCGAACCCTCCGTCGTCGCCGTGCTCGAACGCCCGCGGGACGACATCGTCCTCGAACGGCCCACCGGCGACGGCGTGTTCGAACAGGCCGACGGCGGTCCCTGCACGGCCTACCGGCGCGAGCTGAGCCGTCCCGACGCCGCCACGATGCGCGAGACGACCACGTACCGGTGGTCGCTGCCCTGGTTCGGATGGGTCGCCGCTGTGCCGGTGCGCTGGGCGATCGGCCGCCGCGGACGATCACCTCTGCACGCCCACCACGAGCACGCCACGCGGACGCCCTGGTGGGCCCCGCCGGATCGCCTCGACCCGCGCGCGATGACGGTGCTCGGGTTGCTGCTGGCCGCCTCGATGTCCTCGGCGTTCGTCAACACGCTGTTCACCCAGACCGTCAACTTCGCCGCCGACGACTTCGGCGTCAGCGACGCCGGCATCGGCATCGCCGGCTCGATCGTGCGCGCCGGGATCATCATCGTGCTGCCGGTCGCCGCGCTCGCCGATCGCCGCGGCCGCCGCCGGCTGATCACGGCGATGGCATTCGCCGCCCCACTGATCACGGCGTGCGGCGCACTGGCACCGACGTTCCCGATGCTCGTCGCCACGCAGGCGATCGGACGTCCGATGGGATTGGCGCTCGAGTTCCTGGTCGCCGTCGTCGCCGCCGAAGAGATGCCGCGCAACAGCCGCGCCTATGCGGTCAGCCTGCTCGCCATGGCCAACGGGCTCGGCGCCGGCGTGGCGATCTGGGCCCTGCCGCTGGCCGACATCTCCACTGGATCGTGGCGCCTCGTGTACCTCGTCGCCCTGGTGTGGCTCGTCGTCGCCGTCGACATCGCTCGCCGGCTGCCCGAGACCAGGCGCTTCACGCGCCCGCACGTCACCGCCCCGCCCCTGCACCGCCGC
>JBIOUO010000224.1:0-3747 GCA_044867195.1 Ilumatobacteraceae bacterium
CCCCCTCGGCGAACGCCTCGACGCCAGATGGCTGATGTTCCCCGACCCACCCCCAACCCCACCCGAAACCGGCAACTGACCGTCGGTCCGATCAGCGCAGCGGCCGGAGCACTCGGCCACGGGCATCGCTCACTGCCAGCGAGCTCCGACGATCGTATCCTCACCAGGCTGGTCGGGCGCCCAGGACCGCGTTCACGAGATGATCCACAATCAACACCGACAGCTCACCATCCGCCTCGGCCGGTAGCGTCCGGCAGATGCCCCCCAGCACTCCGGCGCGGCGGCGCGCCGTCGCCGGCGTCGCCGTCGTGCTCGCCGCCGTCGCCGCCCTCGCCGCGTGTGGCGACGACGACGGCGACTCCACGTCGGCCACGACCAACACCGCGGCGACGACGCCCGGCTCCGTCACCGACATCTCGCTGGTGCCAGCCACCCCGCCGTCGGTCCCCTCCGTCTCGCTGCCGGCGGAGACGCCGACTGAGCTGGTCGTCACCGAGTTGCGACCCGGCAGCGGCGAGCCGGCGAAGGAGGGCGACACGGTGTACGTCCACTACGTCGGCGTGCGCAGCGAGGACGGCACGCAGTTCGACACCAACTACGGCGGCCAGCCATTCCCTGTCACGCTCGGCGCGGGCGGTGTCATCGCCGGCTGGGAGCAGGGTCTGACCGGGGTGACAAGCGGTGAGCGGGTGCAGCTCGACATCCCATCCGACCTGGCCTACGGCGACCAGCCTCGGGGCGACGTCATCCAGGCCGGTGACGCGCTGTCATTCGTCATCGACGTCCTGGCCGTCGCCCCGGCGACCGACGCGTCGCAGCAGCCGACGGCCGCTGACCTCCCCGCACCCGAGACCGTCAGCGAGCCCACCGTCAAGGACCTCAAGGACGGCGACGGCGCGGTTGCCGAGGTCGGGTCCACGGCGATCGCCCACCTGGCCTTCTTCCGCGTCGACGACCAGAGCGAACTACAGAGCACGTGGACGTCGCAGCCGGCTGCGATCACGATCAGCGACGGCGACGCGGCCACCGACCCGTCGGCGGCGATAGCCGGGATGAAAGTCGGCGGGCGGCGGGCGATCATCGTCCCGGCCGACCAGGCCGACCTCGACCCCGCCTCGGACCTCGTCATCATCGTCGACCTGCTCGCCGTCTTCTGACCGGCCTCAGACGATCGTCTGGAGATCCAACCCGAGGTCGAGCACACGCGCCGAGTGCGTCAGCTCCCCGACCGCGACGTGGTCGACCCCGGTGTCGCCGACCTGGCGGGCGACCTCCAGCGTCAACCCGCCGCTCGCCTCGAGCGTGACACGGCGGCCGGACTCGTCGCGGAGCTTGACGGCGGCCCGCAGATCGTCGACGTCGAAGTTGTCGAGCAGCACGGTGTCGGCGCCGGCGTCGATCGCGACGCGCAGCGCGCCGAGCGAGTCGACTTCGATCTCGACGGGGATCGTCGCCACCAGTGCCCGCACGGCGGCGAACGCGGCGGCCACGCCGCCAGCGGCGAGCACGTGGTTGTCCTTGACGAGCGCGGCGTCGGACAGCCCCATCCGGTGGTTCAGCCCGCCGCCGCAGCGCACGGCGTACTTCTCGAGCGCGCGGAGTCCGGGCGTCGTCTTGCGTGTGTCGCGCACCGTGCAGCCAGTCCCAGCGAGGGCGTCGGCCCAGCGGCGGGTCAGCGTGGCGACCCCCGACAGGTGGCAGAGCAGGTTCAAGGCCGTCCGCTCCGCCGTCAGCAGGTCGCGGGTCGGGGCGACGACGCGGGCGATCTCGTCACCCGGACCTACCACGGAGCCGTCGGCGGCCAGGTACTCGAAGTCGGACAGGGAACCGCCGCAGACGGCGTCGACGACCGCCGCGGCCACGGCGAGCCCGGCGACGACGCCGTGGCCGCGGCTGGCGAACGTGCCGGCGCTGCGCTGGCCGGCCGGCACGGTGGCGACCGACGTGACGTCGGCGCCACCCATCAGGTCCTCGGCGACGGCCATCCGGACCAGCGCGGCCACGTCATCGGGGTCGAGGCCCCCGGCCAGCAGCCGGTGCCGGGTGTCGTCCGACAGCGGATGGAACACGCTCATCGGCCGGCGAGCCCGAGCCGGCCGTCGCCGGCCAGCTCGACGTCGAGATGGTGGCGCCACTCGTCCCGTGCCTCGGGGAAGTCGGAACGCCGGTGGCAACCGCGGCTCTCGGTGCGGGCAGTAGCCGCGGCGACCACCGCCGACGCCACGGTCAGCACGTTCGTCGCCTCCCACGCCGTACGGGTCGGCGGCATGGATGTGTCGACCTTGCCGGCGACCGCGTCGAGCACACCGTCCGCCGCGCGCAGCGAGCCCGCGTCGCGCACGACGCCGACGTAGCGCGACATCGCCGCCCGCACATCGGCCCGGCATGATCCGTCGAGCAGCGCGCCGGCGATGTCGTCGGGTTCCGGATCGACGCGCTCGGGGACCTCCCACGCCAGGTCGCGCCCGAGGCGGGTGCCGGCGACGACACCCTCGGTAAGGCTGTTCGACGCTAGGCGGTTGGCGCCGTGAACGCCCGTGCACGCCGCCTCGCCGACGGCGTACAAGCCGGCCAGCGCGGTCGTGCCGTCGAGCCGGGCCGGCACGCCACCGCACGCGAAGTGCGCCGCCGGAGCGACCGGGATGCGGTCGCGGGCAGGATCGACGCCGATCTCCCGGCAGGCCGCGGTGATCGTCGGGAAGCGGTCGTAGAACGACGTGCCGAGGTTCGTCGCGTCGAGATACACGTGGTCGTCGACGCCGGCGGGCGCCTCCGCCATCCGCCGCGAGATCGCGGCGGCGACGACGTCGCGCGGGGCGAGGTCCTCGAGCGGGTGGACACCGGCCATCACCCGCGCTCCTGCGGCGTCGTAGAGCATCGCCCCCTCGCCGCGCACTGCTTCGCTCACCAGTGGCTGCTGGCCGGTGGCGTCGGCGCCGCGCCACATCACGGTCGGGTG
This sequence comes from Ilumatobacteraceae bacterium, assembly GCA_044867195.1. GTDB lineage: Bacteria > Actinomycetota > Acidimicrobiia > Acidimicrobiales > Ilumatobacteraceae > JALZMG01. The sequence goes on from JBIOUO010000224.1 coordinate 2,960, forward strand.
GAACTGCACGAACTCGACGTCGCGGACGGCGAGCCCGGCGCGGAGCGCGATCGCCGCGCCGTCGCCGGTGACGGCCGGTGGGTTGGATGTCGACGCGAAGATCTGGCCGTAGCCGCCGGTCGCCAGCACGACCGCCCGCGCCGCCACGAGGCCGATGCTCTCGACGCCTCCGGCCGCGTCGAGCGTGGCGACGGTGATGCCGGCTGCCCGGCGGGAGCCGTCCTGCCCCCGGCCGGTGACGAGGTCGAGGGCGAACGCGCACTCGAGGACGTCCACCCCAGCGGCCCGCGCCGACTCGTCGAGTGTGCGCTGGACCTCGGCCCCGCTGCGATCGCCGCCGGAGTGGACGATGCGGTTGCGGCTGTGGCCCCCCTCACGAGTCAGCGCCGGACCGCCCTCGACGCCGGGGTCGAACGCCGCGCCGAGGCGCATCAGGTAGCGGATCGCGGTCGGCGCCTCGGCCACCAGCTCCCGGACGACCGCTTCGTCGCACAGCCCGGCGCCGGCGGCGAGCGTGTCGCGGACATGCTCCTCGAACGAGTCGCTCGGGTGCAGCACACCGGCCAGCCCGCCCTGCGCCCACGCCGTCGAGCCGGCGTTGAGCACGTCCTTGGTGACGATCAGCACGCTGCGCACGGGCCGCACGGCCAGCGCGGCGGCGAGCCCGGCAGCGCCCGAACCGAGCACGACGACGTCGACGTCGCGCTCCCACGTCGGCCCCGGCGCCGCCAACCGCCGCGGGATCACGGAACGCCCGATCCAGCCGGCGGCAGGACGGCCATGTCCCA
>JBIOUO010000225.1:0-10983 GCA_044867195.1 Ilumatobacteraceae bacterium
CTCGCCCGGTATCCTTTCTGCGACGCCGATCGGGTCGGCATGCTCGGCGGCAGCTACGGCGGCTACATGGCGACCCTGCTGGCCACCCGCCACGGCGGCCGCTTCCGTGCCATCTGCTCGGAGCGGGCGGTGAACGACTTCCTGGCCCTGGAGTGGAGCAGCGACGTCGCCACCGTGTTCCGCGTCATCCACGGCCCGACCCATCTCGACGATCCCGACGAGTACGCTCGCATCTCGCCGATCCGCCACGTCCGCGACGTCGACGTGCCGCTGCTCCTCCTGCACTCGGAGGACGACCTCCGCTGCCCGATCGGCCAGGCCGAGCAGCTGTTCGTCGCCCTCCGCCTGCTCGGCAAGGACGTCACGTTCTACCGCTTCCCCGGCGAGAGCCACGAGCTGTCGCGCTCGGGATCGCCGGTCCACCGCCGGATGCGCGCCGAGATCATCCTCGACTGGTTCACCGAGCGCTTACAGCCGCGGCGCCGGCAGCGCGCTCGGCACTAGGAGCCTTCCATCAGCCAGGCGTCGATCAGCTTGCGGGCGATCGAGATGCCCGGCGGGATCGGCGGCATCGCGTCGCGCCGGTACCAGCCAGCCTCGGCGATCTCGGTCGGATCGGGGACGAGCTCGCCGCCGACGTAGCGGGCGCGGAAGCCGCACATCAGGCTGTGCGGGAACGGCCACGGCTGGCTGCCCTGGTAGCGCACGTCGCCGACCGTGAGGCCGACCTCCTCCTGGACTTCGCGGGCGACGGCGCCTTCGAGCGACTCGCCGGGCTCGACGAAGCCGGCGAGGCAGGAGTACATCGGCACCTTCCACAGCACGCCGCGCGCCAGCAGAGCCTCTTGGTCGGGCCCGTCGTCGCCGCGCGTGACGAGCGTGATCATGGCCGGCGCCAGGCGGGGGAACGCCGCCAGCCCGCACGCCGGGCAGCGCATCGCTCGCTCGCTCGGCGCCGGCACGGTCGGCGTGCCGCAGCGGCCGCAGAAGCGGTGGGTGCGGCCCCACTCCACGAGCTGCACCGCCCGCCCGGCCGCCAGCCACGCCGCCTCGCCGGCGCGGCCGTGGTAGCCGTAGAGGTCCAGCGCCGCGCCGTCGCTCGGGTCGTCACCGGGCGGGACGTCGACCGCGTACCACGCCGCGCCGTCGAGGACACCGACGACGTGCCGTACCCAGGACTCGTCAGCCGGCGCCACGTCGGTCCACACGGACGTGCCGATGACGTGGACGTACATCACGCCCGCGAGATCCTCGGGCACGGCCGACCGAGGTTCGAAGGTGCCCATGGCGATCCGTTCGTACCAGACGAACGCCGGTCGGGCCAATACTTGACTAATCTAGTCATATTTACGCTAGAGTCCGGGTGGTGACGTCCCAGCTGGCACCGGTACCCCTCGTCGAGCGCACGCCTCCGCCCGAACGGTTGGCGCTCGACGTGCTGTCGCAGATCGTCACCGGCCTTGCTCGCGCCGAGTCGCTGTGGCGGCCGCACGTCGCCCACGACCGGCGCGAGCGGGTCCGCCGGCGGCTGCTGGCGACGCCGGCGTACGAGGTCTGGCTGTTGGGCTGGTCGCCGGGGCAGTCCGTCGGCCTGCACGATCACGGCGGCGCCAACGGGGCATTCGTCGTCGTCGACGGCGAGCTCGTCGAGACGGCCGCGGTCGGCGGCTCGCTGCTCGACTTCGTCCGCGGCCCGGGCCAGCTCGGTCGGATTCCCGCCGGCGCCGTCCACGACGTCGCCAATCACTCGTCCAGCAACGCCACCAGCATCCACGCCTACTCCCGTCCACTGTCGACGATGGGCTTCTATGCCGACGACGGAACCCTCGATCGCGTCGAGGCCGTCCACCACGAGTCGCCGCTCGTCGTCGCCACGGAGCTGGACCGCGTCCTGCGCCGCGCGACGATCGGGGCGTGATCGACGATCTGCTGCGCGCTGCGCGGGCCCGGCTGGACCGAGTGCAGCCGGAGGATCTGGCGGCGGCGACGGCCGCCGGCGCGCTGGTGGTCGACATCCGCCCGGAGGCGAACCGCGACGCCGAGGGCGAGCTGCCCGGCGCCGTCGTCATCGAGCGCATCCACCTCGAGTGGCGCCTCGACCCCACGAGCGACGCGGCCATCCCCGAGGCGCGCGAGGGACGGCGCGTCGTGGTCGTCTGCAACGAGGGCTACGCGTCGAGCGTCGCCGCGGCGGGACTGCTCGACCTCGGCCTCCGCGACGCCACCGACCTCGTGGGCGGCTACCGGGCATGGGCCGCGCTGGACTCCGCGGCGCGCGGCAGCGGGTCGTGACCGTGTTCTGGGCGCGCTCGCTGCCGCAGCCATCTGGGCGCGATCCCTGCCAAACGGCGTTCTGGGCGCGCTGGCTGCCAACTGTCGTCAGGATCCGCGCCCAGAACGGCTGATGGCAGGATCTGCGCCCAGATTGCCTGCGGCGTCGATGGCAGGATCTGCGCCCAGAACGGCTGATGGCGCCACGCCGAGCCCGGAATCGTGATGTGGGTGAGCGCCGCTGCGAAGCGGCGGCGGCGAACTCGGAGGTGAGGTGAGCAGCTTCGCTACGATCCGAACCCGAGGTTTAGGCTCGGCCGCATGCCGAGTGAGTCCTCCGTCGTCATCGTCGATGCCGTCCGCACCCCGATCGGGCGCCGCGGCGGCGGCCTGTCGAGCGTCCATCCTGCCGAGCTGCTGGGGATCGTGCAACGGGCGATCGTCGAGCGCACCGGCATCGACCCCGGCGCGATCGGGCAGGTCGTCGGCGGCTGCGTCAGCCAGGTCGGCGAGCAGAGCTTCAACATCACCCGCACGGCGTGGCTGGCGGCCGGGCTACCGATGTCGACGGCGGCGACGACGATCGACACGCAGTGCGGATCGAGCCAGCAGGCGACCAACCTCGCCTCCTCACTGGTCGGCGCCGGCGTCGTCGACGTCGCCCTGGCCTGCGGGGTCGAGGTGATGAGCCGGATCCCGATCGGCATCAACTCGTCGAAGAAGCTCGGCCTCGGCGTGCCGATCCCGAAGACGTACTTCGGCCGCTACGAGATGACGTCGCAGTTCGAGGGCGCCGAGCGGATCGCCGACAAGTGGGGCATCACCCGCGACGACGCCGACCGCTTCGGCCTCGCCTCGCAGGAGCGCGCCGCCCGGGCGTGGTCCGAGGGCCGCTACGACGGGCAGTGGGTCGCCGTCGAGGCGCCCGACGTCGACGAGGAGGGCAAGCCAACGGGGTCGACGCACACCGTCGAGCGCGACGAGGGGATCCGCGAGTCGTCGCTCGAGAAGCTCGCCGCGCTGAAGCCGGTCGCCCGCCCCGACGGGGTGCACACGGCCGGCAACTCGTCGCAGATCTCCGACGGCGCAGCCGCCGTGCTGATGATGACCGAAGCACGGGCGGGCGAGCTCGGGCTCACGCCACGGGCGCGGGTGGTCGACACTTGCCTGGTCGGCGTCGACCCGGTGCTGATGCTCACCGGCCCGATCGACGCCACCCATCGCCTGCTCGACCGGACCGGGCTGACGCTCGACCAGATCGACACGTTCGAGATCAACGAAGCGTTCGCGTCCGTCGTCCTGGCGTGGGCCAAGGAGGTCGGCGCCGACCTCGACAAGGCCAACCCCAACGGCGGCGCGATCGCGCTCGGCCACCCGCTCGGCGCGACCGGCGCGTTCCTGCTGACCAAGGCGCTCAACGAGCTGGAGCGCATCGACGGCCGCTACGGGCTGGTCTCGATGTGCTGCGGCGGCGGCCTCGGCACCGGCACGATCGTCGAGCGGCTGTAACCGACGCGACCCCGACGCTCGCGCCGCACGGTGGTCGAAGAGCTCTGGAAGTGGCAACGGAGCGGGCGTCGCGCCGCCGTCTGCCGGAACTGTGAGCCCAGACGGCGGAGACCCGTTCCGAGAGCTCAGTTCGGCGCCCGCGGCCGGCACGAGCCCGAACGGTGAGCCGAAACAGCGGAGATCCGCTGTGAGGGCTCACAGTTCGAGCGGCGCACGCCGTGGTCGCGTCGGAGAACGAGCTCCGCTCGCCTTCCAGAGCCTCTTCAGCGATCGTGAGCGGCGCGCTGACATTTGTCATCGGCAACTGGTCACCGGCGGCACTACCGGCGGCCGTGCAACCTCGCGCACACTGACGGTATGACCCCCAACCTCCCCCCTCTCGGTCCGCCGGGCATCGAGCTGCGCGGGGTGACGAAGTCGTACGGCGCGGTGCACGCCGTACGCGGCGTCGACCTCGTGGTGCAGCCCGGCGAGACCGTTGCCCTGCTCGGTCCGAACGGCGCCGGCAAGTCGACCACCCTCGACATCGTGCTCGGGCTCGGCGCCCCCGACACCGGCACCGTCTCGCTGTTCGGTGCCCCGCCGGCCGACGCCGTCGTCAACGGCTGGGTCGGGGCGATGCTCCAGAGCGGTGGGCTGATCAACGAGCTCACCGTGCGTGAGGTGCTGACCATGCTCGCCTCGCTGTACCCCGACCCGCTCACGGTCGACGACGTGATCGCCGCCACCGGCATCGACGACGTCGCCGATCGCCGCACGAACAAGCTCTCCGGCGGCCAGGCACAGCGAGTGCGCTTCGCCCTCGCTCTCGTCGGCAACCCGCGGCTGCTCGTGCTCGACGAGCCCACGGTCGCCCTCGACGTCGAGGCGCGGCGGGCGTTCTGGGCGACGATGCGGGCGTTCGCTTCGACCGGTCGCACGATCGTCTTCGCCACTCATTACCTCGACGAGGCCGACGCCTACAGCGACCGCATCGTCCTGCTCGCCAACGGCGTCGTGGTGGCCGACGGCCCACCGACTGAGATCAAGGCGCGGGTCGGGCGGCGCACGATCCGGGCGACGCTGCCCGAAGTGCCGGTGACGGCGCTGGCCGCGCTCGACGGTGTCGCCCAGGTGACCCGCCACGGCGAGATCGTCGAGCTGACGTGCACCGATTCCGATCAGGCGATTCGCGCCCTGCTGCACGGCTACCACGACGTCCGCGACATCGAGATCCACGGCGCCGCGCTCGAGGACGCGTTCGTCGAGCTGACATCAGCCACCGCGCCGGGGGCCGACCGCGAGGAGGTGGCGGCATGATCGCCACGACCGCCAGCACCTCCTACACCCGCTATGAGGTATTGCGGGCGCTCCGCAACCGGCGCTTCTTCCTGATCTCGCTGGTCTTCCCGCTCGTGCTGTTCCTGCTCGTGGCCGGCCCGAACCGGAACCAGGAGCTGCAGGGCATCCCGTTCCCGACCTACTACATGGCCGGGATGGTCTCGTGGGGTGCGATGGCCGCGGTCATCGCCGGCGGCGCACGCATCGCCGCCGAGCGGTCGGTCGGCTGGAACCGCCAGCTGCGCATCAGCCCGCTCCGGATGCGGACCTACTTCGTGACCAAGCTGCTGACCGGGTACCTGGTCGCCTGCCTCAGCATCGCCGTGCTGTACCTCGCCGGCTCGTCGCTCGGCGTCCGCCTCACCGCCATTCATTGGGCGGAGATGACGATGTTGATCCTCATCGGCCTGATCCCCTTCGCCGTGATCGGCATCGTGCTCGGTCACGTCCTGACGGTCGATTCGATGGGACCGGCACTCGGCGGCGTCACAACGCTGTTCGCCCTGCTCGGCGGCGCGTGGGGGCCGATCGTCGAGGGAGGCTGGCTGCTCCAGGTCGCCAAGGGCCTGCCCTCGTACTGGCTCGTCCAGGCCGGGCACACCGGGTTCGGCGGCCACGCGTGGCCGCCCGAAGCGTGGATCACGATCGCCGTGTGGACGGTCGCGATGACTCTGCTGGCGATCAAGGTCTACCGGCGCGACACCGGCCGCGCCTGACCGTCAGCGGCCGTAGCGTGGAAGCGGTGCTCGAGACGTCGCACCCGGCTGGTTCGTCGTGGGTGCGGTACGCCGATGCGATCAGCCAACCGGACGAGCGCCAGCGATGGGCGCGAGGGTGGCGAAGCCTGGTGTTCCCGGGCGTGTTCCTCCTCTACCTCGCCCAGGCCGTGCACGGCGTGGGCCAGCACTCGGCAGGGTGGGAGGCGGTGCTCGGTTACGCCGCCGTGGCTGCCTTCGCCGTCGCCTTTCTGGCCGCCATGCGGGCGCGGTGGAGCGATCGCGATCGCCGCTTCTGGTGGCTGTACGCAGCAATGGTGAGCCTGTTCCTGATCGCGACCCCGATCGCCCACGAGGACGCGTTCGTGATGTGCGTGTATCTGGGCGTGCTGGCGGTCGCCGCACTCGGTATCCGGGCGATCTGGATCATCGTCGCGATGTCCGCCGCGGCCACGTTCGCCCCCGCCCTGATCCCGTCGTGGAACGCCGGCGCGGACGCCGATGCCGGCATGTCGATTCTGCTCGTGTCGCTGGCGATGTTCGCCTTCTTCGGCCTCGTGCGCGCCAACCGCGAGCTGTCGGCGGCGCGCACCGAGGTCGCCCGGCTGGCCGCCGAGGGCGAGCGCGACCGGATCGCCCGTGACCTCCATGATCTGCTCGGCCACTCGCTGACCACGATCACGATCAAGGCCGGCTTGGCCCGCCGGCTGTCGGCCAGCGATCCACCGCGTGCCGCCACCGAGATCGGCGAGGTCGAGGACATCGCTCGCCGGGCGTTGAGCGACGTGCGCGCCGCCGTGTCGGGGTACCGGGAGGTCACCCTCGCCGGCGAGCTGGCGACGGCATCCGAGGTGCTGCGCGCGGCCGGCGTGTCGGCGTCGCTGCCACGATCAGTCGACCACGTCCCCGACAGCCGCCAGCAGCTGTTCGGCTGGGTCGTCCGGGAGGGCGTGACGAACGTGGTCCGCCACGCACGTGCCGATTCGTGCATGATCGGCGTCGGTCCCGACTGGGTGGAGGTCGTCGACGATGGCGAGCCGGGCCTCGCGCCGCCGGGCAACGGTCTCACGGGCCTCGGCGAGCGAGTGGCGGCGGCGGGCGGCCACGTGCTCGTCGGTCCCTGGGCCGGAGGCGACGGCGAGGGCGGATGGCGGCTGCGTGTCGAGCTCGAGCCGGCGTGAGTCGCAATGACGCTGCGCCTGCTCGTCGCCGATGACCAGTCGCTCGTCCGATCAGCCCTCGTCGCCTTGCTATCGCTCGAGCCTGACTTCGAGGTCGTCGCCGACGTCGGCCGTGGCGACGAGGTCGTCGCCGCCGCCCTGGCCCACCGGCCCGACGTCGCCGTGCTCGACATCGAGATGCCTGGCGCCGACGGGCTGACGGCGGCCGCTGCGCTGACCGCGGCGATGCCGTCGTGCCGGGTGCTGGTGCTGACGACGTTCGGACGGCCCGGCTACCTGCGCCGGGCGATGCAGTCCGGCGTCCTCGGGTTCGTCGTCAAGGACGCCCCTGCCGAGCAGCTCGCCGACGCCGTGCGCCGGGTCGCGGCGGGCGAGCGGGTGGTCGATCCGACGCTGGCAGCGGCCACGCTGGCGTTCGGACCGTCGCCGCTGACCGACCGCGAGCGAGACGTGCTCGTCGCCGCACGAGGCGGGGCCACCGTCGCCGACGTCGCCGCCAGGCTGTACCTGTCGGAGGGGACGGTGCGCAACTACCTGTCGTCGGCGATCGCCAAGACCGGCGCCCGCAACCGCGTCGAGGCCGCCACCGTCGCCGACGAGCGCGGCTGGCTCTGACTCGCGGCCGAACTGTCCGCCATTTCGCGCCCGATCCCCCCCATTCCGCCCACCATCTCGGTTTCTTCGCTCGTTCGCGATAGCACCGTTGGCATGTGGCGACTCCTTGCCGCGTCCCTTCTGCTGTTCCTCGGCTGCGGCACCCACACTGTCGCGACGGGTGCTGGGCAGGGGGCCGTGGAGGCGGTCGTCGACGGGGACACCGTGGACGTCGCCGTCGGGCGACGCCACGAGCGGGTGCGGCTGATCGGCATCGACACGCCGGAGGTCTACGTCGACACCGGCACGCCGGAGTGCTACGGCCCCGAGGCATCGGCGTTCACCAAGCACCTCCTCGCGCCCGGGACGAAGGTGCGCCTCGAGCGCGACGTCGTCGGGCGCGACGACTACGGGCGCCTGCTGGCGTACCTGTATGTCCAGTCGGGCGGCGGCGGAGGCGAGGTGATGGTCAACGAAGAGCTCGTACGGCGCGGCTTGGCGACGCCGCTGTCGATCGCGCCGAACGTCACCTACGCCGCCCGCTTCGCCGCCGATGCCCGAGCCGCGGAGGCCGCCGGGCTCGGTCTGTGGGAGGCATGCGCCGGGTAGCGTTCGGCGCCGTGCCCGGTTCGACCCCGACGCTGGCCGAACGTCTCGGCCACCCGGCCGACGCCCGGCTGGTGATCATCTCGTGCGACGACCTCGGGCTGTGCCACGCCGCCAACGTGGGTGTCTACCGGGCGCTGCGCGAGGGTGCGGCGACGTGCGCGTCGTTGATGGTGCCGGCGCCGTGGTCGCGGCACGCGGCGGCGATGTACGAGCCGGGCGACGACATCGGCGTCCACGTCACGCTCAACGCCGAGCACGAGAACTACCGCTTCGGGCCGATCACCCACGCCCCCTCGCTGCTCTCCGGCGACGGTGGCTTCCCGCGCACGATCGACGACCTGTGGGAGCACGCCGATCCCGACGAGGTTCGGCGCGAGTGCCGGGCGCAGATCGAGCGGGCGCTGGCATGGGGCGTCGACGTCACCCACCTCGCCCCGCATCTCACGGCGATCACGTTGCGCCCCGAGTTCTTCGACGTCTACCTCGAGATGGCGGTCGACTTCCGGCTGCCGATCCGGCTGCCCTCGACGATCACGGCCGAGCAGGCCGGGTTCCCCTTCCGCCGCCTGGCCGCCGAGGAGGGCGTCGTGTTCCCCGATCACTTCGACCACGACTGGCGGGCCGGTAGCCGCGACCGGGTCCGCGCGGCGATCCGCGACCTGCAGCCCGGCGTGACGGAGATCCACGTCCAGCCGGCCGCCGACACCCCGGAGGTGTGGGCCCTCTCGCCAGCCGCCGGGGGCTGGATCGACGACCTCGCGCTCGTCGTCGACGACGCCTCGATTCCCGACCTGCTGGCCGACGCCGGCGCCGTGCTGATCGGGTTCAGCGAGCTCAGGGACGCCCAGCGAGCGTCGTGAGCCGAGTCGCCGCCTCCCCGGAGCGCAGCAGGTCGAGCAGCGGACCGGTCGGGCCGGTCGACTTCAACCTCCCCTGCATGTAGGCCACCGTCGGATCGAAGCCGTCGGTGAGCACGACGTCGAGCGGCGCGATCACGACGAGGTCGGCGTCGTCAGGGCCGTCGACGCGCTCGTCCTTCTTGCCCAGGACGACGCGGTACTGGACGGACGGCACCACTCACGCCCGCTCGCTGGCGACCCGGTCGCGCACGCCGTCGAACAGGTCCTGCTCCGTCTGGCCGTCGGGAATCGGCCCGACCAGCGAGCGAGCGAGGATCCAGTCCTCCCACGGGTACAGCGCCGTCAGCTCGGCGTCGGCCAGGGCAAACCACCAGCCCTCGTTCGGATCGACCTGCGTGGCGTGGGCGCGGAGCGACTCGGAGCGGGCGAACTGGAACTCGCTGACATCGATGCGGGTCGTGAACCGATCGTCCTGGTGGGGACGCTCGAACCACTTCGCCTCGAACGGTGACGTGCCGTCGCGCTGCAGGAGGAACTCGTGCGCGGCGAGCATCCGGGCTCGCGACCACGCCGAGTAGTAGAGCTTCGCCGGCTGGAACGGCTCCCCCGCCTCCGGATACCAGTCGGGGTCGCCGGCACGGTCGAACGCCAGTACCGAGATGTCGTGGACCCGCAGGTGGTCGGGGTGCGGGTAGCCGCGCTGGTCGTCGCCGTAGGTCAGCACGACCTGCGGGCGGTTGCGGCGGATGACCTCGACGAGGCGTCCGGTGGCGTCGTCGAGGTCGGCCATGTGGAACGAGTCGGGATGCTCGTTGGCGGGCGTGCCGGCCATCCCGGAGTCCCGATAGCCGAGCATGACGACCTCGTCGAAGCCGATGATCCGCGCCGACTCGGCCAGCTCCGCCGGGCGCGCCGCCACGACTCTCGCCTTCTCCTCCTCTGGCGTCAGCCCGTGGAACGGCTGGCCGGGCTGGCGCAGGCTGGCGTTCTGCAGGTCGCCCTCCTCGCCGCCGGTGCAGCACACGAGCACGGTGTGCACGCCCTCGGCATGGTACTTGGCGACCGTCGGGGCGCCCTTCGACGCCTCGTCGTCGGGATGGGCGTGGACGGAGAGCAGCGTCAGTCGCCCGGCGGGGTCACCATCGCGCGCAGTCACCCAGCCGACGATATCCGCGCCGTGCCAGCGCCGGCCGGGTGGCCTAGCCTCCGCGGCCGTGCTCGCCCGGACATCCGTCACGATGCTCTGCGCGCTGATCGGCGCAGCGGTGCTCGCTGGGTGCGACACCGACGACGGCCGCACGCTGCGCCCCCCGACCAGCGAGCAGCGGGCGGCGATGACGACCACGACGAGCACGACGACGACGGTCGTCGCCTACCCCGGTGCCCCCGGCGCGGCGACGACGCTGCCCGGCGCGGTCGCTCCGACGGCGGCCCCGGCGTCCACGGCGGCGACGTTCTCGCTGCAGCTGCCATGGACGGAGGGCGCGCCGATCGACGTCCGGTTCACCTGCGACGGCGAGGATCGGTCGCCGGCGCTGCGCTGGACCGCCCCGCCGGCCGGCACCGTCGAGATGGCGCTGCTCATGACCGACGACGACGCCGACGGCTACGTCCACTGGGCCGTCGCCGCCATCGCCCCGTCGGCGGGCGAGGTCGGCGAGGGGGCGACGATCACCGGGGCGATCGAGGGCGTCAACGACTTCGGCGACGTCGGGTGGGGCGGCCCGTGCCCACCGAAAGGCGAGACCCACACCTACCGCTTCATGCTCTACGCCCTCGACCAGCAGGCCGAGCTGCCCGAGGACTTCGGCGGCGACGACCTCGCCGCCGTCGCCCAGCCCGCGGCCCTGGCCGTCGCCCGGGCGACCGGCACCTACACCCGCCCGGAGTAGTCCCGTTGGAGGGTTTCCGCCGTTGGAGGGT
>JBIOUO010000226.1:0-3855 GCA_044867195.1 Ilumatobacteraceae bacterium
GCGTGACGCCCATCTCGGCCGCCGCGATCCCCGCCAGCGTCGTCTTGCCGAGCCCTGGCGGCCCGGCGAACAGCAGGTGGTCGACGGCCTGACCGCGGCGGCGGGCGGCCTCGATCACGATCTGCAGATGCTCCTTCAGCTCCCGCTGGCCGACGAAGTCGGCGAGCCGGCGCGGGCGCAACCCGGCCTCGACGACGTCCTCGGCGTCGCCGACCGGGGCCGGGTCGAGGAACTCGTCACGCACGGCGCGCCCCCAGCAGCTTCAGCGCGTCGCGCAGCAGCGACGCCGCGTCGGCGTCCACCGGCAGCTCACGCAGCGCCTCGCGGATCTCCTCGGAGCCATAGCCGAGGCCGGCCAGCGCCTCGCGCACGTCGCCGATCGCCGACCCGCCGGCCGGCGACCCGACCGGGTCGAGCACCGGCACGGCGAGGCGGTTCTTGAGCTCGATCAGCAGGCGCTCGGCGGTCTTGCGCCCGACACCGGGAACGAGCGTCAAGGCGGCGAGGTCGCCGCCGGCCACGATGTCGACGAGCGCGCCAGGCGGGTGGGTCGCCAGGATGGCCATCGCCAGCGCCGGGCCGACGCCATGGGTGCCGATCAGGACCTGGAACGTCGCCCGCTCGTCGCGGCTGGCGAACCCGTAGAGGGTCTGGCCGTCCTCGCGGATGTGGTGGTGGATGTAGAGGAACGTCGGCGCCGTCGGCTCGAGCTCGGGCAGCGTGCGGGGCGACACGACGACCTCGTAGCCGACACCGCCCACCTCGACCAGGACGACGCCGTCGAGCGTGCGCTCGAGCACCTCGCCGCGCAGCGAGCCGATCATCGCCCTGCCCTCGCCAGCGCAGTCGCCAGCCGCGCCCGCATCGGCGCCGAGGCGAGGTGGCACAGCGCGAGCGCTGCGGCGTCGGCGGCATCGGCCGGGCGGGGTGGGCTCGTCAACCTGAGCCGAGCCTGGACCATCTTCTGCACCTGCTCCTTGGACGCCCCACCCCATCCGGCGATCGCGTCTTTGACCTGGTTCGGCGTGTACTGCGCGACGTCGCACCCGAAGGCCGCGGCCTCGGCGAGGGCGAGCCCGCTGGCCTGGCCGACACTCATCGCCGTGCGCACGTTGACCTGGAAGAAGACGTGCTCGACCGCGACGTCCTGCGGCTTGTATTCGGCGAGCAGGGCCGCCAGCTCGGCACGCAGGGCGGCCAGCCGGTGTGGGAGCGGATCACGTGCCGGCGTGCGGATCGCGCCCAGCGCGACGGCCACGGCGTCACCCGCCCGGCGCCCGTCGAGCACCGCGTACCCGCACCGGGTCAGCCCCGGGTCGATCCCGAGCACGCGGGTGACAGCGCCGGCTACGAACACAGGTTCGCAGCGTAGTGCCTCGGGCTCGTCGGGTGGTGGACCCCGGCGCCCACCCCAGGATCAGGGCCTCAGAGCCGTTCGAGGACGGCGACCAGCTCACTCACCGGGCGGTAGGTGAGGCCGGCGATCGCTCGGTGGGCGTAGCGGACGATCCCCTCGCGATCGACGATGAACACGCTGCGGCGCGGGAACCCGATCGGGCCGAGCGTGCCGTACTTCGAGGCGACGGCCTTATCGGTGTCGGCGAGCAGCGGGAAGTCGAAGCCGCCGTACTTCGACGAGAAGCGCTCATGGCTGGCGATGTCCTGGGCGGAGATCGCCAGCACCTGGGCGCCGAGGTCGGTGAACTGGCCGAGTCCGTCGTTGTAGCTGTTCAGCTGCTTCGTGCAGACGGGCGTGTCGTCGCCCGGGTAGAAGACGAGGACTACCGGGTGCCCGGCGAACTCCTCGAGCGAGTACTCCCGACCCCCGGTGCCCGGCAGCGTGAAGTCCGGCGCCCGGTCGCCGACGGCCAGGCTCACGAGGCGCCCCTCCCACAGAACGTCGGCGACCTCATGACGCCCCCGCCAGCGCTTGGTCCATCACGTCGTCGGCGATGTTGAAGTTGGCGAAGACGTCCTGCACGTCGTCGTTGTCCTCGACCAGCTCGAGGACCCGCAGCACCCGCTTGGCGTCCTCGACAGTGGTGACCGGCACCAGGTTGTCGGAGACCATCGGCGTGTCCGCCGAATCGACCTTGAAGCCGGCCGCGTCCAGGGCGTCACGCACGTCGAACGTCAGCGACGGCTCGCACGTCACTCGCCACGTGCCGCCGTCGTCGGTGACGTCGTCGGCCCCGGCATCGAGCGCGGCCTCGATCAGCGCGTACTCGGAGGCCGAGCCGTCGACGAGCACGATGCCGCGCCGGGCGAACTGCCAGCTCACCGAACCCGGCTCGGCGAGCGACCCGCCGTGCCGGGTGAACACGCCGCGGATCTCGGCGCCGGTGCGCTTGCGGTTGTCGGTGAGCACGTCGATCAGCATCGCCACACCGCCTGGTGCGTAGGCCTCGTACATGATCGACTCGTAGGTGCCGGTGTCACCCTCGCCCGTGCCGCGCTTGATCGCCCGCTCGATGGCGTCGTTCGTCATCTGCGCCGCCTTCGCCTTCTGCACCGCGGTGCGCAGCGTCGGGTTGGCTTCCGGATCGCCGCCGCCGGCCCGGGCCGACACCTCGAGCTGGCGGGCGAGCTTGTTGAACAGCTTGCCACGCGCCTTGTCGGCGGCGCCTTTCTTGTGCTTGATCGTGGCCCACTTGGAGTGGCCGGACATGTCAGGACTCCCCTCGGTCAACGAGCTCGACGAACGCCGCGTGCAGGCGGTGGTCGGCGGTGAGCTCGGGGTGGAAAGCGGCGGCCACGATGCGGCCCTGCCGCACCAGCACGGCGTCATCGTGATGCCTCGCTAGCACCTCGACGGCCGGGCCGACCGATTCGACGCGCGGCGCGCGGATGAACACGCCGTGGAACGGCGCGTCGAAGCCGGCCACGTCGAGCTCGGCCTCGAAGCTGTCGACCTGACGCCCGTAGCCGTTGCGCTGGACGGTGATGTCGAGGGCCCCGAAGCTGCGCTGGTCGGGTCGCCCGTCGTGGACCTCGGTGGCCAGCAAGATCATCCCGGCACACGTCCCGAACACCGGCAGGCCGTCGGAGATGCGGGCCTTCAGCTCGTCGAACAGCCCCGACGACGTGAGCAGGTTGGACATCGTCGTGCTCTCGCCGCCGGGCATCACGATGGCGTCGAGACCGGCGAGGTCGTCGGGACGGCGGACCTCGGGCGCCTCGAGGCCAAGGTCAGCGAAGCGAGCCCGGTGCGCCCGGAACGCGCCCTGCAGGGCCAGCACGCCCACCCGCACCTGGGGGCTCCGCGGTCACCGTTCCGACCGTTCGCTCGCTCGAAGACCCGCTCGGCTCACCACCCACGCTCCGCGAGGTGGACGTCGAGCTCGTCCATGGCGATGCCCGTCATCGGCGCACCCAGCCCGCGGCTGACCTTGGCCAGGATCGCCGGGTCCTGGAAATGCGTGGTCGCCTCGACGATGGCCTTGGCACGAGGCGACGGGTCGTCGCTCTTGAAGATGCCCGAGCCGACGAAGACCGCCTCCGCGCCGAGCTGCATCGCGAGCGCGGCGTCGGCCGGCGTGGCGATCCCGCCGGCGCAGAACAGCGGCACCGGCAGCCATCCGATGCGAGCGACCTCCTGGACGAGGGGCACGGGAGCCTGCAGGCGCTTGGCCCAGTCGAACAGCTCGGCGGAGTCGGCCTGCGTGAGGCGCCGCATGTCGCCGACGATCGAGCGCAGGTGGCGCACGGCCTCGACGATGTTGCCCGTGCCGGCCTCGCCCTTGGAGCGGATCATCGCCGCCCCCTCGCTGATCCGCCGCAGCGCCTCACCGAGGTTGGTGGCGCCGCACACGAATGGCACGTCGAACGCCCACTTGTCGATGTGGTGGGCCTCGT
>JBIOUO010000227.1:0-6345 GCA_044867195.1 Ilumatobacteraceae bacterium
AGCCGGTCCGCCAGCCGGCAGCGGTGAAGCGGCGGTTCGTCGGCACGGTCCCCCTCGATGCCGATCGGCTGAACCGCGACTTCGGCCGCATCGTCCAGGACGTCCTGTCGCACCTGACCGAGCTCGACGGCACCGCCGTCCGCGTCACCGTCGAGGTGGTCGCCAACCGCGACGAGGGCTTCCCCGACCAGGTGGTGAGCATCGTGGTCGAGAACGCTCGATCGCTGCGGTTCGTCGAGCACGAATTCGAGTGACACGAGAGCACGTCGTATCGGACCGCGCCGGAGGAACTGATGGTGTGTGGGCGTGCTCGACATGCAGTGGCGTTCATGGACGCCGGCACGGTTCGCCAGCCTATGATGATTCGGTGAGGACCGCGACGAGACGAGTGGTGTGGGTCTACCTGTCGAATTCGGGTCTGGTCTGGTCTGGTCTGGCGAGTGAGTCGGCGCGCCGCCCGCCGGTCCGCGACTACGGACCAGTATGTCGGCTCATCGATTACTGGCGAACCGACGGTGCGCCTCCTCAATCGCACGTTGCCATTCGCGGTTTTCATCCTCGAGGGCGTCCTCACATTCCGCGACCAGGTCTGCGACATGCTCGCGACGTTCCCGAACATCACAGGCCATTTGTATCCACCGAACGAGACCGGACTCAAGCGCGGCGATAGTCTCATTCATTGCACGGGCACGTTGCTCACACTGATCGAACTCAAGCCAAGCTGCCATTGCTGTCGCGACACTTGAAGCGACCGCAACCCAGGCTACCGTCCATGGTAACGAGGCCATGAGCGTTCCCGCCACTGCTGCAAAGTAGATGCCAGCGACCGCGACACTTATCCGGCGTTCGTCCCGGCGGACCTTTCCAGCGAAGTAGCCAAGTTGATGATTGATGCGAACCTTGCAATACTGATCACCGGTCAGCAGACCGAGTAACTCGTCAGCGCGATCAACCAGCTCAGGTGCGAGGTCTGGGGCGAAGTCGGGAACATCCTTGGACCATGCTGGTATCGGCGCGGCTCTTCCGAGGTGCGTGATGGCGCTTGACCATACGCCGGCCAGCAATCTGGCGGGTTCTCCACTCTCCCACTCAGCCTCAGGCCCGCCGTAACGACCGCTTCGCGCCCGATACCGGTAGATCTCTCTTGCAATCGCATTCGTTGCCGCGCGCAGCGCTAGCCAGCTGCGGTCCCGTCCACGCCTCAGTGTCCACGCCATCAACACCGCGGCAACCACGGGGAGCACGGCGAGTGTAACGACGATTGACCTTTCGAGGGTCGAAGGAAGCTCGGACCCGTAGAGTCCGGCAACTAATGCGAGAACTACCACCAACAAGCCCAAGATAAGAATCGTGGTCCGCCAGCCTCCTCGCCGAGGCTGCGCTTCCTGCGCCCGCTCGTCAAATCGCGCCAAAGCCAGCCAGAGCCTCCGTAAGAGATCGTCGGGATCAAGCCGCCATCGAAGCTCTTTGCGGATCGCGGAAACGTCGTCAACCGGCACAATCCGAATTGGAGCATCTCCCAATGATGGCTGTCTCGCGACGAGCAGGTCTGCCTCGCGGCCAGTGCCGCCAAGGACAACGATGGGCCAGTGGAGCCGATTGGCGAGTTCGACTTCACTACGCGTCCCATCCCCACCGCCAGCGACCAAAACGGTCGGTGTTCCCGCGCCCGCGAGACGCTCGGCGAGGTTGCCGAGGAGCGGAAGTTCATCGGTCCACTTGGAGCCATCTGTGAGGACCAACCAATGATGATTCGTCTCAGCTGGAGCTTGCTGATCGGACCCTGGCGGATGTCCGGTTATCATCTGGGCGGGGGCGACACCAACTAACGTCGCCCGGCTCGCAATCGCTGCATTTGCCCGTCCAACCAGCCGTGCCAGTCCGGTGTCTGTCCCGCCGTCGACAACGCAAGCGCGATACTCGTCCAAGACGGGGACTAACGCCCTCCGAACGACGACATCCAGAACATCCTCCTCCTCTGGCGTCATATTCCCGGCCGATCCGATTAGGACTAGCACCGGACGGGCGACAGGGATTCCTTCGCGGGCGACAAAGAGCTCGATTGGTTCATCGTCACGGAACCTCACGACCTTGTGGCAGCTGACGGTACCGGAGTCTGCTCGAGCAGCGGGACCCGCCTCCTGCATGGGTGTCATTCCGTAAGTCTGCCTCAACAGTAGTCTCGAGACGCGGATGACCTCCATCGATCGCATGGACGAGGACTCACCCACTTGTCGGCCGGCGAGTTTGATCCTCTCGTGAAGCAGTTACCGCGACATCAGCAGAGTCCTACGAATCGAGTACGCCACACTCACGATCCTCCCCAGCAGATCTGCATCCGAAAGGTAGTCCCACACCTGTTGGTCTCGCAGCATGAAGGCCGGTCTACCGGGGGGACCTCTCCGTAAGAGCATCAATGGCACGCTTGCGGCTCTGGCTGCGCCGACCTCGATGTACACGTTCGCCTTCTCGCCAGAGATATCCGCTATCACAAGCGTCGCGCCTTTGACAGTTCGGACAATCTCTGCCTGGACTGAGTCGCTCCGGACGTACTCGCCCAGGATGCACGGCATCGATGTCACCGCCTCGATGACGGATTTGACCTCACGACGTACGGGCTGAGCCGTCGCGCCAAAATCCGTGGCGAAGAAGACGTAGGAGGGTCGTGCCGGCGCGCGCCACTCCTCGGCCAGGGTCGCTGCCAATTCTGCGAGCCAGAAGTGATGGTCGTCGGTGGATCGATTGGCTACTGCACCCATCGCCCGTAATCCAGGGGTAAGCATCACGCGCTCATCCGCAACGACAAGTGATGGAAGTTGGCGCTCCCTCGCCATAACGCATTCCTTCATGACGTATTGGGACGTCGCGTCCGGTGAGTTTGCGCGGTGCGGCAAGATCGCCGCGAAGGCGCCGCAGCTATCCAGAATTCCGGAAACGCGCTCTTCATTCCATGCTCGCTGATCTTCAGCATCACCGACGAGCTGCAATCCTGCGTCTGCGAGGCTCGCGCAAACACTGTCGGCGAGGGGTTCGTCGCTCAGGTGCCATCCTCTGCTGACATACGTGAATCTAGCGTTTGTTGCATCCAGGGGTGTCGATGGTTGGTACAGCCCTTTGAGAATTGCCGCGGCAGACGAGAGCGTGAGTCCGTCGCGCTCGACCCTGATGTTGGTGAAGTTCCGCAAGAAACCGGGCGGGTCAACATCATCCAGTTTGATTGGAATGATCCGGAATCGTCGATCATGAGCCTGCTCATCCAGCGCAGTATGATATTCAGTCTCGACCCAGCCGCTGGCTACCGAACGATCTGAGAGCAGTATTATCACTGAGCGACTGCTCTCCAATGCCGTCGGCAGCGCGGAACCGAATGTCGACCCTGGCGGCAGGTTGAAGGCATCGTACCAGACAGGGATTCTCACAATATCAGTCAGCCAATTGACGAGGCCATCAGCATACGCTCTGTCAATGTGCGCGTGGCTAAGGAAGGTATGGTAGGGGCGCTTATCTACCGGTAAGCGCGTCACCATGCGCCCACCCATCGTCCATTCGCCCGCCGCATCTGCGCCATTCTACGCCACTCGGCGCGCGGGCACGGCGGGGACGCTCGTCGTCCGCCCCGACCTCGCCGCCCCGCAACTGGCCGCGGAGACTGGTCGCCGGCATCACGACGAGGGCTTCCCGGACCAGGTGGTGAGCATCGTGGTCGAGAATGCTCGATCGCTGCGGCTCGTCGAGCACGATTTCGAGTGAATTCACGTTCGCGCGCGACGGTCGAGCGGCGAGACTGTTGCCGTGGCGACGGGCGACGGTGAGCTGCAGCCGTACCCCGACGGGTCGTGGTGGGTCAACGAGCATCGGGTGAGCTCGCGGTTCCCGCTGGTGTGCCGCGGCAACACCGGGGAGGTGTACCCGAACGTCGTGTCGCCGATCACCGGCTCGATCGTCGGCGTCCCATTCGCGTTGGGGCAACGTCGCCTCACGCTGGAAGCCGGCGCGGTGACCAAGCGCCAGCTGGTCGGCTTCGACGGTCGCGAGTACGCGCTGTCTCCGATGTTCGCCGGGTACATCTACGGCAACGTATCGCTGGCACGATCAGCGGTTGCCCGCATGCCGGGCATCACGGCCGACGTGATCGATCGGCAGATGTTCGGACTCACCGGCGCGCCGCCCTATCGTCGGGGCGCAGGTGACCTCAGCATCCTCGCCGGGCTGCGCGCGGCCCGGTTCATGCTGTCGCTCCTTGTGCGTCCGGATGAGCAACGTCTCGACGACACCCGCCGCTTCGTCGACGCCGCCGTCGCCGCAGCTCCCGCAGTCGACGGCGCGAGTGACACCGAGCTGATCTCGCTGCTTCGCGTCGATGATGCGTGCGAGCGGATGATGTACGAGCTACTCCACGCGTCGTCGGGCGCCGGGCTGAGTCGCTCGATCCTCGAACGCCTCGTCGCCAAGCAGGGCGGCGACGAGGTGGTCAACCAGCTGACGGCCGGTCTCGGGACGATCGAGTCCGCCGAACCGGCGGTGGACCTGTGGCGCCTTGGCCGGCTGGTCGCCGCGTCGCCGGCGCTCACGGGACTGTTCGACGCTGGCATCGACGACGCGCTGGACGGGTTGCGCCAACCAGACCACCCGGACGTCGACAACTTCGCCGCCGAGCTCGACCGCTTCGTCACCCGCCACGGTGCGCGCGGGCCGGAGGAGTGGGAGCTCGCCCAGCCGACGTGGGGCACCGATCCGGCCATCGCCTTGGCCGCCGTCGACCGCCTGCGACATGCGCCCGCGGATCGTGATCCGGAGGCGATGTCGCGCCAGCTGGCCCAGCAGCGGCACTCGCTCGCGGCACGCACCCGCGCCGGGCTCCCGCGGCGCAAGCGGTGGCTGTTCGACCGGGCGCTGCGGGCGACGGCGATCTACTCTGCGCATCGTGAGGGCACGAAGGCGGCGTTCGTCCGGTTGCTCAACCTTCCCCGTCACGCGCTCATCGAGATCGCTCGGCGCACCGGATTGGCCCACGACGACGTGTGCCTGCTGACCGTCGACCAGCTGCCGGACGCGTTCAGCGACCCCTCGTCGCTCGCCGGCGCGATCAGCGAAAGACGGGCGCGCCGCGAGTACCTGCGAGCGCGCATCCCGCCGTTCTGGTTCGAGGGCGAGATCCCGCCACCGCCCACGTGGGCCCTGCGCAGCGAGCAGGTGGCACCCGACTCCACCACCCGCGAACTGAGCGGGCTCGGCGTGTGCGCTGGTGTCGCGACGGGTCCGGCGCGAGTCGTCACGGACCCCGCCGAGCCCGGCGACCTCGCTCCGGACGACATCCTCGTCGCGCCGATCACCGATCCGTCGTGGACGCCGCTGTTCCTCGCCGCCGCCGGCGTCGTCGTCGACGTCGGGGCGCAGCAGAGCCACGCCGCGATCGTCGCCCGCGAGCTCGGCATCCCGGCCGTCGTCAGCGTCGAGGGCGCGTCGACCACCATCCCGGACGGAACGATCATCACCGTCGACGGCTCGAATGGCCGCGTCACCATCCACGGATCATGAGCGAAGGCGAATCGTCACCGAGCCCGGCGAGACTCCTCGTGCTCCACGCGATCCGCATCCGTGGTGTCGCCGCCCACGACGTGATCGTCACGATGACCGACCTCGACGGAAACGTCGTCGAGGAGCACCTGACGCGAACCGACGAGCTCGGGCTGACGACCTACCGCGAGGGCGCCAGGATCCGCGGATGGAGCCTGACGCCGGCCGGGCGCGACCACCACCGAGAGGCGCTCCGTGAGGACGTCGACCACCGGGCACGCGAGGCCATCGAGCGGGCCTACGCACGGTTCATCACGTTCAACGAGCCGTTCAAGGCACTCTGCACGAGATGGCAGCTGGAGGATCAGCCGCCGTCCTGCGTCTCAGACCTGGCGGACCTCCACGGCTCCGTCGAGCCCACCGTCACCGAGCTCGCAACCTCGGTCGCTCGCTTCGCCCCGTACAAGCGGCGGCTGCGCGACGCCGTCGAGCGCTTCCGGCGTGGCGACACGGGTGCCCTCGCGGCACCGCTGTCCGGCAGCTACCACGACGTCTGGATGGAGTTGCACGAGGACTTCCTGCTCTCGTTGCAGCGCGCCCGTTCGGCGCACGACGGACACTGATCTGACCGCGCCCTCGGAGTATCGGGCGCCGCCGGTTGCAGAGTCCTTCGAACATATGTGCCGATTTGCCTTGACCACCGAACTGGCGTCTGATAGGCTCTCTGACGATGGACACGGCTGCCAGGATCGTCGCATTGGCCGCTCAGCTGGCCGCTGCGGTCCCGGAGACGTGTGATCGGGTAGCTCTCGGCGACTTGTCCCGCGC
>JBIOUO010000228.1:0-3028 GCA_044867195.1 Ilumatobacteraceae bacterium
TCGTAAGCCTCCAAGATCTCCAAGATCTTCTCCTTCGAGTACATGAGATGACGGTCCCTCCTCGGACGTGCAGGCGTTGAGCAGCCGGCACCATCGCCGAGGAGGACCACCCACAGATGGATGGTCAGGTGGGGAATCTCATGACCGTCCCCCGGGGACGAACCGATGGCCGTCCGTGGGGAGAACCCGTGACCGCCTACGGGGAGGATCTCACGGCCGTCGGCACTCGCATCTGTCGACCTCGAACACGAGCTGCGCGACGAGATGACGGCCGCCGGCCGTCGCGTTTCGCAGCATCCGCACGGGCGACTGCTGGTCAGTGCAGACGAACCGCTGGAGTCGGTGTGGGCGGCCAACGTGTGGCGCAACGTCGAGCAGATTCCGATCACGTCGATCGGTCACGCCGCCAAGGAGCTGCGTGATCGTCAACGCAACTGGGCGCGGTACGCGCCGCTCCACGGTGGACGAGCTCGGCTGATCGCGGAGAAGCTGCCGTCGGTGTCGGCGAAGCCGGTGCCGATCGGTGGGGCCGTGCCGGACGCGCCGCTGGGGTCGTGGACGTTGCTTGAACCCGACCTGATGCTGGCAGCGGGCGACTGCTCGAGCCCGTTTCCGAACGGTGAGGCGCAGCTGGTGGAGAACCGTGAAGGCCCGCCGAGTCGTGCGTACCTCAAGTTGTACGAGTCGTTTGTGCGGATACGTCGCTGGCCGAGGGCGGGCGAGAGCTGCCTTGACCTCGGTGCCAGCCCTGGCGGTTGGACGTGGCTGTTGGCGCAGACGGGAGCGTCGGTCGTCGCAGTCGACAACGCGCCGCTGGCCGATCACGTCGAACGCATGCACGACGTGCGTTGGCAGCAGGGCTCGGCGTTCGCACTCGACCCTCGTTGCGAAGCGCCTGTCGACTGGCTCCCCTCTCTGTCATCCTGGTGGTTGCCGCTCTGAGTGAAGCAACCGTTGAGCAGGGTGGGATCCGAGAGGAAGCATGTCTACTACTACCGTTGAGGCCGTGGCGTCGCGCCCGGACCCGGAGGTTCGTGCCCCGAACCGTTCCTACGCCGCGAAGTACAAGTTGGCGATCCTGGCCGAGATCGATGCCGTGGAGTCCCGCGGTGAGGTCGGTGAGATCATGCGCCGTGAGGGTCTGTACTCGTCGTTGATCTCGGAGTGGCGCAAGCAGCGTGAGCGGGGTGCGCTGGAGGCGATGTCGGGCCGGCGACCCGGCCGCAAGTCTGATCCGGTGGCCGCCGAGAACGCCCGGCTACGCCATCGCGTCGGCAAGCTCGAAGCCGAGCTGGCGACGGCGACGGAGTTGATCGCCGCGCAGGGAAAAGTGTCGGCGCTCTTGCAGCAGATCTCCCGCCAGAGCGCCGAGCAGAAGTGAGCGTGCTGCTCGACGCGAACGTGGAGACGTTCGCTGAGCGGATCGGGGTGGCGGGCGCCTGCGCGGCGTTCGGGGTCAACCCGCGCACCTGGCGGCATCGCCGCCAGGCCGCCGAGGGTCGGGCCCGACCCCGCCCGCCCCGAGAACCGAAGGCGCGCCGGGCGCACCCCGCGGCGTTGTCGGAAGGCGAGAAGGACTGCATCGTCGCTGAGCTGTGCTCGGAACGGTTCTGGGATCTGGCCCCGGCGCAGGTGTACACGACCCTGCTCGACGAAGGCGTCTACCTCTGCTCGCAACGCCAGATGTACCGGGTGCTGGCCGAACGCGGCCTGGTCCGCGAACGCCGCCGTGGCGGCCACCGTCGTCACGGCTTCTACGGGGTGCCCCGCCTCGAAGCCGACGCCCCCAACCAGTGCTGGACGTGGGACATCACCAAGCTCGCCGGCCCGACCCGCGGTGTGCGCTACTTCTTGTACACGATCATCGACATCTTCTCCCGCAAGGTCGTCGGCTGGACCATCGCCGAGCGCGAGTCGGAGAAGACCGCCCGCCGCCTGATCACCGAGACCTGCCGCAAAGAAGGCGTCGACCGGGACCAGCTCACCATCCACGCCGACCGTGGCGGACCGATGATCGCCGGCACCGTCGCCGAGCTCCTCAACGACCTCGGCATCACCAAGTCCCACAGCCGGCCCCGGGTCTCCAACGACAACCCGTTCATCGAAGCCCACTTCAAGACGCTCAAGTACCGCCCCGACTACCCCGAGCGCTTCGCCTCCATCAGCGACGCCCGCACCTGGTGCCGCCAGTTCTTCCGCTGGTACAACGAGGTCCACTACCACTCCGGGATCGGCTACCTGCGCCCCGCCGACCTCCACACCGGCGACCACACCGTGATCCTCGAGCACCGCCAGGCCGCCCTCGACGCCGCCCACGCCGCCCACCCCGAACGATTCACCGCACGACCCCGGCCAGCGAAGATCCCCACCAAGGCCTGGATCAACCGGCCATCCATCCAAACATCCTGAACCCCCGGCAACCAGCTATTGACAGGTTCCGTAGAGGGTGTCCGGGTACGCCGGGTTCTTCGTCGAGACTGATGCCCACAGCGGACGCTGACGGTGTGCGCCCAGCATGCTCAACCGACCCCAGCGGGCGTCGGCGAACCGGTCACAGAACAGGCGATACGCGAGTCTTGCTTGGGCGACGCCCGCGTGGCCGCGCAGTCCGCGCGCGTCGTCTCCGCCGAGGGCCTCAAGGCGTGGGTCGACTTCGCTGTCGACGCGGCTGACGAAGACGGAGGCGACGCTGTGCACGGTCGACGGATCACCGCCGGCGGCGACGAACGTCTCCAGTCCCGACAGGTAGGCCTCGACGACCTCGGCGTAGCGGGTGAGCGAGAAGATGAGCGTGACGTTGATGTTGCGCCCCTCGGCGATCATCGCCTCGATGGCCACGACGCCCTCGGCGGTCGCCGGGATCTTGACGAGGAGGTTGGGCGCGTCGATCCGGGTGTGGAGATGGCGGGCGGCGGCGATCGTCGCCGGGGCGTCGTCGGCGAGTTCGGGGGCGACCTCGACCGAGACGAACCCGTCGGCGCCGCCGCTGGCGTCGAACACCGGCCGCAGAACACCAAGCGCGCCGTTG
>JBIOUO010000229.1:0-8654 GCA_044867195.1 Ilumatobacteraceae bacterium
GACACCTTCGAGCAGCGGAAGGCTGGGAAACGTCAGTTCGACGGACGCCGGGCCGTCGAGGCGGCCGATCAGCTGGCCATTGCGGCGGGTGTTCGAGCTCCAGACGTGCGTTCCGGCGAGGCTGTCGATGCCGACGCCGACCACCACGTCCTGCAACGGAGTGTGGGCGGTCAGCTCGACACGGATCGTCATCGGCTCGAACGTGGACATCACGGCCCCCGGCTCGCCTTGGCCGTCGAGCAGCGTGACCTTGACGATCTGCCCTTCCCCGGATCCCCAGCGGGCGCCCTGCTCGCCCTCTTTGCGCGTGGCGTCGTGGCTGGTGCCCTGGTACTCCGAGATGACGTTCGCCGACGGGCCGATCATCCGCAACTCGCCCTTGTCGATCCATGCCGCGTCCTCGCAGAGCTGCAGCACCTGGCCAAGTCCATGGCTGACGAACACGATCGTCCGCCCGTCTCGCCGGAAGTCCTCGATCTTCTCCATGCACCGCCGCTGGAAGCTCTCATCGCCGACCGACAGCACCTCGTCGACGAGCAGCACTTCGGGGTCGACGTTGGCGGCGACCGCGAAGCCGAGGCGGACGTACATGCCTGAGGAGTAGTTCTTCACCGGGGTGTCGATGAACTCGGCGAGGCCGGCGAAGTCGACGATGTCGTCGAAGCGGCTGGCGATCTCCTTCTTCGACAGCCCGAGGATGGCGCCGTTGAGGTACACGTTCTCCCGGCCGCTGAGCTCGGGGTGGAAGCCGGCGCCGAGCTCGAGCAGCGCCGAGATGCGCCCGTGCACGCCCACTCGGCCCTTCTCCGGAACGAGGATGCCGGCGAGGCACTTGAGCAGCGTGCTCTTGCCTGACCCGTTGGCGCCGATGACGCCGAACGTCGACCCCGTCGGCACCTCGAACGACACGTCCTTGAGCGCCCAGAACTCCTCGTAGCGAGCCCGCCGGCCCTTGAGGATCGCCGCCTTGAGATACTGGTTGCGCTCGTGGTACAGCCGGTAGCTCTTCCACAGCGAGTCGACGGCCACGGCGGTGTCTGGCATGCGCGAGCAAGTCTCGCCGATGGCGGCCGAGCAACCAACCATGCTCGGGGTGGCGTCAGGCCCATTCCGGTCCGCGCTGCCCAGCCGGCGGTAGCCTCGCTGCGCCCATGCACGCCGTCGCCGAAACCTGGCAGTCGCGGGAGCTCCTGTGGAACCTCACGCTGCGCGAGCTGCGCACGAAGTACCGCCGCTCGTTCCTCGGCTGGGCGTGGTCAATGCTCAACCCGCTCTCGACGGTGCTGATCTACGGGTTCGTCTTCGGGACCCTGTTCCAGTCGACTGCCCCGGTCGGCGTGCCGAGCGGCCTCACGGGATTCGCGTACTACCTGCTGTGCGCGCTGCTGCCGTGGAACTTCTTCGCCCTGGTGAACGGCCTCGGCCTCAGCGCAGTCTCTGCGAACGCGGGCCTCGTCCGACGGGTCGCGTTCCCACGCGAGGTGCTGGTGTTCTCCAACGTCCTCCACGGATGCGTGCAGTTCACGATTGAGATGGGGCTCCTCTGTGTCATCCTGCTGATCGCCGGCAGCCCGTTCCTACCATGGCTCCCCGTCGTAGTGTTCACGTCGGTCCTGCTCGCCGTCTTCGCCTCTGGCTTCGCGCTCGCGCTCAGCGTGCTCGCCGTCTACTTCCGGGACATGAACTACCTGTGGACGATCGTCATGCAGGTGTGGTTCTTCGCCACGCCGATCGTCTACGCGCCCGAACTGCTGGATGAGCGGGCCCCCGAGTGGGTGCAGAACCTGCTCGCGCTGAACCCGATGAACGGGTTCGTCGAGGTCTACCGCCGGTGCCTGTACGACGCCGGTGCGCCGGGCTGGAAGACGCTGCTGGCCCTGGTCGCGGTCTCGTTCGCGTCTCTCGGCCTGGGCTGGACGATCTTCCGGCGATTCGTGCGTCGACTCCCCGAGGAGGTGTGATCGCGGGGCACGTCCGGTCGGGACGCTTTACGCTGGTGGGCTGCCAGCGTGAGGTGGAGATGGAACGCACGGAACGGATCGCCGGACTGATCGAGGAGTTCTCTGTCGAGGAGTTGCGGCGAACGACCCTGCAAGCCATCGACCACGCCTACACGGCCTGCGCCGAGGTCGCCGAGGCGAACGCCAAGCTGCAGGGCGCGCTCGGCGTCCTCGGCGAACTGCGCGACGAGAACCGCCGCCTGCGTGAAGCGCTGGGCAAGCGCCCGATCAGGGCGCCCGGCACGGGGCGCCGGCGGAGCGTTCGCGCCACGCTGGGACGCCCGGCGCGCTGGGCTCGACGCCGGTTGCGACCGTGACGGAAACCGTCGAGCGCGTGGGCAACGACCGCAACATCTTCAGCATCCTCACGCCGGTCTACAACCCCCCACGCGAGGCGTTCCTAGATTGCGTCTCCTCGGTCCTGGCGCAGGACTACGGGCGCTGGGAGTGGTGCCTCGTCGACGACTGCTCCTCCGCCGGATGGGTCGGCCAGACGTTGCACGCGCTCGCGGCTTCGGACACCCGGATCAAGGTCGCCAGCCGCACGGAGAACGGCGGCATCTCGGCGGCGACGAACGACGCGCTGGTCATGGCGAGCGGCGACTTCGCGGTCCTGCTCGACCACGACGACCAGCTGACGCCCGACGCGCTCGGCGCCCTGAACCACGAGGTGTGGGTCGACCCCACCGTCGACTACGTCTACTCCGACGAGGACAAGATCCACCCCGACGGATGGCCGTACAGCCGGTTCTACAAGCCCACCTGGTCGCCGGAGCGATTGCTCTGCCAGAACTACTGCTGCCACATCTCGGCCGTCCGCCGGTCGCTGCTCGTCAACGTCGGCGGGTTCCGATCGGAGTACGACGGG
Organism: Ilumatobacteraceae bacterium; assembly: GCA_044867195.1. Classification (GTDB taxonomy): domain Bacteria; phylum Actinomycetota; class Acidimicrobiia; order Acidimicrobiales; family Ilumatobacteraceae; genus JALZMG01. Next base: position 2,869 of record JBIOUO010000229.1, read on the forward strand.
GCCCAGGACTACGACATGGTGCTGCGCGTCACGGAGCGGGCGCGGACGATCGTCCACGTCCCTCGGGTGCTGTACCACTGGCGCGTCGTCGACGGCTCGACGGCCGCCGACGTGGGCGCCAAGCCGCACGCCGTCGAGGCCGGTCGGCGAGCGGTGGCCGACGCGCTCCGCCGCCGTGGCATCGCCGGGGACGTGGTCCCCGTCGGCCACGGATACCACCGCGTGCGCCGGCAGCTGACCAGCCGTCCGCGAGTCTCGATCGTCGTCCCGACCAAGGGCACTGTCGGCCGGGTGTGGGGCCTCGACATGCCCTACGTCGTGAACATGGTCGACAGCCTGCAGATGTCGACGTACGACAACGTCGAGGTCATCGTGGTCCACGACACGCACACGCCCACGCGCACGCTCGACGCGGTGAAGCAGCGCTCTCCGTACCCCGTGCAGCTCATCGACTACGCCGAGCCGTTCAACTTCTCCAAGCAATGCAACCTCGGCGCACTCGCCTCGACAGCGGACGTCGTGTGCTTCCTCAACGATGACATCGAGGTCCTGTCGCCCGGCTGGCTGGAGACCATGCTCGGCTTCCTCCAGGACGACTCGATCGGGCTCGTCGGCCCACTTCTTCTGCTCGACAACTTCCTCATCCAGAGCGCCGGCCACATCAGCGCCCCGCCGGCGAACTTCGGGTTCCGCCTGGCGCCCGATTCCGGCGGTGGCGGTGGGCGGCCGCTGGACCTCAATCGCGAGGTGAGCGGGATTACCGGCGCGTGCATGCTGATGCGCCGGGAGACGTTCTGGTCGATCGGCGGCTTCAGCCTCGACTTCCCGCTCAACTACAACGACGTCGATATGTGCTTCAAGGTCCTCGAGTCGGGGCGCCGGATCATCTGGACGCCCGACGCGCGCCTGTTCCATTTCGAGTCCAAGTCCCGAGAGACGGCCGTGTCGGAGTCCGAATCGAAGCTCATCCATCTCTTGTGGGGGCGGCGGATGAAGCGAGACCCGTACCTCCCCGAGACGTCTGTCGGCTCGGTGCGGCGCTCGCGGGACCTGCACCGGATCCCGAGGTCGCGGTGATCGACCCACAGCTGGCCGATCGGTACGAGCACGCGCTGCTCCTGCTCGACCTCTCGGCACGTGGCCTGGAGCTCGGCCCGCTCGATCGACCGATCGCCTCGAAGGACGCCTACGACGTGCTGTACGTCGACCATGCCGACACGATCGAGCTCCGCCGCAAGTACGCCGACCACGAGCTGGTTGGCGAGATCCACGAGGTTGACGTCGCCTGGACAGGTTCCCTCGTCGACGTCATCCCGCGCGAGCGACCGATCCGCTGGATGATCGCGTCCCATGTGATCGAGCACGTGCCCGACATCGCGGCCTGGCTCCGAGAGCTCGCGGCCGTGCTCGAACCAGGCGGCGTGCTGAGCCTCGTCGTGCCCGATCACCGGTACTGCTTCGACGCCAACCGGCTGCCGAGCAGGCCGGGTGAGATCCTCGCCGCCGCCGTCGAGCGGCGCACGCGCCCAAGCGCGGCGCAGCTGGTCGAGTCCGGCAGCCTAACCCTGCAGGTCGACACCGCCGCCATCTGGCGCGGGCAGAGCGATCACGTCGCGCGCGTGCCCGATTGGCGTCACGGCTACGAGAGCGCACGTGCAGCGTCTCGGTCCGACGACTACGTGGACTGCCACTGCTGGACGTTCACCCCGGCCAGGTTCGTCGCTGCGCTGGAGGCGATGACGGCCGCTGGCGTCCTCGCCGAGTGGGAGCTGCTCTGGATCCGTGACACACAGCCCGGCACGCTCGAGTTCCAGGCCAAGCTGCGTCGCCTGCCCTCCGAGCTGGACGACGTCGAGCGGCTCGAGCGGCAACGGGAGGGACTCAACCTCGCCGCGGCGGTGCTCGAGCGCTCGGACACGGGGCCAGAGTCGGACGGGACGGCCCTGGTCGAGCTCTCCCGGCTCGAGCGCAGGATGATCGCCCTGAAGCGGTCGGCGATGGGATGGTGCCGCGCGGTACGCGGCGGATCGCTGCTCCGCGGGCTGGCACGCCACCGTACGGGGTGACCCGCGGAAGCGGCGGGTCCGGCTACGGGAACGCGGCGCCGCAGACCGTCGTGAACGCGTCGACGGGCAGGTCGAGCACCGGGTTCCCCGCATCGACGTCGACACGGACGACGACGGACTGGCCCTCCACGGCGCGCTGCTCGGTGGTCGCGCCGGCATCGTCGACCATCCGCACCCCCAGGCCGGTTCCCATCGTCTGCACCAGCACCGCACCGCGGTCCCTGCCCCCGAGCGTCACCGCCGGAGACGGCCCGGTGGCCGTCAGCGTGACGCAGCCCTCGCCGGCCGGCGACGTAGTCGCGTCGGTGAGTCCGATCACGGACAGGCCGCCGGTCGGTCCCGTCGTCGACGACGGCTCGATGGCGACGCCGAAGTCGAGCGCGGCCTGCAAGGCGGCCACCGTCGGCACCGCCTCAGGCACGTCCAAGTCCTTGCTGCGCACGAGCGAGCGCAGCGACGCCATCGTGACGTCCGGGTCATAGGTGGGTTCGGGCCGGCTTCCAGGGTCGACCCACGATCGGTCGGCATAGCCCGCCACGGCCTCGATCCGTGGTCTCGTCTCGGTGAGCAGCTCGAGGCGGCCGTCGCGCTGCACGAAGTAGGCGCCGACGTTGCCGATGATCGCCCAGGCGAGGAGTCCCCACGCGATCGCTCGCCCGGCGCGACCCGTCGCCACCAGCGCCTGGAGGCCGCAGACCAGGAGGGGCAGCAGCAGCGCCGCGGCGATGTACACGTAGCGTGACGCCCGGGCCTGCTCCAGCCCCAGCGTCGCGCGTCCGAGCCCGTTGATCGCGAACAGCACCGCAGCGCCACCCGCCATGGTGAGCGCCGGCAGCACGCGATCGAGCGGGCCGAGCGTGCCGCGCGCGGCGAGAGCCAGCAGCACAAGACCGGCCGCGAGCCCGACGGTGGGCAGCTGCGCGACCTGATCGAGGGCGTTGGACAGCCCGGTGCCGACGTACGCCGGGACGAGACTGACGTCCGACGGCGGCGAGACGATGCGGCTGCCTCCGTATCCGAGGTACCAGGTGGCGTAGAGCAGCCCCGGCACGCCGCCCTGGATCGCGGCGGCTAGCCATCGCCTGCGGGCGAGCAGCGTCCCGACGACCACGGCGACCATCGTGATCGCCACGCCAGCCGACATCACGGCGAGGCACCCGGCGGCGGCCGCGCCCGCATCGCGGGCCGGCGATACGCCGGCGTGGTCGGCGAGCAGCAGCTGGACGAGGCCGAGCAGCACGGCCAGCACGAAGCCGAGCTGGAACCCCCAGATCAGGTTCTCTGCACCGCTGCCGAAGATCAGGAACAGCGTCGCGGCGCCCGTCGCCAGCCACGGTCCGACACCGACTCGGCGCATGATGGAGCGCAGGGCGATGCAGATTCCGAGGTGGCACGCGACGACGGGCACAAGGTACGGCAGGTAGGAGTGCAGGCCGAAGACACGGAACAGCAGCCCGTGCGCGATCACCGGGACGAGCACCCAGTGCTCGTTGTGCGGGGCGAGCAGGTACTCGGCGTACCGACCGTCGGCCCACAGCTGACGCCGCCGGACGATGAACGCCCAGTCATCTCCGAAGAACCAGGTGTTGCGGGCGCCGTACAGCAGGAATGCCGCACCCAGCGCGATGACAAGACCGAAGACGAGCCATTGAACACGGGGCGAGTCCGCGGCCGCCCTCACCCGGGCCCGAGGGCCAGTGCGTGTCGCGCTCGCGCGTCCGCGCTCGATGACCACTCCGACGCCGATGGTGCCTCGCACCGTACCTGTGGGCACTTCAGGCGTGGTCATTCAGATCAGCCCTTCGGCCATCGCTTTCTCGATCCACGGGATCACCTCGTCGAGGACATCCGAGAGCATCGTCGTCGCTTCGAACCCGAGCATGTCGCGCGCCTTGGCGACGGAGGGAACCCGCCGCTGCACATCGTGATCGAACGGCGTGTCCGACACATACCGGAACGGCACATCTCCTTTCACCTTGCGCCAGATCATTTCTGCCAGCTCGATCACCGTGGTCGATTCCCCGGTTGACAGATTGAAATCCTCGTTGCGCGCCGCCTCGCTGCCCATCGCCAGGACGATGCCGCGCGCCAGGTCAGCGCCGTAGGTGTAGTGACGGACCTGGCTGCCGTCGCCGAGCACGTGCAGCGGATCCTGTCCCTTCAGCACCTTCTGAACGAGGTCGGGCACGACGTGGCTCATCGCCAGGCGAACGTTGCCCGAGAGCACCTCGACGTCGCCCACGGCGCGCATCTCGCCGATGCCGACGCAGTTGAACGGCCGCACGATCGTGTACGGCAACTCGTACTGGTCCCACGCCGCACGGGCGAAGTACTCCACCGCCAGCTTCTGGAAGCCGTACGAGGACAGCGGGGGTGGGATGCGCCGCTCATCGCCTTCGACGCTTGGCCACCGGTCGGTCGACTCGAACACCATCGACGAGCTCATGTACGTGACCTTCTGCAGCCGACCATCGCGATGCGCGGCGATCGCCGCGTCGCAGCAGGCGGCCGTGATCCGCTCGTTCTGCGCCAGCAGGTCGTACGCGTAGTGGTGGAAGTAGCTGATGCCACCGATCAACGCGGCCCCGGCGATGAAGTGGTCGCACCCCTCGAGCAGTTCGGTGACGAGCCCGGCTTCGCGGGCATCCCCGTCGACCAGGCGGTAGCGCGGGTGATCGTCGTAGCTCTTGGCGACCTTGCCGTACTTGGAGTGGTTGTCGAGACCGACGACGTCATGGCCCTTGGCGAGCAACTCCTCGACGACGTAGCCGCCGATGAACCCGGAAGACCCCGTGACGAGCACCTTCACGTGTCAGTCCTCCCGTGGAGACAGCAACTCGTACGACCCGCTGGTCGTCTTCTTCAGTCCAGCAGTCGTCACCTTCGGGCCGAAGGCGTGCACGTACCAGCGCAGATAGCGCGGCAGCCAGGCCCGGATCTTGAAGCTGGAGACCCCGAACGCCCGCTCCAGCCAGATCGTCGGGATCTCGGCGACCGGCAGGCGGGCGCGGCGAGCTTTGGCGACGAGCTCGATGCCGATCTCGAAGCCCTGGTCGCTCTCGATCCCGACGGCGCGGACGAACGGCACGGAGTACGCCTTGAAGGAGTTCGTCGCGTCCTTGGTCCCGACCCGCGCGAGGTAGTGAAGGCTGAGGCCCGCGAGCCGCGAGAGAGCGCCCTTGAGCCACGGACCGCCGACCTGCTGCCCGGTACGTGCGTAGCGGCTGGCCGCGGCGACGACGACCCCGCGCTCGACGAGCCGTGTGAGCTCATCGATCTGGAACGGGTCATCGCAGCCATCGGCCATCGTCACCACGGCGACCGGGGCAGCGGCCTGATCGATGCCGTAACGGATCGCGTTGGCGGGACCTCGACCGTATGTATTCACGACGACTCGCACCTGCGGCGCTTGCGCGGCGACCTCGGCGACGGCCGGGACGGTCGAGTCAGAGCTGTCGTCTACCACAACGAGCAGCTCGCACGGCAAGGTGATCGCCTCGAGGTTGCGGCGCAGCACCGCGCCGATCTGGTCACCCTCGTCGTACGCGGGGATGACCACGGAGACCCGTGGCTTCAAATCGTCACGCCCCGCCCGAACAGGTTCCAGATGTCGATGACGTCCTGCGCCGGCTCCAGCGAGCGGTAGCACTCGTGCGGTGCACCGACGACGAGGATGTCGGACTGCTCGAGCAGCTCCTCCAGAGGCTGTAGCTCGGGGTC
>JBIOUO010000230.1:0-2069 GCA_044867195.1 Ilumatobacteraceae bacterium
GGCGGCGACGGCGGCCGCGCTCGGGTTCAGGGACGTGTTCGCCAACTCCCTCGACGCGGTGAGCGACCGTGACTTCGTCGCCGAGGCGCTGTTCGACCTCGCCCTCCTCGGCGTCCACCTCGCCCGCCTAGGCGAGGAGTGGGTGCTGTGGACCAGCGACGAGTTCGGCTTCGCCCGCCTCGACGACGCCTACGCCACCGGCTCGTCGATGATGCCGCAGAAGAAGAACCCGGACATCGCCGAGCTGGCCCGAGCCAAGGCCGGCCGGCTGATCGGCGACCTCACCGGCCTTCTGGCGACGCTCAAGGGCCTGCCGCTCGCCTACAACCGCGACCTGCAGGAGGACAAGGAGCCGCTGTTCGACGCCGTCGACCAGGTCTCGCTGGCGCTGGTAGCGGTCACCGGGATGATCGAGACGGCGACGTTCGTGCCCGAGCGGATGGCCGCCGCCGCGGACGACGAGGCGGCGTCGGCGACCGACCTCGCCGAGTGGCTGGTCGCCCGCGGCACGCCCTTCCGCGAGGCGCACGGCATCGTCGGCGAGCTGGTGCGAGTGCACCTGGCTGGCGGCGGGCCGCTGCGCGACCTCGTCGCCGCCGACCCCCGCCTCGGTGCGAACGCCGCGGAGCTGCTCGCGCCTGGCGTCGCCGTCGCCCGGCGCACGTCGCCCGGAGGCGGCGGCCCGGTGCCAGTCGCCGCGCAGATGACACGGTTCCGGGCGGCCCTGCGCCGCCAGCGCGAGATGGTGGACAGATGACGGGGCACCGCGCGTGACGAGCCGGCCGCTGGATCGCGCGTTCTACCAGCGAGACGCGCTGGCCGTGGCGCCCGAGCTGCTGCACAAGGTGCTCGTCGCCGGCGCGTGCACAGGGCGGATCGTCGAGGTCGAGGCCTACCGCGCCGACGACGCGGCGAGCCACTCGTTCCGCGGGCAGACGGCCCGCAACGCCGTGATGTTTGGCCGCGCGGGGCGTTTGTACGTCTACTTCACGTATGGGATGCACTACTGCGCGAACGTGGTGACCGGCGCCGACGGGGACGGCCAGGCGGTGCTGCTGCGGGCGGTCGTGCCCCTCGCCGGGGTGGAGCTGATGCGCCAACGCCGTGGCGGGCGCGCCGCGCTCGCCGACGGTCCGGCGAAGCTGTGCCAGGCGTTCGGTCTCGATCTGGGCGACAGCGGCACCGACCTCTGTGCCGGCGGCCCGATCACGATCTGCGACGACGGCACCGAACCGCCCTCGATGCCGGTGAGGACGACCCGCGTCGGGATCCGCCGCGCCGCCGACCTCCCATGGCGGTTCGTGGCGCCGACCGCGTGAACCTGGCCCTCGGCGATCTGGGCGCAATCTCTGCCAGATCAGGTTCTGGGCGCGACTCCTGCCAACTGTCGTCAGGCTCCGCGCCCAGATCGAGTCGACCGCGGCGCCTTACGGCGCGGCGGTCCCCGGCGGCGGAGATGGCGCCTTCGCCGCCAGTGCCAGCAGCGCCCGCCAGGTGTCGACGTCGACGATGCCGTCGGCTGCCAGGCCGTGCTGGCGCTGGAACTGCAGCACGAGCGACTGGGTGTCCAGCGTGAAGCGCTCGTCGGGCGTGATGTCGAATGCCGACAGCTGGAGCAGTTGCTCGGCGGCGCGCACCGCCTCGCCCTGGTCGCCACGGCGGATCGGCGCCACGATCTGCTGCCAGGTCACCCGCCCGACCACGCCGTCAACTGGGATGTTGGTCGCCGCCTCGACTTGCTCGACTGCGTCCAGCGTGGGGTCGTCGAAGAAACCCGACGGCTCGACCGGGAACCCCTTCTGCGTCAGCAACCGCTGCAGGACCTCGACGATCGGGCCCTCGTTGCCGATCTGGATCGTCGGGAAGGCGAGCCTCTGCTCGGGCACACCGGTCGTCGGCACGGTCGCCGCGGTGTCGGTGTCGGACCCACCCGTGCACGCACGCACGGCCAGCGCGAGCACGACAGCGACGAGCACGATCGCCGGAGCCCACACCCACGGCGCGCGCAGCCGCTGCCACCAGCGCGGCGCCGGCGGTGACACCGCCTCGGTCGGCACGTCGATGGTCGG
>JBIOUO010000231.1:0-6569 GCA_044867195.1 Ilumatobacteraceae bacterium
TCGCGGCGTGGGGTGTGGCGACGATCGGCCCGGGCGACATCAGCCTCGACCACGCGATCGGGCTCGAGTGGACGGCGTGGGGCGGTTGGATCGGGGCTGTCATCGCCGGCGTCGTCGGCGTCGGCGGGGCGGCGCTGCAGCTCGCCGTCTGCTACCGGCCCCAGCCGGCGCCGGCCGGCGTGGCGGGATGACGGTGGCCTCGCCGCCAGCAGGCGGCGCGGTGGTCGACGACGCCGACGCGGGGCGGCCGAGCCCGTGGCGCTGGGTCGTGCTCGCCGCCGTCGTCGGCCTGGCGGCGTTCTGGGTGTGGGCGCTGTTCTTCGCCTCCAAGGAGTCGGTCAATCGCATCGGTGACCACGCGTGGGCGGCACGGGCAGCGGCGATCTGCGCCGCCGCGGACGACCGCCGCCAGGACCTCGCCGACTTCCGCCGAGTCGATGCGAACGACGCGGCGATGCTCGCCGAGCGCGCCGAGATCGTCGACCGGGCGACCGACATCGTGGAGCGGATGCTCGACGACGTCGTGGCCGTCGCGCCGAGCGACGCCAAGGGCCAGGCGCTCGTCCCGCGCTGGACGTCCGACTACCGCACCTACATCGAGGACCGGCGGGCGTTCGCCGACCGCCTGCGCGGCGGACACAACGAGGCGTTCGCCGAGACGATGGTCGACGGGATCCCGATCAGCGACAAGCTGGCCGTCTTCGCCGCCGACAACCGGATGCCCGAGTGCGCCCCCCCGACCGACCTCGGCTGAGTCCCCCAACTGGGCGGGAATCGTCTCACCCTGCGATCTGGGCGGGAATCGTCCCGGAAACCGGAACGGATCCCGCCCAGATCGCGGAGCCGGGGCGGGTCGCTCGGCTACCGGAGGTCGCGCAGGACGCGGGCAGGGCTGCCGGCGGCGACGCAGAAGTCGGGGATCTCACCGACGACGACGCTGTTGGCGCCGATCACGACATGGCGGCCGATCGTCGTGCCGGGCAGCACGACCGTGCCGTGCCCGAGCCACGAACCGGCGCCGATCCGCACCGGGCGCTCGGGCATCGACTGCACCGAGATCGGCCGGTCGAGATCCTCGTAGCCGTGGTTCTGATCGGTGATGTAGACGTGGTGTCCGGTCCACACGTCGTCGGCGAGCTCGACCGAGAGGTGGCCGACGATGCCACTGCCGCGTCCGATCAGGCAGCGGTCGCCGATGCGCACGACGGTGTCGGTCACGCACTCCTGGCCGGGCACCATGCCTGCCGACAGCGTCACATGGGAGCCGATCACGGTGCGCGCGCCGACGCGGATGTAGCGCTCGTTGACGAGTGCCGCCGGCGGGAAGCAGATCACGCTGCCCTCGCCGAACGCGCCGAAACGTGCGGCGCGGCGGGTGTGGGCGCGGATCTTGCCGCAGTCCTGGACCACCTCCCAGACGCGGTGCACGACCTCGTTGGCGAACCGCTTGGGCATTGGGCGGCGAGCGTACCGTCCGACCCGCGCGTCGGCGGGGGGTTCGGCTGTCCCCGCCGGAACCTGCGGTTCCATCGGGGGCCCCTTCGGGGCTCCCACCCACCCGAGGCTCCTGCCGGAGCCCCCCGATCGCCGATCGATCCAGCTTGGCTGGTCGATCGGCAGCAACTCCTCAGTGCCGGCCGAAGGCCGGCTCATTGCACTCAGCGGAGAGGCTCGCCTTTCCGCTGAAGCACCTACCGGTTGAGCACCACTACCAACACGACGCCGTTGAGGATGGCGTGGGCGATCATCGTCGGTCCGATGCGGCGCAGCAGGTAGGCGGCGACGCCGAAGGCGATCCCGACGGCGCCGAGGACGAGGGCCAAGCCGACGTTGCCCCAGCCGCGCTGAGGGTCGAAGTGCACCGCACCGAAGATCAGCCCTTGCAGCGTGATCGCCCCGACGGCTGGCATCCGGCTGAGCAGGCCGCGCAGGATGAGGCCGCGGAACACCGCTTCCTCCACGATCGGCGCGGCGACGAGCGCGGCGACCAGCAGCGAGATGACGTAGGCGCGGTCGAGGTCGAGTTCGCGGAGGCCCTCGGTGTTGCTGATCAGCGGAATGTGAAACGCGGTGACGAGGGCGGCGACCGTGACCTCCGCGAACACTGCCCCCAACCAGACGAGCGGTCCCCACCCGAGGTCGGACCAGCGCACGACGATGCCGAGATCCCGGCGCACGTCCCCGCTCCCCCAGCGTCGGCTGGCGTAGCGCAACCACCAGACCGACGGCCCGTAGCCGACGGCGATGTTGATCGCCGCGTAGACGGCGATCGACCACTCGTACTCGACGAGGTTCTCCAGCAGGAATCGGCCAGCGAGCAGCGAGACGCCGAGCACGAGGATCGCCCCGACCGCCGCCTGCACGGGAAGCGTGGGATGCGCCGGTGCGCGCGGCGCGACGAGCGGTGACGTGTCGTGGGTCCATCGCCGCCCGTCGAAGTAGCGCACCAGCGGGTAGCCGTAGGGGTCGCGATACCAGCCGGCGGGCGGCGTCGTCGGCGGCGGGAGCGAGGCGCGCGGCGGGGCGAGCGGGGCCCGGCCGTCAGCCACGCCGTCGAGCGTACCGGCGCTCGTCGGGGGCGAAGCGGCCGTAGAAGGGCGCGAGGCTCGGCAGATTGGGGTGACCGGGCGGGGGGTTCGGGGGGCAGAGGCCTTTGGCCGGAGCCCCCCGACTGCCGATCGATCCAGCTTGGCCGGACGATCGGCCGGGTCTCTTCGGTGCCGGCCAGAGGCCGGCTCCTTGCACTCAGCGGAAAGGCTTTGCCTTTCCGCTGAAGCTCTCAGGCGGGGAACGTCGGGGGCAGTGACGGGGCGTAGAGCCAGGCGTCGAAGAACGCGCTCAGGTCGCGGCCGGCGACCGTGGCGGCGAGCGACGTGAAGTCGGCCGTCGTTCGCGACGTGCCCACGTTGTCGGCCACCCACCGCTGCAGCAGGGCGAAGAAGGCGTCGTCACCGATCTCCTTGCGCAGGGCGTGCAGCACGACCGCGCCGCCGTCGTAGCGCTCGAACCCGAACAGGTTCGCCGCGCTCGGCTTGGCCGTCGGCTCGCTCGGAGTCTGGCGAAAGCGAAGCGCGGTCTGGGCTTCGTGCTCGACGACACCGCCACCGCTGTGCTCGAGCCACAACCACTGGCCGTACGTCGCGAAGCTCTCGTTGAGCCAGAGGTCGGACCAGTCGGCGGGCGTCACGGCGTCGCCGAACCACTGGTGGGCGAGCTCGTGCGACTGGAACAGCTCGGTCAGCGGGTCGACGTCGCCGCGGAAGTCGTCCCGCGAGAACATCGAGCGGCCCTGGGTCTCCATCGCCAGCCCGGGCACGCTGGCAGCGAACGCGAGGCCGTACTGCTGCAGCGGATACGGCCCGAACACCGTCTCGAAGTAGGCGATCTGGGCGGCAGTGGCATCGAAGTAGGGCTGCATCCGGTCGACGTCGTCGCGCAGGGCGACGTTGGTGAGCGGCGTGTCGCCAGCGGTCCCACCGTCGAGGATCGCGTAGTCACCCGTCAGCAGCTGCACGAGGTAGGTGGCCATCGGCTCGGGCTGCTCCCAGATCCACGTCACCCCGCCGTCAGCAGGCTGCTGGCCGACGAAGCGGCCGTTGGCGACGGCCGTCGTGCCGGCCGGGACCGTGAGCTCGAAGTGCCACGTCGCCTTGTCCGAGGGATGGTCGTTGCTCGGGAGCCAGCGCCGGGCGCCGTCGGGCTCGTTGAGCACGTAGGAGCCGTCCAACGCGGCGAACCAGCCGGAGCCGACCCCGAGCCCGTACCCTCCCCCGACCTCGTGGTCGGTGTCGTGGTACGTGATGTCGGCGACGACCGGCGCGGCCGGGGACACCGGTGCCGCCGGGTGGATCAACAGCTCGGTGTCAGTCCGCTCGAACGTCGCCGGCGCGCCGTCGACGGTCACCGAGTCGACGACGAGCTCGCCGGCATCGAGCGCGATCACGTTCAGCGGTCGGGTCACCAGCGTCGTGATGCGCACCGTGGCGTCGATCGCGGCCGTCGCCTCGTCGTAGTGCAGGCGGAGGTCGTAGGACTGGACGTCGAGGTCGTTCGACCCGAGCTCGGGGAACAGCGAGTCGCCCGTCGACGTCGACGGCTGGGCGGGATCGGTGGGTTCGCTCGACGGGTCCGGGCTCGTCTCCGTCGTGGTTGACGGCAGGTCGGACGGGGCCGGTGCCGGCGCCGGGGAGGGCATGGGGGGTGTCGGTGTCGGTGTCGGGGTCTCGGTCACGGCGGGAGCCCGCTCGTTGACCTGGGCCGCCGACTCGGTGCGCACGCCGGCGCCTCCCGAGCAGGCGGCGGCCAAGGCGACGGCGAGCGCAGCGGCGAGCGACCTCGCGGGTGCCCGCATCACCGGTGGAGGTCAGGGTCGAGGATGGTGGCCCGGTAGCGGATGGTGTGCACCGAATCACCCGAGAGCACGCCGCCGCGCCCGAGCAGCCGTCCGGCCTGCCAGTTGGAGAGGCCGAGCTCGGGCGTCCCGAGGGCGTACTGGCCGTCGACCCAGCGGGTGAAGCCGTCGCTGACGAACGGGGCGTCGACGGCAGCGTAGAACCGCGCCTGCTCGGCGGCGTCGTCACTGACGAGCGACGACACGAGGCGCGGGCTGTACCGGTTGCACAGTGCCGTGGCGGCGCCGACGTCGGCTGTCACCACGAGCGATACCTCGGGCGCGTCCTCCCACTCCCACTCCCGCCCCAGCTCGTCGGTCGGCAGGACGGTTGCCGCCGGCTCGATGTGGACGCCGTCGGCGCGGCGCACCGTGACGGTCGACGAGAACCGTTCGTCCGGCACGGCGTCACGTGATCCAGCCTCCACGTGGAGCACGGCGGACGCGGCGCGGCGGCGCCCGGCTTCGTCGAGCGCGTCCAGGAACACGGCCACCAGCTCGCGCCGCGACGCCGGGATGCAGCAGACGTTGAGCGTGTTGCAGACCTTGCGGTCGAGCGAGTTGACGACCGCCGCCCGGAACCGGTCGGCGTCGGCCGCCTCGCCGGCGACGAGCCATGCCCCTCCGGTGCCGTGCAGGCTGACCGGCGTTCCGGCCTGGCGGGCCACGGCGCCGAGCTGGGCCACCGCCGGACCGGACCCGCGGGCCACGGCGAGCGCCAGCCGGCGGTCGTCGAACAGCGCCCACCCGGCGGCTCGCGCCGGCGACGCCACGAGCGTGACCGCCCCGGCCGGCAGGCCGGATGCGGCGAGTGCCGGGCCGAGGGCGCAATGCACGATCGCCTCGGCCGTGCCGAGCGCGTCGGAGCCGATGCGCATGACGACCGTGTTGCCAGTCCGCAACAGCCCGGCGGCGTCGGCGAACACGTTCGGCCGGCCCTCGAACACGAACCCGACCACGCCGAGCGGGGCGCGGTGGGCGGCGAGCGACCACCCATCGTGGGCGAGCCGTGTGATCTCGACGTCGCGGCCGGCGTCAGCGTCGCGCCAGCCGCGCAGGCCGCCGACCATGTCGTCGCGCATGCGGTCCGTGAGCTCCAGGCGCGTCGTGGAGCGTCCGGCGGCAATCGCCCGCGCCACGTCGGCGTCGTTGGCCCGGCGCACGGCGTCCATCGTGGCGTCGTCGGCGAGCCCCGACGCGAAGTGCTCGAACAGCGTCGTGATCTGATCGTCGTCGCACGACGCCAGCGCGCCGAAGGCATCGGTGGCGGCGGTCACGGCGTCCGCGACGATGCGCTGCTCGGCTGCGGGGACGTGCAACAGGTCGCCGGTCTCCTGGACGACGATGAGGCGATCGCCCGGCTGGAACGCCACCGCCAGCTCTGCCGGCACTGTCGTGACACGGTCCCCACCGAAGACGATCGGCTGCCCGGGCTCGAGTCGTTCCAGGGCGCGTGTCACGGCCGGCCAGCGTACGGGGGCGCCGCCTGCGGGAGGCCGCACCCTCGGGCGTAGCGTGACGGCGATGGCGACGGATGACCGGCTCTACTTCCGCCAGCTGCTGTCGGGGCGCGACTTCGCGGTCGGCGACCCGATCGCCGCGCAGATGGTCAACTTCGCGTACGCGATCGGCGACCGGGCCACCGGCGAGTGCGTGCTCGTCGACCCGGCGTATGCCGTCGACGATCTCGTCGACGCGGTCGAGGCCGACGGGCTGGTGGTCGGCGGTGTGCTGGGCACGCACTACCACGCCGACCACATTGGCGGGTCGATGATGGGCTACCGGATCGAGGGCATCCAGCGACTGCTCGAGCGGGTGCCCTGCCCGGTGCACGTGCAACGAGACGAGGTGCCGTGGGTCGCCCGCACCACGGGGATCGCCGAGAGCGAGCTCGTCGCCCACGACGCGGGCGACGTCGTGCGGGTCGGGGCGATCGAGATCGAGCTCGTCCACACGCCCGGGCACACGCCAGGCAGCCAGTGCTTCCTGGTCGACGGCAGGCTGGTGTCGGGCGACACGCTGTTCCTCGACGGCTGCGGCCGTACCGACCTCCCCGGCAGCGACGCCGAGCTGATGTACGAGAGCCTGCAGCGCCTGGCGTCGCTGCCGCCGAGCACGATCGTGTATCCCGGCCACCGGTACTCGATGCCGTCGAGCGCGTCGATGGAAGCGATCCGCG